>JAYZBY010000174.1:0-6983 GCA_036338555.1 Acidobacteriota bacterium | reverse complement strand
GCCTATTACTCCTCGACCTACGTCATGAAGGTCAATCGAGTCGGACCGGAAGGCGGCATGGTGTATCGGGGAAGAAGCCTGGTGGTGGACCCCACCGGCCAAGTGGTTGCAGGTCCCGCCAGTGAGGAAAAGGACGATATTGTCTGGGCCGACCTGGATTTGCAGAAGGTCAAAGAGCTGCGAAACAGAAGACCCCGGCTCATGAACAGACGCCCTGAAGTGTACCAGGAACTGGCGCAACCACTGGCAGGAGTCTCCACCATTTTCAGAGGCCAGCCCACCCCCCACGGCGAACCCAGCTGAGAGCCCGGATTATGCGTAGGTTCTCTTCGTTCCTCAGATGAAGGCGGCGTCACGAAGCGCCGTCCTGACTGTGTTGCGCTCGGTCGGCGATGTAGTAAAAACTCATTTATAGTCCGGGCTAGATCAAGCTTTCCATTGGTAGGGGTGCACGGCTGTGCGCACCTACAAAAACAGCTGACAGCTGACAAAAGAGATCAGGAGGTTGCTTCCGGAGTGTGGGAAGGCATCTCAATGCGCCGATTCCGGAAGGCCGCTCATAAGAGCGGCCGCTACAACGAACTTGCCGTGGGGGCCGGGTACCCTCTTGCATTCGTGCTGTCGTCCGGAATCGGCGCATTGAGATGCCTTCCATTAGCCCGGCTGAGGAGACGCCCGAAGAGTCTTCTCAAAAACCAGTAAGTTCAATCTGGACTTGGGTTTTGGCCAGGTTTTCATTGAAATTTCCTCTTCCATTAGGTAACATCATTAAGCCCTTTCGAGGGCCTATTTCCCGGTGTAACAAAAGGACCAGCTAAGCCTGATACAGGCTCCAAAACGGGAGGCCGTATGCTCAATCGGAAAAGAACCGCCGCCCTTGGCCTCATCCTTGCCTTGTTCATCATTTCATTTTCGGCTTCAGCCACGGTTCAAGCAGAGAGCAAGCTGAATTTTCCGCGGCTTTCCGCTGAAGAGAGTACCTTTACTGGAATCGCCATCGTGAATCCATCCGCGACCGATGCCGTGGTCACTTTCACTGCCTTTGGAGCCGACGGCCAGCCGGTGCCCGGGGCTCTTGTCCCGGCTCCTTTGACCATCAAGGCCGGTGAACAGCTTCCCCCCAAGCTCACCTCGGACTTGTTTGGCACGGACCTTGATCCGGCGACAGTCGGCTGGTTTCAGGCCACCAGCCCCACCGACGGTCTGGTTGGATTTTTTCTCTTTTTGAATTTTCCGACCACGGAATTTGATGGGGCTGATGTACCTGCTTCCTTTGACAAGCTGGATTTTGTCCAGGTCCGGATTGACTCGGACTACACGACGGAACTCAATATCATCAATCCCAATGCCACCGCCGCGGAAATGGAACTGAAGTTGCTTGGGGGCGCCTCCACCGCTACCCGGCCCCAGTCCATCCCCGCCATGGGTGCGGTCCGACTGGATGTGCAGGACTTTTTTGGAATCGCCACCCCCAGCGCTTCGGATCAGTACGTAACGGTGACCTCCGATGTCAAAGTCGCCGGCTTTGAATTCGTGAGGGCACCCACCGGAGACCTGGTGGGACTGGGTGCCCGCAGTGGTGATGAGAAGCTTTCTCAGCTGTACTTTCCCCAGGTCGCTGTTTTTGGCGGATTCGAGACCAGCCTGGGGGTGGTCAACAATTCGAGTTCTTCTGTCGTTCTGGATATCAGGTTTTTCGATCCTTCGGGAGTGCTGGTGGCCGACGCAACGGCACCTCTCAACCCGGGAAGCATTCTGGTCGAGGACCTGGCGGCACTGCTTTCCCTGACCGGAACGGCCTTGTTGCCGGGGTGGCTCAAGGTGGAATCGACGCTTCCGGCCATCACAGGATTTCTGACCTACGCGATCCCCTTGTCCGGATCGGCTGCCACGGTCACACCGGCCAATGTTGGACTCAGTGAGGTGATCTTTTCCCACCTGGCAACCGGCGAGGGCTTTTTCACCGGAGTGGCCTTGCTGAATCCGGGACAGCTGGCAGCCAACATCCGCGTTATGGCCATGGAAGAGACAGGCTCGGCTGTCATTTTAGGATCCACCAACACGCTTCTGCAGCCCGGGGAACGGATCAGCAAACTGATCACGGAACTGGCTGTAGACGCTGTGGATAAGGTCCGAGGCTTTATTTTTGTCAGAAGCAACCTTCCTATTTACTCCTCCTCTCTTTTTGGATCGGCTACCGTCCTGGCCAACATTCCTCCTCAGCTCTCTCCGGAGAGCTTTGCTCCGGATGCAGGACTCGATCCTGTTACCGTCACGCCGCCCCTGGCGATCCTTCAACCCAGTACAACTCAGTCCTTTCAGGTAGAGGGCATCACAGGAGAGGTAACCTGGCTGGTGAACGACATCGAAGGCGGCAACTCTTCGATTGGGACCATCGATGATGCCGGCCAATACACCGCGCCGATTCAGGTGCCGCTGCCCCGAGTGGTCACGGTATCTGCGCAAGGGGGACTTCAAAAAGGGGGATCATCGGTTGACGTCCTGAAAAAAGAACAGATCTTCGCTTCCACGAAATACGTGGTCCAGTCGGTGGTTTATCTGGGGTCTCTCCAGAACCTCTATTCTGCCGAACTCGCCATCCTCAGTTCGGCGGGAGAGGGCTCTGCTCCACAGGCAACCACTCCCTCACAAATATCAAACAACAGCGAGATTTTTGAGATAGTTTCCGGGAATGTCCGCACCTCAATCAAAAGTTTCGACGATGAGAAGGTCACCAAGATCATCTCATTCACCGCCAGCAGCGGAAAAGAGTTTCTTCTCCTGGCATTGCAGACCTCCGGCAAAGTCATCCGGCTCGATCCGGCCAACGGAGACACCTTCGAAGTGGCGACCGGACTCAATCAACCCACTGCTCTGGTCCTCGATTCCTCCACTGGAGACCTGCTGGTGGCCGAGCAGGACAAGGTGACGATTATTCCCAAGATTCTGGTGGAATTTGACCTGGTGACCTCCCGACTTCCCGGGGCACTGGGACCACAGGCGGCCACCTTCCCCCTGGGAGGGGGTGGGTTGGCCCGCGATCGCTGTACCGGGGATATCTACACCTCCGACACAGCCGCTGGAGTGATTCGCCGCTTCAACGCTGAGACGCAGCAGGTAAGCATTGCATTTTCCGACCTCCAGGGGCCGGGTCAACTGCTGGCACTCTATCGCACCGGGGTCAGCTGTCCCCACTCCCTCCAGTTGCTGGTGGTGGAAGTCGGGGCACGCCGTGTGACTTTGCTGTCGCCCGCCCTGGATTTGCAGGTTCCCTGGGTGTCGAATATCGATGCCACCGAGGTGGCTTTCCTTCCGGATGGCACCTCGTTTGGCACCACCGGGGTGGAGGCCATCCTGGTGACGGAACTCCTTGATGCGGAGGAACCTCAGGCGGGGGAAGGCGGATCCAGGCTTTTCTTATACGATGTACCCGACCTCTACGACGACCTGCCGGACAACGAGGCCTCCGATAATGACACGACCATTATCGTTTTCGCAGACAGCGGCTTGGAGGCGTGCGCCAGGAGCGCCTTGAGCCTGAGTCCCACCCAGTTCGTGACCCTGGGTGGCGCGAAAACAATTACCCAATTGGACTGCTCATCCAGGCAGATTAGCCTCCTGGATGGTGTGGAGTCCTTTGTTGACCTCACCGACTTTGTTGCTCAAGACAATGTCATTATCAGAGATGAGGCCCTGGCCAATCTCGACAAGTTAACCAAGTTGGATTTGAAGAATAACAAATTCAGCAGCTCCAGACTGGACATCGTCGCCGGACTTGTGACCCTGAAAGAACTCGATGTGTGTGGCCAGCTCTTCCCGAGTCCATTCGGAGACGTACCCGGCATCGACAATCTGGAATTTGTGCAAGGGCTTGTGAATCTGGAGATATTTAGAGCGTGTGACGGCGTGGTCCGGGAACTCGACCTCTTGTCAGGGCTGATCGAACTGCAAGAGCTAGATTTGGAAAACAACCGGATCATCGATCTATCGCCTTTATTCGACAATCCGGGTTTGGGAACCGGGGATACGCTGAAAATCAGGGGGAACAATCTGGATACAGACGACTGTGCTGACATTGCCACACTGACCAGCCGTGGAGTAACCGTCGAGCACGATGTGACCTGTCCGTAAGTTCATCCTTTTAGAGTCCTGGGCCTGCCGGAGGCATTCCAGCTGGCCCAGGACTCCAGGGTTCGCTTTTTTGCTGGAAATTCAGGGTCCGGTCTGCCCGGGGACAGGAGAAAGCCCCATGGAATTCGTCCATATCAGTGCCGTCACCCTGGCCGTACAGAAAATGGACCGTTCGGTGGATTTCTACCAACGTATCGGCCTGGAACTCGTCGTCGGCGGCCCCACCGCCGCTTTCACCAGTTTTCGCATCGGAAAAGAGGAGTTCCTTAACTTGATGGCAGCCCCGGCTTCGGTAAACTGGTGGGGCCGGATCATCGTGCGTGTTCGGGGGGTCGATGCCCTGTACCAGGACCTGAAGCAAAAAGGGCTCAACCCGGAAGCTCCACGGGACGGAGAATGGGGAGAGCGTTACTTTCACATCCAGGATCCTGACCATCATGAATTGAGTTTCGCCGAGCCGCTGACATGAGCAAACAGTTCGACGCGATCATCATCGGGACCGGACAATCGGGACCCTCCCTGGCGGCGCGACTGGCCAAAGAGGGAATGAAAGTCGCCATCATCAAACGCAAGTTATTCGGCGGCACCTGCGTCAACACCGGCTGCATCCCCACCAAAACCCTGGTCTCCAGTGCTCGGGTGGCTCATGTCGCCCGGCGTGTTGAGGAGTTCGGCCTCACCCTTGACGGCTCCCTGACCGTGGATATGAAGAGGGTCAAGGAACGTAAGGATGGAATCGTGGCCAAGTCCAACCAGGGCGTGGAAAAATGGCTCAAGGGCACCGAGAACTGCACCGTCTATGAAGGGCACGGGCGATTCGAGGATTCCCACTCCATCCGTGTCGGCGAAGAGGTTCTGGAGGCGCGGAGAAAATCTTCATCAATGTGGGAGGAAGGGCCTTCGTTCCTCCTTTCCCGGGCATCAAGGACGTCCAGTACCTGACCAACTCCACAATGATGGAGGTGGATCTCCTCCCCGAGCATCTGATCATCATTGGCGGAAGCTACATCGGTCTGGAATTCGCCCAGATGTACCGGCGTTTTGGCAGCCAGGTCACCATTATCGAGAGGGCTTCCCGTTTGATTCAGCGCGAAGACACAGACATTTCCGAGGCGGTCCAGGATATTCTCGAAAACGAAGGCATTCAGATTAGGCTGGATGCCGACTGCATCGATCCCCAGAAGGATAAAGACCGGGTGCGAGTGAATCTGGATTGTGAAAAGGGAGCCCGAAAAGTGACCGGTTCCCATCTGCTGCTGGCGGTGGGCCGGGTCCCCAACACCGATGATCTGGGCCTGGACAAGGCAGGCATTGAGAGCGACAAATGGGGCTACATCGGGGTGGACGACCAACTGCAGACCAATGTGACCGGGGTATGGGCACTGGGGGACGCAACGGCCAGGGTGCCTTCACTCACACCTCCTACAACGACTATGAAATTGTCGCCGCCAATTTGCTGGATGACGACCCTCGCCGGCTCAGCGATCGGATTCTGGCCTACGCCTTGTATATCGATCCGTTGCTGGGACGGGTGGGAATGACCGAAGATCAAGTCAGACAATCGGGCCGAGCGGTCGAGAGGGGCGAAACCCAGGGCTTCATGAAGGTCCTGGTGGATGCCGAGACTCAGGAGATCCTGGGAACCGCCGGGCACAAGGGCGGATGTACCGCCGCCCAGGGACTTTCCAGCCGGAATTATGCTTAACCCGGATCTCATCCTGACATCAAATTGACGCCCAGGGGCACGCCGGATTGACTTCTTTTCCCTTAACATACATACTAGTCGGTATGAAAATGACGAGGACCCGGAAAAACCCCGACCAAACCCGGCAAAAACTAGTCCAGGCCGCTTACTGGGAGATCTACCGCCACGGCTTCCGCTCCTCCAGCCTGGACCGCATCCTGACCCAGGCCGGAGTGACCAAAGGGGCCCTTTATCACCACTTCCCCAACAAGGCCGCCCTCGGCCATGCGGTGGTGGAGGAAATCATCCAGCCGCTGATTCACCGAATCTGGATCCGGCCTTTGGAGACAGCTGAAAGCCCCTTGGAGGCCCTCGCCGCCCTTGATCAGGCCATGGAGGGCAATCTCTCGGCTGGGGCCTGCGAACTGGGATGCCCCTTGAACAATCTGGCCCAGGAGATGTCCCCCGTCGACGAGGGCTTCCGGAAACGCCTGGACGGGATCTTCCAACTCTGGCAGGAGACCCTCGCCAGGGCCCTGTGGGAGGGACAGCAGCTAGCCCAGATTCGATCCGACATCGACCCTGACCACTCGGCCGTCTTCATCATCGCCGCCATCGAGGGAAGTATCGGCATGGCCAAGAACGCTCAGAATTCCGAACCCTGGCATGCCTGCAAAGAAGGCCTGAAACTCCATATCGAGAGCCTGCTGATCGCCTGATGCTTCCTTTCCGGGAAGTTGACAACCACCCCCGATTCGAGTAGATGAGGTGTGAGAAAATGCAGCCCAGGATCGTATCACTCATTCCCAGTGCCACTGAAATCGTTCACGCCCTGGATTTCGGAGACTGCCAACTGGGACGTTCCCATGAATGCGATTATCCTGAGTCCGTCCTCTCGCTTCCCGTCTGTACAGCTCCCAAGTTTTCCCCTTCGGGAAACAGCCGGGAGATCGATCAGGATGTCCGGGACACCTCGCACGATGCGCTGTCCGTTTATGATGTCTTTCATCCGGTTCTGGAGCAACTCCAACCGAGCCACATCATTACTCAATCCCAATGTGAAGTTTGTGCCGTCAACCTGAAAGATGTGGAGCTGGCGGTGGGAAAACTGGCTTCCTCAGATCCCCAGCTCGTGTCGCTGGAGGCACATTCATGGCCTGATGTTTTA
>JAYZBY010000173.1:0-12019 GCA_036338555.1 Acidobacteriota bacterium | reverse complement strand
CCCCCCAACCCACAAGACAATACCCTCGACGACCTTCCCGGAATCAGCACCCCTGCGGTAGAGAACTTATGTATAATCCCATCTAAGCTTTACCAAATTATTCGCTCATGATTGGCCAAACTGTTTCCCACTACAAGCTCGTCAAGAAACTGGGCGAAGGAGGCATGGGTGTGGCCTACAAGGCCGAGGACACCCGCTTCGGCCGTAACGTCGCCCTGAAGTTCCTGCCCGAAAGGTTCACCGAAAATCGCCAGGCCCTGGAGCGGTTCCAGCGAGAGGCTAGAGCAGCTTCGGCACTCAACCATCCCTACATCTGTGTGATCTACGACATCGGTGAACATGAAGGACAGCCCTTCATCGTGATGGAGTATCTGGAAGGGCAGACGCTTAAAAAACGCATCACCGGCCAGGCCCTGGAGACTGATGAACTACTCGCTCTGGGAATTCAGATTGCCGATGCCCTGGATGCGGCCCATTCCGAAGGCATCGTCCACCGGGACATCAAGCCCGCCAATCTTTTTATCACTAAAAGAGGCGATGCCAAGGTGCTCGACTTCGGCCTGGCCAGGCTGACCCGGGAGCCTGAGGTGGACTCACAGATGGCTACGCCCCAGGTGGAGCAGGAACTGCTGACCAGTCCCGGCGCCACGGTGGGGACGGTGGCCTACATGTCGCCGGAGCAGGCACTGGGAAAGGAACTGGATGCGCGCACCGATTTGTTCTCACTGGGTGTGGTCCTGTATGAGATGGCAACTGGCAAACTGCCCTTTCAGGGGGATACCTCTGCTGCCGTCTTCAACGACATCCTGAACAAGACGCCCACCCCTGCAGCACGGCTGAATCCGGATCGACCGGACGAGCTGGAAGACATCATCAACAAGTCCCTTGAAAAGGATACCGAGGTCCGCTGCCAGTCGGCGAAAGAACTGATGGCGGATCTCAAGCGGCTCAAGAGAGACACTTCAAGAGAATCGGCGGTCGGCCCGGCTGCTCCTGTCAAACGAAGTTACCTGTGGCCAGCGCTGGCGGGCGGCGCAGCAATTCTTGTTTTGCTGGCCCTGGCCCTTTTCCGGCCTTCCCCGGTCCCGACTCCGGTAGAGAACGCCATCGATTCCATCGCCATCCTGCCTTTCGAGAATGTGAGCAATGACTCGGACTGGGATTTTCTGAGCGACGGAATCTCCGAGGACATCATCAACAACCTGTCTCAGATGAAGAATCTGAGGGTCATCTCGCGGGCCTCTTCCTTTCGCTTTCGGGAACCGGACATCGATCCTCAAACCGTGGGCGGGGAGCTGGGAGTACGGGCGCTCGTGACGGGAAGGGTTCTGGTGCGCGGTGAGGACCTTTCGATCCGGGCCGAAATGGTGGATGTCAAGGAAAACACTCAGTTGTGGGGAGGAGAGTTCACTGGAAAACTCCGGGAGATTCTGGAGATGCGAAAAGGCATCGCAAAGGAAATCTCCGATAGTCTGCGCCTCGATCTCACGCCCGAAGAAGAAACTCAGCTCACCCGGACTTACACCGACAACGACCAGGCTCATGCCGCCTATCTCAGGGGCAGATTCGAAGAGGTCAAGAACACCCCGTTTGGTTATCGAAATGCGATTGGACACTTCGAGACCGCCATCGATAGAGATCCCAGCTTTGCTCGTGCCTACACCGGATTGTCCCGAAGCTATCGCCTCCTGGCTATCCCTCTCCGTGCCATGGCCACAGGGGAAGCCATGCCCAAGGCCGAGGAGATGGCCATAAAGGCGCTGGAGCTGGACGACACACTGGCCGAAGCTCATGCAGCCCTGGGAGATGTTCAACGTGTGGTCCGTTTTGACCTGGAGGAAGCCGAAAGAGAATTCAACCTGGCCATGGAACTGGACCCGAGCTCCTTCGCGGCAACTTATGGTTATGCTTTCGTGCTGTCGGCCCTGAGACGCCATGATGAAGCCCTTGTGGCAATCAAGCGTGCCCAGCAGCTGGACCCGCTCAATCCCATGGCACGAACCGCAGCCGCACTGCATTTTTTGATGGCCCGCCGATACGATGAGGCCCTCGAGCAGGCACAGGCGGCCCAGCAATTATATCCGGACATCCCCCGTGTGCATGGGAGGACTGCCCACGTTTTTGAAGCCATGGAGCTGTACGATGCAGCGGCGGCAGCCTGGCAAAGAGAGCAGGTTCTTCTGGGCGTCAGCGAGGAAGAAGTTGCCGGAATCTCGGAAGCCGCGACCTCAGGCAGGGAATCCTACTGGCGATGGAAGCTCGGCTACTGGACCGAAAAGGCAAAGCGTGCGAATGTTTCGATGGGTGATAATTCGAGTGATATGACCAGGGCCTATATCCAGCTTGGCGAGAAGGACCAGGCCTTTGAATTGCTGGAAAAGCGATATGAGGACCGTGACGGCAGCCTGACCTTTCTCAACGTTGATCCTTTTTTCGCTTCCCTCCGCGATGACCCTCGCTTCACCGACCTGCTTCGGCGCATGAATCTGGCGCCGTAGGAATTCATTTACGTCAGCGGCGAAACTTCAAAAACTCCTCATTGACGCAGTTCTCGAGTACACCATCCTGCAGATAGCGCACCGCCGTTTTAGCCGCAAAGGCCCGCATGTCGCGCAGGCTCTCGGGCGTGAAAAAGGCATGGTGGGGAGTCAGGATCAGGCGATTCCGGACCCACTCCTCTCCGGCCTGCCAGGCCTTGATCAGGGGATCCTGGGTATCCGCCGGTTCGCGCGGTAGCACATCCAAACCCGCCGCCAGCACCCGCTGCTTTTTCATGGCCTGGTAGAGGGCCTCAAAATCGACGATTGCGCCCCGGGCGGTATTGATAAGAATCAGACCGGGCCGGGCCGCTTCGAGTGCGGCGGGACCGATCATGTGGCGGGTCTCATCGCTGAGGGGAGTGTGAAGACTCACCACATCGGACTGGCCCATCAGTGCGGTCAGGCTCTCCGCTCGACCAACGTCAATCGAGACGTCGGCCCGGGACTTGTAAGGGTCGTAATAGAGCACCTTCATGCCGAAGGCCCGGGTCCGCAGGGCCACGGCGGTACCGATACGCCCCAGGCCCACCACCCCGAAGGTGCAGTCCGAGAGTCTCCTGGCGAAAGGATTGAGGGTCCGGTCCCAGTTGCCGGCTGGATCGGCGCGCAGCCGCTGGTCGTGAAAGTTGATCCCTCGGATCAGAGCCAGCATCAGGGCCACGGCATGATCGGCCACCTCCCGGGTGCCATAGGCGGGATTATTGCAAACCGGCACCCCCAGCTCGCCCCACCTCTCCAGATCAATGTTGTCGTAGCCGACGGTCCGATTCACGAAGATCCGGCAGCGCTTCATCTTCCCGATATGTTCCTCGGGAATGTCCAGGGTACCGACCACACCGTCGCAGCCGGCCCATTGCTGGTCGCTGACTTGCTCAAAATCGGTACAGAATTCCCCCACAACTCCCTGGCCCAGCGCTTCCTTCTCGATCGCAAAATCGTCGCCCCAGCAGATGTGCGGCCACAGCACGTGAAGACTCACTCAACCTCCCCTTGATCCTGGATCCTGTAGGATCGCCCGGAAACGATCTCATAGAGCCGGGGAACACTGCAACCTCAGGCGGTTCTTGCCCTCAGGCTTCTTCCCCCTCTAACATTAGGATCAGGACAGACTTAAATGAAAGTTTGGACACGACGCGGCAGGTCGAAGACATCGCGGTCCTGAATGTACACGGCGATCTCTCCTTCTCGCAGGGAAGTGCCGAACTGGGCCGGAAGATCGCGGAACTGCTGGAGAACGGAGTCCGGCACATTCTCCTGGAAGCTCAGCATCTTGCGCACATCGACAGTTCCGGAATCGGACAACTCATCAAATCCTTTACTTCGGTCACCCGGAGGGGCGGTGAAATGAAGCTGCTCCAACCGACCCAAACCCTGCAACAGATCCTGATCGTTACCAAACTGACCCGTCTCTTTGACATCTACGACAACGAGGAAACGGCCCTGGGAAGTTTTCCCGAACCGCAAGAGTCGGTTGATCCTTCATCCGGTAAACCGGGAAGCCCCCAGCGATAACGCCTTTTTTTATTCTCCAACGGAGGAATCGGAATGATTCACAGAAGATTTGTTGATTGGAAATTCCTGGCTCTTATGGCAATGCTGGCCCTGACTTTCGCAACGGGCGCCTGCTCGCCGACCTGAGGCCCCAATTTGGAAAGATCGATTTACACCCGTTCCGGACTCATCTGGTCCTCGGCCGCCCATCCCATCCCCAGGATAAAAGTCGCGACCACAAGGACGCTCACTGTTCTGAACATTGGCACCTCCTAAAGAAAATTCAGGATACTGATTTTCCTAAATTATGAATAGCCGTCATTTTAAAGGCTGAAGCTACGGATCTCAAATGGAGAATAGCTCGCCTGGGGTGGAACGGTCGGGAAATGTACAATAGCCCGGACCGTAAAAAGTGGAGCATCTCACTGCTCCGTGACTGAATCGATCACCCCGGACCTATTGCCTTTGTACCCTTTGACCCTCTAGTATCTAACAAAGAAAATCCTGCGATTGCATGACAAAACTGAGAAACCCTAGGGAGGTCTCGATGGATAACAGAAAATTGCTGATAACCAAGCCAAACCATATGATCCTTGCCTCACTTCTGGGAAGCCTGTTTTTTTTGTCCCCATTGTCGCCTGTCCTTGGCCAGTCAAGCTTCCAGTTAGTGGAAGCAAGCATCAGTGATATTCACGACGCGATCAGATCCGAGCAGATCACCTGCCGGGAATTGACCCAGATGTATGTCAATCGGGCCAAGGCCTACAACGGGGTCTGCACCCAGCTGGTCACTGAAAACGGAGCTTCCGTTCGTCCCGCCGCCGGCGTCGTTTCAGCAGGTGCACCTTTGGAGTTTCCGACCGAGACCGTGGCGATCTCCAGCTTGCTCCCCGATTATGGTGAGTACCGGGGAACGCCTTTGGACTTTGGCCGAATGGAGACCACCATCTCGGATGAAAACGTCTGGCAGCAATTCGGGATGAGAGTTGGGATCGCCAACGCCGGCCAGCTCAACGCACTGGAAACCATCAACATCCGTGGTGAGCGCTCGGTGACCTGTAAAGGGGAGTTTGATGCCCATCCGTCAACCGGCCCACTTCCGGCAGGAGCCCCACAAGGTTGCGAAGAATTCCGCCAGCTGCCCGATGCTCTGGAAAGAGCGGCTGAATTGGATGCGCAATACGGCAACAATCCCGATCTAGAGAGTCTGCCCCTTTACTGCATTCCCTTCTCCTTCAAGAACTGGTACGACGCCAAGGACATTCGGGGAACCGGTGGGAATGACGTCAACTTCGCCATGGATGCACCCGCCAGGGACTCCGTTCCGGTAGCACAGGTTCGGGAAAAAGGGGCCATCGTCTACGCCATCGCCACGGCCAGCAACAACCGAATTTCTCTATCTCCGACTCCCGCCGACGCTCCACCGGCCAGAATTTTTTCCCCGGCAGGACCGATCCCCGGGGACCGCAGACCCACCACCTCGATCAGTACCTGGGGAGGGCAGCCCTGCAACCCCTATGATACGGAGCGGGAAACGCGAGGAACCAGTTCCGGCTCGGGTGTCTCGGTTGGCGCCAATCTGGTGGTCTGCTCCATTTGCGAGCAGACCTTTGCTTCCTGTCAGGGTCCCGCATCCAGGAGTAACGTCGTCAACTTCCTGACCACCAAAGGCGTGAATTCGGACGGTGGCATTCTGGCCCGGAAGATGGATGACCGCGCCGGCATCCATTGCCGCACGGTCGAAGATGCCGTGACGGTCCTCGATGCCATCAAAGGGTACACCCCCAGGGAATACTTCACCGCCATTCCCAGATCCCTGATCCCGGATGAACCCTATGCCAGTTTCCTGGTCGATGAAGACGACCTCGAAGGCGACGCCAGGCCTCTTGCAGGTTTGAGAATTGCCATCATGCGCGAGTACATGGTCAAACACAGCCAGAACGATGCGGCCATCAGTGACCAGCTCGACAACGAAATCAAAGTCGTTCTCCGCGATCAGCTTGGAGCCGAGCTGGTTGAGTCAGTCGACCCACTCTATCCGGACGATCGCGATGTTCCCAACATGAAATACACCTTTCAGGATGCTTTCGCCGAGATCTTTCCCATGAATGTGCCCGAGTTTTTCTCCAGAACGACGCGCTCGGGCGATCTAGAATTTGCCGTACCGAGCTTTGATGTGAGTAGCAAGGATTATCTGGTTAAACTGGCACTCGGCGAGGCTCCGCTATCGGACCTGGTCAACATCCGCCGCATCACTACCGGTTTTGACAATACCGGGCGAGGGCACTTCAACACGGCCAAATATCTGGCGGAGCGAGGGGATTCCAGGGTCTTTGACTGGGCCAGCTGGGTTGCCAATGAAAAAACAGTATCGGACAGTGATCGAAGGAGTGCCGAAAATGCGGTCGATGTGCAGGACCTCAACCCAACCAGAGGCATCGATATGTTCAAGATGCGGGCCGTGATGAGGCTGGTGATTCAAAAGGTGATGTATGAAAACGGCATCGACGCCTTTGTCAATCCGGAGAACACCCTTCCCCATCGAAAGATTGGCGGCGCCAGCCAGCCGACCGCCAATGATCGAAGTGCCGTGAGTTGCTGTGGACGCTTCACCGCATTTGTTGGAATCCCCCAGATCGTCTTTCCGGCCGGTTATAACCGGGTCGTCTACGAGCCTGGATTCGAACTCAGTGATGACAAGACCTCGTACATCTATGTCAGCGGCACTCAGCGGTCGCTGCTTCCCCGCCCCATGCCGCTGAGCCTGATGGTGTGGTCGGGTGTGGGTGAGGAATCCACCTTAATCAAGATCGCTTCAGCCTATGAAGCCGCCACACAGCACCGGCTTCCACCGCCTGACTTTGGAGCGTTGCCGGGAGAACCACAATAACAGTCAAGACAACGTCCACAGAAAGCTTACCTTGAAACACCCTCTGCTTTTTGCCGCCGTTGCGGCGATCACACTCTGGGCTCGGCCCTCATCAGGCGATCCTGCCGGCTACCTCCACGGAAACCGACGTTCCAGAAGTTCCAGAGGGCACGGGACTGTTTTTTCCCGGACAATTTCCTCTGATTCGAGGTACTCCAGAAGGCTTGCGGCATCGGGGTACATCACGGCACGCCCCTCACAAATTCCATACCCTGGGGGGCCGCTCACCCGGACCTCCTGGATTCCCCACCACGATCCTACCCACCATCCCAAAGTACTCCTCGGGTTGCGAATAGTAGTCATACGTGCCCTCTACCTCAAACGTCCACTCGAATGTTCCGGGATCCGAGGACCGACTCCTTGAATCAAACGGTTCTGCCTTTTCAAGGGATGCGCAGTTCATGATTTTCGATGGAAGGATGAATGGCCACCACCGAAACGACTGGTGCCCAGGCCCGCCCACTGGACAGACTGACCCACCTCGACATGGAGGCCTGCAGGATTGAAGTAATAAATTCCTCTACCGAAGCTAAACGAGGCAAGAACCCTTGCCCCATCCACCGTCCCTTGAGAAACACCCAGCTCCGGGGATAGGCCGGCTGCGGTCGCAATCAAAAAAAGTCTGCGCCCGATCTTTTGAGGCATGGGAAATCGTTCTGAAAGCGGCCGGATCCCTCGCTCAACTTCCCGCTAAAGGTGAGGTCTGCAACCTGATCTGAGAGCTCTCGCCTTTCCTTTCCGTCCAGGAGACATAGAGGCTGTTATCGTCGGTCGTGAGCATGGGATAGAAGGTATTCCAGGCACCGCCACTGACCTGATAAATGCGGCTCCACTCCTTTTCGCCGGCCCTGCGGTGGGCAAGGAAAATACGGGAGTTGTCCTGCTTGACGCCTTCCCAGGCAATATAGACGGTGTCGTTTTTATCGACCGTCACCTCGGTATGAAGCACTCTGTCCGCCGGCGCATCTGAGATGAACTGCCGGGGGGCAAAACTCCTGCCGCCGTCCTGTGAGGAGGTATAGTAGATGCCCGCTTCATCGGGCGTCCGACCACCGGTCCACCAGACCGCATGGATCCGATCCCGGCTGTCGACATCGATGGAAATTCCCGCGTGCGGACAACGCTCAAAAGTCCACCCATCATCGCTGATCACGACCGGATCACTGAAAGTCTGACCTCCGTCTTGGGAATGAATCATCAGATGGTTGCGCACATTGTCCACTTGACCATCTGCTGAAGGGCTTCCGTTGTCCCGATAGGTGACCACCATGGTTTTGCCGCCATCCAGAAAATCTATATTGGGCCGACAGCACGGGCAAGCCAGAGCGGAAATGGGGTAGTTCTTGCCGAAGCTCCTGCCACCATCTTCGGATACCGTCATGAACACTTCCTTGGCTTCCAGATCATTGCGCCCGTCCAGCCAGGCGACGTAGATCCTCCCATCGGGTGCTGTGCCAATGGCGGTAAAATTAGCGCGGCTGACCTCCCGCTGGTCGTCGTTAAGCCTCAGCTCCGAGGAGAAGGGTCCGTCGCCGTCGGCAAAGGCCGACTTCAGCACCCTGTGTTTGTAGACCTCTGTAAAGGCAACAAAAAGAGCCGATACGGAGTCATCTTCGGCAAGGGTGAACTTGGCCTTGTGCTCACCCCCACGGGACCCGCTCGGCTCCTGATTCATCTGTCGGATCTCATCCAATAACCGACCGTCACTGCTCAACCTGGCGATCAGGACATTGCGACCCTCCCCATCCCTGTTTTCTTCCGTCCAGCTCATCAAAACCTTGTTGGTCTCGGAAGTCACCAGGTAGGGACCGGATGGATTGCCTTCAGGGTTTCCAACCGTAATGGATTCGCGAAAGGAAAGACCCGGCTCAACCGACGAGTCCACTCCCTGGCTGCTTCCGCATCCCGACAGAACCAGCGAGATGAACAGCCCGGCCAGAAATGACTTTTGAATTGCTTTCTTCATGGTGACTCCATTTTTTTTTTAGCGGCATGGAACTGGACGGGGGATTGACCTCACTCCGAGCCCTGGTGCCACACCAGATCACGGGGAAATCATACCCTGATTCATTGTACTAAAAAAGTGCCGGCCCCATTCGGTGCCCTGTCCTCCGCCACACCTACCCATCCCGGATGCGGCATCCCGGCCTACGGCCTAAAGATTTTCAGATTCCGTGCCGATCTGACTCATTGTCAAGGCGGGTCCAATAAAAACAGCAGTGTCCCTTGCGGGTGAATGTGAATGGATTCTCAAATCCTGGAAAATCCCAAGGCTTGTACAACCTTACCCACCCTCCCCGGAGTGGCCATTCAAATCCTTGATCTGTGCCAGAGGGAGGAACCCGATCTTCCTAAAATGGCCCAGGTCATAGGTCAGGATCCCGCTTTGAGTGTACGATTACTCAAGATCGTTAACTCACCTTATTTTGCTGTTCCCCGCCAGGTAGCCAAGCTCGATCACGCCGTCGCTCTGCTGGGTGTTGATGCCGTTCGAACGCTGGCCTTGACCTTTTCAATCGTGAAATCGCTTCGTCGGGACAGCACGGAAGGTGCGGATCTCTCCAGGTTCTGGCGTCGTTCTCCTATTTCCGGAGTAGCCGCCCGCCAGCTGGGACAGTGGGCCACACTACCCGACCCGGAGGCACTCTTTCTGGCGGCCTTGCTCCAGGACATAGGAACCCTGGCTCTCAGAACGGCTTTTTCCCGGAAGTACCCCCCGTTACTCGCCAGATCCCAGGATGATCATCGGGCGCTCATCGCACTGGAACAGGCCGAGCTGGGAACCGATCACGCTGAGGTGGGCGGTTGGTTGGCCCAATTGTGGCAATTACCCGGGATCTACGAAATTTCCCTTCGGGGTAGTCACGATCCCGATCAGGCCAGCGTCTACGGGGATCTACTTACTTTCGTCAAAACCGTAGCCGTTTCGGGCTTGCTGGCCGAGATCTGGGTGATCGAAGACCCCACTGCAGCGATGCCTCATGCCAGCAGTAATGCCGAACAGATGCTGCAAATGGAAGCTGAGGATGTCCAAAGCGCGGTGACAGAAATTTCCCAGGCTCTCCCGGGAACCTCGACTCTCTTTGAAATCGACCTGGGGGATACCCAGGCTCAATGAGATTCTTGAGCAGGCGCAAAATGCCCTGTCAACGACCATCACCGAGGCCGTCAAACAGAATCAGCGTGTCCCGCGGACAGCCGACAAGCTGACCTTTTCGCCCCTTCCCCGGTTGAAATAATTGAGGGTCGCCTCCGAAGCAATCACGGCTCAGCCGCCGGCAGCGGCCTCCACGGCGCGCCACACCCGAGCGAAATTTCCCCACCACAGCTGGGCGATGTCGGCCTCGGAATAGCCCCGTCTCACCAGTTCTTCGGTTACCCCGAAGGCCTCGCCGGCGTTCATCCAGCCGGTTACTCCGCCGCCATGCTCCATGTCCGAACTGATGGCCACGTGGTCGATGCCGATCAGCTGGACAGCATAGTCGATGGAATTCACCAGGTGACCCACATTGGCCCGGGGGAAGCGTTCCTCATGGGCTGCCATATCGGCCTGGAACTGCCCCACCTGGTCCGGCCGGTCGGCCATCACATCGGCCAGGGTGCTGCTGCCGTAGGTTTCCTCGATCTTGAGCAAGGCGGGCCGCCGCTCCGGGTCACTTTTTTTCAGGTAGGACGAGAAGGCGACAATACCGACCAGGCCACCGGTGTCCTTGATGGCGATCATCTCTTCGTCGGTCAGATTGCGGGGGCTGTCCACGATCGCCTTGACGCCCGAGTGGGAGGCAATCACAGGCGCCGTCGAGTTTTCTGTCACCTCCATCACCACCTTGGCCGTTACCTGAGACACATCGACAATGACGCCCAGCCGATTCATCCGGGCGATCAGTTCTCTTCCGAGATCGGACAGGCCGCCGTGTTCCTCCGGCGGAAGCCCGCGCCCCGGCCGCGAGGAATCCGCGAACTGGTTATGGCCGACGTGAGTCAGGGTAATGTTGCGCAAGCCCCGTTCGTACCAGGTGTCAAGCGCGCTTAGATCGGGGCCAAGCTGATAGGCGTTGACCATCCCGGCGACGGCGAAGTGCCGGCCCGCGGCTACCAGCGCTTCAGCTTCGTCGGCGCTGCGCGCCAGCCCGATGCGCTCCGGGTAGGCGGTGATCATCTTTTCAAAAGCCGCCATCTGGTGGTCGGCGGCCTCCATGGCCGTGGTGTACCCGGCTTCGTCACGCTCCCCGGTCACCATCCAGACCACGAACAGGGCTCCATCCAGACCACCTCGGTCCATCTTCGGCAAGTCGATCTGCAGGGATGTCTCTGTGCCGGCGTCCTTGGCGCCTTCCATGAAATCTGGCGGATAGTCCATCTCCGCATCGAAGGTGAGCATACGATCGTGCAGCGCGCGGGCATCCACCGCCTCGGGCACGGTATCCCCCGCCGGCGCCTCCGGAGCACCACTGCAGGATAGAAGCGCCACTGCTAAGATGGCGAGAAAGAAAAAGCGACCCATTTTCGACCTCCTCCCCAGGGAATAGCTTGATAATAGCTTAAGAAGTCTTTAACTCGGGCAAACGGATGGGAGGTCCTTGATCATCGCCCTGATTTCTTCAAACTTGGCAATCTGTTCGTCGGAAGGACTGGGTCCCCGGCCGGAGATCAGAGTACCAAAGGCCGGCTCACCATTGGGCTTATAAAAGAAAATGGCTCGCCCCACCCTCTCTTCTCCGTAAGGAATTTTCAAGACATAAATGGATGAATAAAGGTCCGGTCTCAGATGTCCGCTGAATGGATAGTCGTGACTCAAGTTGTAGAAATCGTTGGTATCTGAGAACTCTCCCGGACCGATTTTGCTTGGGATTTCAAAAACATCTTGATCCTTGATGATCAACACCGTCACCTTGTCCAGACTTTTCATGGCTGTCCAGACATCGATAAATGCGTCACTTGTGGTTGACGCCGCCTGATCTGAAGAATAGGCACTGGCGACAATGGCCTCAGGCATCTGGAGTTCACGCGCAGCCATGATCGGCATCATGCCCGAATTCTCGGCAAGGAAGTCCTGAAC
>JAYZBY010000172.1:0-3351 GCA_036338555.1 Acidobacteriota bacterium | reverse complement strand
TTCAAGAAAGTCATTGACCAGTTTGCTTATGTTGGCTCGATAGCCCTTATGGGAGCCTTGTTTCGCTACACCGTGAGCGGTTGGGATTGGATCGCGCAGACGCTTATTTACGGCGGCCTGGGCTTGATCGGGGTCTACCTGATCGTCCATCTGGATGGGATCCGTTCTACCTGGAAAACCCGAGCGGCTCGCTACGGAGGGACCGCAGGAGCCACGGTGCTGTTGGTGTTGGGAATTCTGGTGCTCGCCAATTTTTTGAACGTTCGCCACAACAGCCGCATCGACCTAACCGAAAATCAACTCTACTCCCTGTCCGAACAGAGCCTGAAAGTCATCGAGAGTCTCCAGGATGAGATTCTGATCATCGGCTTTTTCGGAGGAGATGTCGGGCGTCTTCGTTTTGAGGACCTCATCAAACAGTATCGCTCTCCCAGCATGGATTACCAGATCGTGGACCCGGAAGAGGAACCCGGTGTGGCGGCCCGGTACGGAATCTCAAGAGATGGGCAGATCGTTGTTTTGAGAGGAGAGGATCAGGCATTGGTGGACGATCTCAGTGAGGAGAAGATCACCAACGCTATTATCAAGATTACCCGTGAGGAAGAGAAGGTTATTTACTTTCTTCAGGGTCATGGAGAGCGGGATATCGACGACGACACAGCCGAGGGGTACTCCCTGGCTCGTCAGGAGGTCGAGAATCAGACCTATAGCGCCCAGAGCTATAACCTGGCTCAGCAAAATCGGCTCCCCGAAGACGCCACGGTCATTGTTTCGGCCGGACCCAGAATGGATTTTCTCGCCACCGAAGTGGCATTACTGAAGGAGTTTCTGGAGGAGGGTGGGAAACTGCTGCTCCTGGTGGATCCCCAGACTGAATTTGGAATGGGGGAGTTTCTTGCCGCCTATGGTCTGGCACTTGAACACAAGGTGGTCATCGATGGCAGTGGCATTGGTCAACTATTCGGGCTGGGTGCGGCAGTGCCGCTGGTGTCAGAATTTGGAGATCATCCCATGACACAGGAGTTGAGTGGTGTGATGACTTTCTTTCCGATGGCCCAGAACGTCACGACTTCCTCTAGTCCTCTGGATTATCGAACCCAGGAACTGCTGACCACCTCCCCCAGAAGCTGGGCTGAGAGTCAGCTGGAAGCAGGGGAGGCGGCCTTCGATGAGGGCCAGGACACACAAGGTCCCTTGCAGCTTGCGGCAGTGGCGACACTGAGGATAGAAGACCTGCCCAGCAGCGATGGGGAAGCCCCAGAGGTGGAATCACGAGTGGTCCTGATTGGTGATGCCGACTTTGCCAGCAATGGGTATTTTGACAGCGCCTCCAATGGAGATTTGTTTTTGATGGCGGTCGGCTGGTTGTCTGAGGAGGCCGATCTCCTGGCCATTCGGCCCAAGGACCCGGAGAATCGACGCATCAACGTGACCCTGGGTCAGTCCCGAATGATCTTCTGGGCCTCGGTGGTGCTTCTTCCCCTGATGACGCTGGTTCTGGGAAGTGCTGTCTGGATGCGACGACGATAGAAGTGAAGGGGCGCACGGCTGTGCGCCCTTCGGTCGGGAGCCAGAAGACTGCAGTGCCTATGAAAAAACTCATTTTTCTCCTCACCATCTTCCTGGCTCTCGCTGCCCTGATCTATTTCTATGAGATCCAGGGTGAGGATAGGCGGGAAGAGACCCGGAAGCTGGAAGAGAGCCTGTTGCGAATCAGCCAGGATGAGATAACCGCGCTGGAAATTTCCCCTTTCCAGAAAGAAATCCTTGTCCTGGTTAGGGAAGAGAATCGATGGATGATTGAGCGTCCGATCCGGAGCATTGCCGATATGGGGACGGTGGGTTCCCTGCTTCGCGATCTGGAATCTGCTTCACGGGATCGAATCCTTGAGGACGCCGGGTTGGAAATCAAGAAATACGGATTGGATTTCCCGCGCTTTCGCCTGGCTATCGATGCCGGACAGGAGCGGCAAACCCTGTTGATCGGAAGTGAGGACTTCACCGGCAATAGCATGTATGTTCAGCTGGAGGGGGACTCCGAGGTGTTCCTCACTTCCAGAAGCCTTTATACGGTGGTGGATAAGGAGTTGTTCCAATGGCGGGACAAGAAGGTTCTGGCCTTCGAGCGACCTCAGGTTCAGGCCATTGAGCTGAAAAACTCCGAAGCAACGATGCGCCTGGAACGGCGAAACGAGGGATGGTTTATGGAGGCTCCTCTTCAGGAACGAGCGGATCAGAACAAGGTCACGGGTTTGTTGTCGACCGTGGAGTTTGCAGAGGTTCAGGAGTTTGTTGACGATCACCTGGAAGAACTCGAACCCTACGGCCTGTTTCCGGCGGGGGCCACCTTGCGAATTCAGGTCGGGGACTCGCAGGAATGGAAGACTCTGGAGCTAGGTCAGGATGTCGGCGAGTACTCCTGGGCCCGAAATTCCGATTGGCCCTTTGTTTTTACCGTCCAGCCTGAACTGTCTGAACGACTGAATCAAACGGTCTGGGACTTTCGCGATAAGAGCGTGGTCGACGTGGATCAGACCGAGATTGCCCGGGTTCTTTTTCGCCGGGGTGAAGAAGAAGAGATTGTTATCCAGTATCAAGACTACACCTGGACTGTTGAAAAGCCCGATTCCCACAAGGATCAGTTAGCTCAGGCCTACAAATTCTGGTATCCCATCACCGATATTGCCTTCCAATCAATCGACGATGACCAGTCTGATGGGGACAGCTTGTTGCAGCCGGATGTGCGGATGGTGGTTACCTTCACGGATGGTGTGGAGCGCACCTTTGTTTTTGTTCAGGCAGGAGATCGGTATCTGGCAGGCAAGATGAACTCCGGTCGACAGGGGACCATCTCTCAGGCCGACTTTGAAAAGCTCCTGTTTGAGATCGAAGATATCCTCGACCCGTGAAGGAACTTCCCACTCAGATTTGAGAAAGCCCAGGTCTCGAAGCCGAAAAGGTGCTGTCTGAGAGAGTTCCAGGATTAGAAATCCATCAAATGAGAGGACGGCAACTTGAATCTGCTAGAGCACCTGCTGCACAATTGATTATAGGAAACGTGGTTCTCATTGGCAGTACCCTGGAGACGAGTGGGTGATGTTAGCCCGT
This sequence comes from Acidobacteriota bacterium, assembly GCA_036338555.1. GTDB lineage: Bacteria > Acidobacteriota > UBA6911 > RPQK01 > JADFOI01 > JAPYTY01. Next base: position 243 of record JAYZBY010000172.1, on the reverse strand, counting down.
ATCATGCATGATCCGGGCTAGGGAGTAGCTATGGCCGACGCGATTGAACCTGTCGAGGCTGAAGATCAGGCGCTTTCCGAATCGGAAATCATCGAAACCCGCGAGTGGCTGGAATCCATCGACTATGTTCTCCAGAAAAAGGGTCCGGAGCGCGTGCGTACTCTGCTGGAGCACCTGCAGATCCATCTCAGGCAACAGGGTGTGGAACTCCCTTTCTCCGCTAATACCCCTTACATGAATACC
>JAYZBY010000171.1:0-4613 GCA_036338555.1 Acidobacteriota bacterium | reverse complement strand
CGTTTCCAGAACCATCATCTGGGGCGGGAAAGACTCCAGCCGTTGGCCCTGGTACTGATAGCCCGCGCAGAGCTTGATCTCGTCGAGTTCATCTAGCACGTCCAGTTTGGTAACCACGAGGGTGTCGATGTTGTTGATCATGCAGGCATAGCGCACGACTACAGCATCAAACCATCCGCAGCGGCGGGGCCGGCCGGTTGAGGCTCCGAATTCAGCCCCCTTCTCCTGAACATGCCGGCCAACCGAATCATTCATTTCGGTTGGAAGCGGTCCCGACCCAACCCGCGTGGTATAGGCCTTGGCGATTCCAATGATGCCGGTGATGTCGCTTGGCCCCACGCCCGTCCCAATGCACGCACCCCCGGCCGTCGCATTGGAGGATGTGACGAAGGGATAGGTTCCGTGATCCACATCCAAAAGGGTTCCCTGAGCTCCCTCAAAAAGAATGTTGCCCTCGTTTCGAACCGCCTTGTTGAGGTACTCAGCCGTATCGATCACAAAGGGCGTAATTTTCGGGGCCAGCTCCATGTATCCGGCATAGATCGCTTCGCTGTCCAGTGGCTCCAGGCCATAAAGCCGATCCAGGAGATGATTCTTCAGGGCCACGTTGGCTTCCAGTTTGGCCTTGAATATCTCGGGATAGAGGAGATCCCCGGTTCGAATTCCGCGGCGGCCCATCTTGTCTTCATAACAAGGACCAATGCCCCGACTCGTGGTGCCGATCTTTTCCTCGGCAAGGCGATCTTCCTCTGCCGATTCCACGGCCCGATGGTAGGGCATGATCAAATGGGCGCGATTACTGATAAACAAGCGGCCTTCGACCTCGAACTCCTCCAGCGTCTGCAGCTCATCGTCAAGGGCCTGGAGATCCACCACCACTCCGTTTCCAATGACACACACCTTGTCGGGATGGAGGATCCCCGAAGGGATCAGATGAAGAACGTACTTCTTGTCGTGGATGATGACGGTGTGGCCCGCGTTGTGGCCGCCCTGGTAACGAGCCACTACACTGAAGCGGGGGGTGATCAGGTCTACGATCTTCCCTTTGCCTTCATCTCCCCACTGGGTGCCGACGATTACTACGTTAGCCATGGCCGAACACCAGGAGAGGCCAGACCCTGGCTTCCGGGCCCATTAAACAGGTTCCTGTAATTGAGACTGGATCATTTTGGCAAGCGTGTTTTTGGTGGTGTTGCCGACAATCTGGTCTTTTATTTCACCGCCATTGAAAAGCAGCAAGGTGGGAATTCCCTTGATATTGTATTTCCCGGCTGTCCCCGAGTTTTCATCCACATTGACGTTGACCACCTTAGCCTGGTCCGCAAAATCCTTTGCCACCTCATCGATAACAGGGGCCAGAGCTCGACAGGGAGCGCACCAAGTTGCCCAAAAATCCACCAACACAGGCTTGTCCGAGTTCAGAACTTCTTCTTCAAAGGTCTCATCCGTTACTGCCTGAACATTCTCGCTCATACTTCCTCCTTCACGCTTTTCCGCGTCGCTCCTTGTAATTTCAAGGTCATGTTAACATACCGGGGTGAAACGCCAGCCTCGGGCCAAAAAGTCTCTCGGCCAGCATTTTCTCGCCAATTCCGACTACTGTCAAAAAATTGCACAATTCGCTCAAATCGGCCCTGAAGACACCGTCGTCGAAATCGGACCGGGCACCGGACAGCTGACCCGGGTCCTGTTGCCCCTGGCCCGAAAAGTGATCGCAGTCGAATTTGACCGCGACCTGGTGCGCTATCTCAATGAACACTTCCTGAAGGAAAACGAGGCAGCCAAACACCTTGATGTCATCCAGGCCGATATCCTCTCATTCGACTGGGCCGTTGTAGGGAATAAACCCTTCAAAGTCATTGGCAACCTTCCCTACAACATCGCCACCCAGATACTTCAAAATATGCTCCCCATCAAGGATCGGTTTCAAAGCGGGACCTTCCTTCTTCAAAAAGAAGTGGCTCAAAGAATCCTATCCTCCCCCAATAGCAGGGATTACGGGTACTTCACACTGCTGATGGAATATCACTTCGACAGGGCAGCAGGCTTTGACGTTCCGCCGGGCGCCTTCGTTCCTCCGCCCAAGGTCGTGTCCCAGGCAATCCAGCTCAAGCCCCGAAATTCTCCATTCCGAGTCCCGGATGAACCCGGATTCCAGACCTTACTCCAAAACGCTTTCCAGCAGCGCCGGAAAACCCTTTGGAACAACCTCAAGTCAGGGCACGATCCGGAATCACTGGAGTCGGCTTTCGAGGTCTGTCGCATCCCCTCCAGGGCGCGCCCGCAACAGGTGACCTTGGAACAATATGCCTGTCTTGGACGAATGCTATAATCTGCCATTCATGAGCGACTACCTGGAAATTACTCCGCTGGGAGGCCTGGGCGAATTCGGGATGAACTGCTCGGTCCTGCGCTGCGGGGAAGACATGATCCTGATCGATGCCGGGATCACTTTTCCAGGAGGACACCTGGGCAGCGGCCTGGGCGTTGACGTGATTGTCCCGGACCTCACCTTCCTAAAGGAACACCACCACAAATTACGGGCCATCATACTGACTCACGGGCATGAGGACCATTCCGGAGCCGTTTCCTATGTCATTGAAGAAGTTCCCGCACCTATTTACGGGAGTCCGATGACCCTGGGCCTGGTGGCACAGAAGCTCAAGGAACGGAAATTGGAAGATTCAGCGGAGTTGATCCCTATGCGGGCAAGAGAATCTCTGGAGTTCGGCTCTCTCCGTGTTGAGCCCCTCCATGTCACCCACTCCTTTCCTGACGCCTTCTGCTTCGCCATCTCCAGTCCCGTAGGAAACATTATCTGGACGGGAGATTTCAAATTTGATCAGACGCCGGTTGATCGTGAACCGAGTGATGTGACCCGCCTGGCGGAATACGGAGAAATGGGGGTTCTGGCTCTTTTTTCCGATAGCACCAACAGTGAAGTCTCCGGTGTGGCGCCTTCTGAATTCACCATGTATGAATCCCTTGGCAACCTTTTTCGTCAGGCGGATAAAAAAATCATCATCGCCTCCTTCGCCAGCAGCATCCCCCGTATTCAGGTGATTCTCGAGCTGGCCGAGCAGGTGGGACGCAAGGTCCTCCCCATCGGTCGTCGCATGATTTCAAACATCCGGACTGCCGTCGAGGTGGGGTGCCTAAAATACCCGCAGGATCTGGTCATCTCTACCAAAGAAGCCAACCAATTCCCCCCTGATCAGGTACTGATTCTGGCCACCGGCAGTCAGGGAGAACCCATGGCCGCCTTGAGCCGGATGGCCGTCAACGAATTCAAAGGTCTCCAGGTTGAAGAAGGAGATATGGTGATCCTCTCAGCCCGGGTCATCCCCGGCAATGAAAAGCTGATCTCCAATTTAGTGAACCATTTTTACCGTCGCGGAGCTCACGTGTATGACTCTCGTTCGGCCCCGGTGCATACCTCGGGCCATGGGCTGAGAGACGATTTGAAGTTGATGATCAACCTCACCCGCCCCCGGTTCTTCATCCCCATCCACGGGGAGTTTCGCCAGCTGAAAAATCATGCTTCGCTGGCAAAAGACCAGGGGATTCTCAAGGAAAATGTTCTGATCATTGAAAACGGGGACCAGTTGCAGCTTACTCCTGATTCCGCCCAGGTGACCGACAAGGTGACGGTGGGGCGGCGTTTCATCGATGAGGGAAATCTGGGCCAGGTCCATGAGATGGTACTGCGAGACCGTCGTTTTCTCTCCGAAGACGGGTTTTTGGTGGTGGTACTTCGAGTGGACCGGCTGACGGGAGATCTTATCGGCAAGCCTGAACTGGTTTCCCGTGGCTTTGTACTCACGGACGCTTCCACAGAACTGCTGGAAGCAACTCAGGAGGCGATTTCCAAAATTGTGGCCGAGACGCCTATCGAGGAAAAACAGGACCAGGAACTCTTTAATGAGATTCTCCGCAAGGGCCTCAAGCGATTCCTGCGCAAGCAGACCGGGAAAAGGCCCATCATCCTTCCTGTGACGATTGAGATTTGAGGGAAGGCTGACCCCTGACCCCTGACAGAAGATCGTGGTCACTGGCCTCTGACAAAAAGGGCGCACGGAACCTTGTGGACTTGTGCAGTCGCCCTCCGGAATCGGCGCGCTGAGGCGCCTCCCACACTCCGGAGACCGCTCATAGAGCGGCCGCTACAACGACCCTGTTCTGGGCGCACGGCCGTGCGCCCCTACTACAGTCTGCCGGATCGTGCCGATCAGGAACGTGAAACGTGGACCCTGGAACGTGGAACGCGCTGGTCGAAGGCCAGCGCCCCGGGCGCCTTGCGTCAGTGACAAGTGATAGAAAAGACAGGGAATTATGTCGGTCCATACAGGAGAAAAAGCAAGTGAGTTCCTGGGGGTAGTCCTGTTGGCTGCTTCCCTCCTGTTAACCCTGTCATTGCTGAGTTACAGTGGCCTGGATCCCGCCACGAACGTCTCTTCATCCTCCCCGGATTACGCCAACTATGCCGGTAAACTCGGGGCCTGGAGTTCCGATTATTTGTTTCATAATCTGGGGCTATCCGCCCTCTACCTTCCCCTGTTGCTGCTGGTGATGGGCTATCAAAGACTCAGGGGTTACTACTGGAACTATCCTTT
>JAYZBY010000170.1:0-16151 GCA_036338555.1 Acidobacteriota bacterium | reverse complement strand
TCAGGAATTCCTGCGAAAAGGTGGAGTTCTTGGTGTCGCCGTCCAGGACAACAACGTCCGGATTGATCTTCCCGAGTTTCTGTAAGGCCGTGCCATAGGCCTGTCGAGTGGCCACCTGTGCGTCAGCAGGGTACTTTGGGGACTCGATTGCAGTTTGGGTGGAGGCACCAGAAGAAGCTCCGGCACCGTTCCCAGGCGTTGCAATGTGAAGTTCCTGCTCCAGTTCCAGGTCGCTGCCCAGCTCTTCGAGTGCTTTGTCCAGTTCTTCTCCCCTGGCGACCGGCTTCCCGTGCCATCCGTCCTTGTTCTCCATAAAGGAGAGGCCCTTTCCTTTGAGGGTTGTGGCGATGATGGCAGCTGGTTGGCCCTTGACATCGAGGGCTGTCTGGAAGCTGGCGAGAACCTGCTGGACGTCGTGGCCATCGATGACTTCGGTGTGCCAGCCGTAGGAGGCGAAACGTGCCTGATGACCCTGGACATCGTGCTCGAACATGGTGGCCTGGCTCTGGCCCAGGCGATTGGCATCCACGATCGTGATCAGATTGTCGAGCTTGCAGTGAGCGGCCAGAGCGACGGCTTCCCATACCGATCCCTCTGCAGCCTCCCCATCTCCCAGCAGGACAAAGATCCGGCTGCCCGTAGCATCCATCCGAGCCGACAGGGCCATGCCCACACCGACGGAAAGGCCCTGGCCCAGGGAGCCGGTGGCGACATCCACCAGAGGGTTTCGAGGGGTGGGGTGCCCTTCCAGATCACTGTCGATGTTTCGCAGTGTTTGAAGTCGTTCAACGGGAAATGCGCCGCCCTCGGCCCAGGCTGCCCACAGAATCGGAGCTGCATGACCCTTGGACAGGACGAAGCGGTCGTTGTAAGGGTTGTCGGGTTGGGCCACGTCAAAGCGAAGAAAGTTAAAAAAAAGCGCGGAGATCAGTTCGGCGCAGGAGAAACAAGAGGAGGGATGGCCGGATCCTGCTGCGGTGGTCGAAGTGAGCGACTGTCGGCGCAGCCGGGTGGCCATCGTCTCAATCGACTTCACCAGATCCGGAGAGGAGCTATCAAATTGAGGCTGTTCAGAGTCTTTCATGGCGCAACGGCAGGCGTACTATATTAGAGGCTATATGCAGTGTCAACAAACTTGCCTGGGCCAGGGGAAGAGGAGGGATTTCTCAAAATCAGGAGCTGTGAAACCTGGCGGAGGTTCCTGGCATATTGTAGGGGATGGCCTGATGGGCATCTCGGTTTGTGCGGGCCAGGGAGGACGAAAATTATGCCATTAAAACCCGGCGATCATGCTCCTGACTTCCAGCTGGAATTACTGGTTGGGGCCGATACCGAGAACCCTGAGTCAGGATCTAAACAGCTGATTCTTGCAGAGTTGCTGTCACAGGGCCCGGCTGTGCTGGTTTTTGTCAAGGAAGGCTGTCCTACCTGCCAGTACACGCTGCCATTTTTGGAGAGAATGTATCAGAGCTATCCACAATCCGGCGTGTCGATGGTGGTGATTGCCCAGGAGGAGGCTGTGGTAGCGGGCAGAATGGTTCAAAATTTCGGAATTCCTACGACGCCCCTTGCGCTGGATCCCGAGCCCTTCGCCGTCAGTGAACAGTATGAACTCTCTTATGTGCCCACTTTTTTCTATGTGGGTCAGGACGGGAAAATCGAAAGGGTTTTCGAGTCGTTTGATCGGGAAGAACTCCGATCGTTGAATGAAGCCGTGGCCCGGGTCAGTGAATCGTCCCCCCGGCCCCTTTTCCGCGAAGAAGAAGGAGTCCCCCCTTTTCGTCCTGGCTGAGCGACCAAAAGCGCCGCCTAGCCGGGAGCTAGGCAAAAGCATGCAATCGTGAGTTCGTGCTGTTGTGCACTCGTGGGTTGTTACTCCGCCCCTTCGGGACTAGCTCGGACTATGCATGAAGCAGGCTAAGGTCTTTCCGGAGGCCGCTCGCAGAGCGGCCTCTACAAAAGCACAAAAGCACGAAGAAACGAAAGAACGAAGCCCCTTAGGGGCTTAAACTTGAAAGGATTCGCCACACCCGCAGGTGGCGGTGACGTTGGGGTTCTTGAACTTGAAACCGGCTCCCTCGATTGACTCGACATAATCGATTTCAGTCCCATCCAAAGCGGACAGGCTCTCGGAGTCGATGAATAGCTGGAAACCGTCGATGTCAATCACCTGATCGCTTTCCTGGCGTTCCTTGGCCAGATTCATTTCATACTGGAAGCCGGAACATCCGCCTCCGACCACGGAGACCCGGAGGCCGAGACAGGCCCCTTCCTGGGACGCCATGAATGACTTGACCTTGTCGATCGCCTTTTCACTCAAACTGATCATGGTGCTTCATCTCCTGTCAACGGATTCTCCTACTTTACCATAATGGGGATGGCCCAGGATCGATTTCATGATAATTCTTGCCCGGGCTAACGGAGCCGGGAGAAAAACTGCTGCAGAATGTCCCGGCTGGGATCGGCCAGAATTCCCTCAACCACCTGGATGTGGTGATTGAACAGGCCGGTGGAGAGAAGGGAGACCCTGGAGAACACGGCCCCCGCCTTCTCATCCCGAACTCCAAAGACAAGTTGCTTGACACGCGCCCAGAGCAGGGCACCGGCACACATGGCGCACGGCTCCAGGGTAACGTACAGATCCACATGGTTAAGACGGTAGTTGGACAGTTTCTGGCCGGCTTGTCTGAGAACGAGCTGTTCCGCGTGAGCTGTGGGATCGTGGAGCTGAATACTGCGATTGTGATCCCGTGCCAACAGCTCTCCTTCTGATACCGCTACCGCTCCAACCGGGACTTCGTCTTCCCTGGCAGCTATTCGGGCTTCTTCCAGAGCCAGGTTCATCCAATGTTCCATCGAATCGAGGCGGCGGTCGGTCATGGTGTCTCGGGCGAAGTCAGCCCGACTCCTGTTAAGGGCGATGACTCCAGTATCTTGAAAAGTATGGCGGAGAGGGCGGGATTCGAACCCGCGGTACAGTTACCCGTACACACGCTTTCCAAGCGTGCTCCTTAAGCCACTCGGACACCTCTCCCGACCGTTAGCCCGCATTTCTCACACCCCCTCTACTGTGCATCGACGGAATGATCCACCATGACTGTGTTGCACTCCGTCGGCCTCCTCAACGTACCGTAAAGTACGTTTGCGGGGGCCTCGGTCGTGCGCCTTGTCAGGCCGGCCCTTCCGCCGCTTCGTGACGAGAAGGTGTGAGCAATGAGGGCTAGCCCGTGGAATTCGGAGGAGGTGGGATTCGAACCCACGTGCCCAGCTCATCACCAGACAACCCGATTTCGAGTCGGGCCCGTTACGTCCACTTCGGTACTCCTCCACAGCTCTAATGCTAACGATTCATTACAACCAGCCGTTCCCGATAAGTCAAGCCATCCGACGGCGCAGATTGGGATGATATAGTATAGTTTTGTTGTGCGATGAGCGTGCAAGGACCGCTCATTACGTGACAGGTCTCGGGCCTGTGCAACGTGCCCCTCGAACCATGTCAGGTCCGGAAGGAAGCAGCATTAAGAGGATCAGCATGGGTGCCGCAGATTACCCGGGACCTGGCCATTTCAGGCATGTGCCGGCCGAAGGAACCCATCAACCGGCCTTTCCGTCAGGTTGTCCATGAGCTATCAGGTACTGGCCCGTAAGTGGAGGCCTCAGAGCTTCGAAGATGTGGTGGGACAGGAGACCGTCACGAAGACTCTCGAAAACGCCATCAAGAGCGACCGGTTGGCGCATGCTTTCTTGTTCTCAGGTGTGCGAGGTGTGGGAAAAACCAGCACAGCTCGCATTCTGGCCAAGGCGTTGAACTGTCAGAAAGGTCCCACGCCCACACCTTGCGGCGAGTGCGATTCTTGCCAGGAGGTGGCCTCTGCTAGCAGCGTGGACGTTCTTGAAATTGATGCTGCTTCCAACACAGGTGTCGATAACATTCGTGAGCTCAGAGAGAGTGTGCGTTACGGGACGGCTCGGGATCGCTTCAAAATCTTTATCATCGACGAGGTTCACATGCTCTCCAATGCTGCCTTCAATGCCCTGCTGAAGACCCTGGAGGAACCTCCGCCGCATGTGAAGTTCATTCTGGCGACAACGCTATACCAGAAGATCCCGGGTACGATCATTTCCCGATGCCAGCAGTTCGACTTCAAGCCCATCCCCTTTCGGCTGATTGCCGAGCGATTGAAGTTGATCAGCCAGGAGGAGGAAATTGAAATCAGCGATTATGCTCTCAAAGTGATCGTGTCAACCGCCCAGGGCAGCATGCGGGATGCCCAGTCCGCACTGGATCGTATCATCGCATTCAGCGGAAAGCAGATCAGTGATGAAGACGTGCGAACCTTGCTCGGTGAGGTGGATGAACGGGCGGTGATGGCCGTGTTTGATGCGGTGCTCGACCAGGACACCCAGGCACTGATCAGGCAGGTCGAGGCTCTCACCAATTCCGGAGTCGAGCCTCAGAATTTTTGTCGCAAGTTGATCCAGCACTCGAGGAATCTCATGGTGTGTCAGGTGACGGGATGGGATGAACAGCTGTTGAATCTTGCGGATGCCGAAAAAGAGGCGATTCTCGAGCAGGCCGAGAAACTTTCCCAACTTGACTTGATTCGCTTTTATGACCTGCTGAATCGCACCGAGGCCGATCTGCGATGGAATTCTCACCCTTGGGTTCATCTGGAGTTGACGCTCATGAAATTGGTGGAACTGAGCCGGTTGCCGACCGTTGAGGAGGTTATTGGAAAGCTTCGCAGCGGCCAGTCCATCTCAACCCCCGACCTCGGCAAGCAGGCCCACTCCGGGCTTTTGGAACCCACTCCGCCAGTCCCCGAAAAGCCCAGGCGAGTTTCCTCGGAGAAAACGCCTGAGTCGAAGGAGGAAAAGAAGCCGGGCAGGGAACCAGGCCAGGGGAAAGTACAGGAACTCAATAGAGATAACAACCCGACCGGAACTTCCGGGCATGATCAGGCGATGACTCACCTCCTGGCAGCGGTGCAGGTCGAGAGTATGGGCCTATACTCTTCGCTTAAGCACGCCTCCCGGACCACTCTTGATGAGGAAAAACTCTCGCTACTCTTTTCACAGGAAGAATCCTTTCATCATAAGGAGGTTTCAAAGCCGGATAATCAGGATCGGTTGTCCAGGCTGTCTGCCAAGATTGTGGGGTCCGAGCCGAAACTTGAGATTCTGCTGGAGGCGCCGATCGTCAACCAGGCTGATCCGACCGACAATCCCAAGGTTCAAGCCTTTATCGAAACTTTTCCCGGTAAAATGATTGTCGAAAAGGAAGTAGAGGAATAGATGAAGAATATTCAACAGCTGATGAAACAGGCTCAAAAGATGCAGGAGCAGCTGGAATCAGAAATGGGGCAGCTAGAGGTGGAAGCTTCCAGTGGAGGTGGAATGGTCAACGTGACCATGGATGGGAAGAAGCAAATCCGTTCCATCACCATAGAGCCGGAATCAGTTGACCCGGATGAAGTGGAGATGCTCCAGGACTTGATCGTGGCTGCAGTGAACGAAGCAGGCCGCAAGGTGGACGAGGAACTCAGCGGGCATCTGGGTGGTTTGACCCAGGGCCTTCTGGGGTAGTAGATCGATAACAGGTGTCCATGACAGATCAGGAAAACCCCATTGAACGGCTCATCAAGGAGTTCAAGAAATTGCCGGGGATCGGCCCTAAATCAGCCCAGCGGCTGGTTTTTCACCTGATTCGCGGTTCCAGCCAGGACTGCGAGAGCCTGGCCGAGGCCGTGGCTCAACTGAAGGCCGCCCTCATGCTGTGCTCGATCTGCAACAACATCACCGACGTTGATACCTGTCGTATTTGCACCGACTCCCGGCGCGATTCCAAGTTGATCTGTGTGGTTGAAGAGCCCTTCAACGTCCTTTCCATCGAGAAAACGGGTGCCTATCGGGGCCACTATCATGTACTCCACGGGGTGATCTCGCCGATTAACGGGATTGGGCCGGAAGATCTAAAGCTCAAGAATTTATTTGATCGTCTCAGGGACAACGCTGTTCAGGAGGTGATCGTTGCCACCAATCCAACCAGCGAGGGAGAAGCCACGGCACTCTATCTGTCGAAGCTCATTACGCCTCTGGATATTCGCATCACCCGTATCGCCTCCGGCATTCCCGTCGGGAGTGATCTGGAATACACCGACGTCGTGACTCTAACCCGAGCCCTTTCGGGACGACAGTCCATCTAAAGAAGACATAAGACGGAAGCAGGGAGAAGCGCACTTCGCGCGCAGAAAAACTCCTCGCTGACGTTCGGAGTGGAGAAACGCGTCGCTTATGCTCCGCGTGGAGAACGGTCCGGTCTTGAATTTCGGACTTTCTGCCCGTTCTATGATCGGCTTTCCGAAATCGGCACACTGAGGTGCCTCCCACATTCCGGAAACGTGAAACGTGAAACGCGCTGGTCGAAGACCAGCGCTCCGGTTCAGTGCCCCGTTCTTCCTTGCACCAGATCCACGGCGTGGGGAAGAAGATCCACCACCGCTTCCAGGGATTCGGCGGCTCCCTTGGGACTTCCCGGGAGGCATAGAATGAGGGTCTGATACCGGGAGCCTGCCAGGGATCGGGAAAGGGCTGCAAAAGGGGTGGACTTCAGGCCTTCCATGCGCATCAGTTCCGCCAATCCGGCCACCTCCTTATCCAGTAGAGGTCTAATCGCTTCGGGCGTCACATCCCGGGGGCCGAGTCCGGTTCCTCCGGTGGTGACGATCAGCCCGATTTCCTGAGCATCCTGGGTCAAATCTCGGATGGCTTCCTGGATCCTGGAGAGTTCATCGGGAAGCACCTGGGTCGAGGCGATCTTCCATTGTTGTTTTTCGAGAATCTGGCCCAGAGCAGGGCCCGAAGTATCTTCTCTCTGGTTGTGAAAGCAGCCGTCGCTGATGGTGAGGATGGCCGCTTTCATTGGTCGTATCCCTCGATCCAAACTTCTCCACCCTGGTAGTGTTCCTTTTTCCAGATGGGGACCGTTGTTTTCAGGGTATCGATGGCGAATCGACAAGCTTCGAAGGCATCTCCTCGGTGGGCCGAAGAGACTGCGACAAAGACACTGCTTTCACCGATTCCCATCCTTCCGATGCGGTGGACAATGGACATTTCATTAAGAGGCCAGCGTTGCATGGCCTGATGGCGGATCTTCTGAAGTTCTTTGATAGCCATCTCGGAATAGGCATCATAGTAAAGGTGGGTCACCGGTTTGCCTCGTGCGTTGTCTCGAACCGTTCCATCAAAGGTGACAATCGCTCCTGAACCTGGCCCGGCAACCGAGTCCACGACCTGCCTGCGATCGATGGTGCTCTGAACTATTTCAATCATCGGGTTCCGCCACTCACAGGAGGGAAGAAGGACACTTCATCACCTGGAGACACCAGGGAATCCAGATCCGAATACTCTTGATTGACGGCCACCAGCAGGACAGGTTCGTACTTTTCGAGCCTTGGAAAGCGAGTTTTCAACTGCTGGAAAACCTCCCTGACGGAGGTTTCTCCTTCCAGTTCCACTTCCATCTCAGATTCTCCCGTTAGATCCTTCAAGGAGGCAAAAAACCGTAGTTTCAGCATATCCACCTATTATACAAGGCCGCTGGCCTCCAGCCAGCGCGTTCCACGGTCCAGGTTCGACGTTCCACCTGTCCGGAGTGTGGGAGGCGCCTCAGTGCGCCGATTCCGGAGGGCCGCTACAAATTGGCAGAAAATCCGAAACCATTCCGAGATTCAAAGCCGGACCGATCTCCACGCGGAGCATAAGGACGCGTTTCTCCGGACTCCTGTCTTCTGTCTTCTTCTTCAAGGGTCCCAAACTCGAAACCAATTCCGATTAGGGTTTCGGATTTGGGAGTTCGGATTTTCCACGGTCCTACGCCCCGATACTTCTGAAATATTGTCAGCGCCTGCCGGGAGTGCTAACATGGCGGGTAGATGAGGCGGATTTTTCTTCTGGTCATCTTGCTCGCCACCTCCACAGCGCAGGGCGAAATCTTCAAGGTCAAGATCGACGGGGTCATTGACCCCATTACCTCTGAATTCATTACCGGTGCAGTTGAACAGGCCGAGGAGCAGGAAGCCGAATTCCTGCTCATTGAGCTGTCCACCCCCGGGGGCCTGGGGGTGTCGATGCAGGAGATCATCCAGATGATTCTCAACTCCGAGGTTCCGGTTGTCTGCTTCGTCGAGCCTCAAGGTGCCCGGGCGGCCTCTGCCGGTTTTTTCATCCTGCTTTCCGCCGATCTGGCTGTCATGGCACCGGGGACCAACACCGGTGCGGCTCACCCCGTTTTTCCTTTTGGCGGAGAAGACGAGACGATGTTGGAGAAGGTCACCAATGATGCCCTGGCCAATCTGCGGGCCATTGTCAGTCAGCGCGAACGCAATTACGAAATGGCGGAGAAGGGCGTCATTGAGAGTAAGTCCTACACGGCGCAGGAGGCCCTGGAAGGGGGCTTGATCGACTTGATCGTGGAGGATGAGGAAGAGCTCTTGAAGGAGCTGGATGGAAGAGAGATAACCCGCTTCAGTGGGGAGCTCCAGCGACTCGAAACCGAGGGCCAGGAAGTGGTCCTGTTGGAAATGACTTTTCGTCAGAGAATTCTCTCCACCATAGCCGACCCCAATATAGCCCTGCTTTTGGGAGTACTGGGGCTTTTGGGATTGTACCTGGAGTTCACCAATCCGGGTTTGATGGCTCCCGGTATTATTGGGGGAATTTGCTTTATTCTGGCTTTGTTGGGCTTTTCACTTCTCCCCATCAATTACATTGGAGTCCTGCTCATTCTCCTGGCTATCGGCCTTTTCATAGCGGAGTTAATGGTGTCAGGCTTCGGTCTTTTCGGAGTCGGAGGGATTGTTGCCATGACCCTGGGTCTGCTGGTTCTCATTGATGCCCCCAATCCTGAGGTGAGAATCCAGTGGGGGACTGCCCTGGCTGTGGCAGGCTCATTCGCTATTATCATGCTGTTCCTGTTGCGTTTGATCATCAAGTCGATCAAGGCGAAGGTCATCACGGGGACCGGCTCTCTGGAAGGCTCCATCGGACAGGCCAGGACCCAGGTCAACCGGGAAGGTGGAAAGGTGTTTGTGAGCGGGGAATGGTGGCAGGCAGTCTCTGAGAGTTCCATCGAGACCGGAGCCACGGTACGGGTTGTGGGTTCAAGGGATCTGGTCCTGACGGTAGAACCTTATTTACGACCGAATATGACATCAAGTGAGTAACTGAGTAATTTTGATGGCTGCTCCATGAGGAGTCCTCAATTACCTGGAAAGCGAGGTTAGGATGCTGAACTGGCTTATTGTCACTCTGGTTGTGGTTTTTTATCTGCTCTCGTCCATCAAGATTCTGCGTCAATACGAGAAGGGAGTCATCTTTCGGCTGGGAAAACTTCTGGAGGATCCCAAGGGTCCGGGTCTGATCCTGGTTTTCTGGCCTCTCGATCAGATGGAAAAGGTGAGTCTGAGGCTGGTGACCATGGATGTCCCTGCCCAAGACGTGATTACCCGGGACAATGTTTCGGTCAAGGTCAATGCCATTGTTTACTTCCGTGTCGTGGAGTCCAGTAAGGCCGTTGTCACAGTGGAGAATTATCTTTATGCCACCTCTCAGCTGGCTCAGACAACACTCAGGTCGGTGCTGGGCCAGGTGGAGCTGGACGATCTCCTGAGCAAGAGAGAGGAACTCAATGAGCGTCTCCAGACGATTCTGGATCAAAGTACGGATCCTTGGGGGATTAAGGTCAGCATGGTTGAAGTAAAAACGGTTGACTTGCCGGCAGAAATGCAGCGGGCGATGGCTAAGCAGGCCGAGGCCGAGCGGGAAAAGCGTGCCAAGATCATCCACGCAGAAGGGGAGTACCAGGCGGCAGAAAGACTCCTGGAGGCGGCCCAGACCCTTGCCAAGGAACCGATGACCCTTCAGCTTCGCTACCTTTCCACCTTGACGGAAATCGGGACAGAGCACAATTCCACCATTGTTTTTCCGTTGCCGATGGAGATCATTGAGCCTTTTCTCCGGGCGGGTCAGTTGGCTAAATCGGGGGGAGATGATGGGGGCTAAAGGTTAAGTTGGAGAGCAAGCTGAAAGCTGGGGTTGCCATGAGGCTTTACGGAGTTGTCCTGGGTGTCCTGTTTCTTTTTTACCTGCTGGGGCTTTTTCTGGGAAGGGACCAATTGGTGGAGGCTCGACCGAGGGAAGTGAGTCTTCCCATTGCCGACACGCCCCTTGAGGAAATCGAGTCCGAACTTGAGTTTTACCAGCGTTTGATAAAACCCTCGGCGACGGAGTCGGATCCCTCCTTCTCCGAAGACGAGGTCGCTGTCATCCCGGAAGGAGTGGAGGAAGGCCCCAACGCTGCCGAACTGTCAGCAGTGCTTCCAATGGACCTTTTGACCGTTCAGGTCGGAGCGTTTACGGCTGAAGGGGATGCTCGAAGTATTTTGATTCGCCTGGAGGCCAAGGGCTATGCCAGTGTGGTGAGGGCGCCTTCGGACAGGGATCCCCACTACCGCGTTTCTGTGGGCGAGTTTCGAACCGAGCAGGAGGCCCTTGGAATGAAAGAAAGACTGCGCAAGGACGGCTTTCTTACCTATATCAAAAGTATCCAGGTCTCGAGTGCGGCCCGTTGATCGAAAGACAACTGTTCAAGGGAGGAGTCCTCTCGCTGATCTCAGGAGTGGCGCTCTGGCTACCCTTTCAGAATTCCCAATTCTTTTTTCTGGCCTGGGTGGCCCTCATCCCCTTCCTGTTTTTTCTGGTCAGTAAACCCACCTGGAAGCTCACTCTGCTGGGTCATGTCCTCATGACATCGGTTTACCTGGGCGGCGTTTTGTATTGGATTCCTCAAGTTTTGGTCCTCTACGGCAACCTCGGCTGGTTGATGGCGCTGGCGGCCTTTGGGGTGATGCTGATGGTGCTGAGTCTGTTCCTCCTTCCGTTTACCCTCTTGACCCGCTGGACAGCCGGGAAATCGCTAGTGCTGGCGCTTGGGTGCGCACCCGGTTTTTGGTTGCTCACGGAACTGTGTCGTAATTTTTTCCTGCTCAACGGCTTTCCCTGGGCCTTGCTGGGGTATTCTCAATACCCCTACCTGTGGGTTATCCAGATCGCCGATATCAGTGGCGTCTATCTCATTTCGGTCTTGCTGGTGGGAGCCAACTCGGCCTTTGTAGGGGCGCTGCGGCTCAAGCGTTTCAAGCCGCTTGTGATTTTTGCGGTTCCATTCCTGATGGCGAATTTGTACGGAGTTTATCGGGTGAACTGGTGGCAGCCCGAGGCGGGGCCGACCCTGAGTGTAGCCTTGGTACAACCCAACATTGAGTTGTCCCGGGACCGGGAGCACTATGCCATGAAGTACTACGAAGCTCTGCCCGAGTACTATCGGCGTGCCGTGGAAGCTGGTGCTGAATGGGTCATTTTTCCGGAAGCCCCGAATCCTTTTCTGTATCAGGAAGACTTCTACTTCAGAACGTTCTGGGAACGGCAGGTCGCTACTCAAGGAGCTCATCTGCTTTTTAACACGACCTGGGTGGACAGGGATCCGTCCTTGCGCTATTTCAACAGTGCCCTCCTGCTCAGCCCAACCGGTCAGGAAGCGTACCGTTACCACAAAAGCCACCTGGTCCCCTTTGGCGAATATGTTCCATTCCAGGATTGGCTTGGAGTCCTGTTTGAACCCCTGGTTCAGGGGGTGGCTGGATTTTCTCCTGGAGAAGAGCTTCAACTCGGTAATATCAACAATTCCCGATTCGCCACGCTGATCTGTTACGAAGGCATCTTTCCGGAACTGAGTCGCCGTTTTGTCCGCCAGGGAGCCCAGATGTTCGTCAATATCACCAATGATGCCTGGTATGGACGGTCCACGGCCCCGAGACAGCACTTTGAGATGGCTCTATTTCGTGCCATTGAGATGCGTAAGCCCTTCCTTCGCTGTGCCAACAGTGGCTTCTCGGCGGCCATTGACTATCTGGGAAGGTCCAGTCAGGAGATGGGGCTCTTCGAAGAAGGAATTATGATGACTCAGGTAGCTGGAAATACCTATCGTTCGCTTTACTCGTACATCGGAGAATGGATGAATATAATGGTTGTGGCCGGCACGGCATTTCTGGCAGTCGTAGGGGGTGGGCGGAAATCCGTGAAAAAGAAAGGAAGATGAAAACTTGGACGATCTTCATGAGCAGTACCGTAATCTAAAAGAGAGGCTCTCACATTTGTGGGAGTATCTTTGACGTAGAAGGGAAGAGGCGGGAGTTGGAACAGATTGAGGAACGCATTTCCGACCCCACTTTCTGGGAGAATCAGGAAGATTCCAAAAAAGAACTCCTGCAGAAGAGAAGTCAAATTGAAGAGAGCCTGAAGCAAGTAGAGGGTTTTCAAACATCGCTGGGCGATTCTGAAGCGCTCATCGAACTACTTGATGAAGGTGAAGAGGTTGCTCCCGACCTCGAGGCGGAACTGTCCCAGCTGGATAAGGATCTGTCCGAGACCGAACTGAAAACACTCCTTTCCGGTCCCCACGACCGAAACAATTCCATTGTCACGATCCATCCGGGAGCAGGTGGGACGGAGAGTCAGGATTGGGCTGAGATGCTGCTGAGAATGTATCTTCGATGGGCCGAAAGCCACGGTTACAAGTACGAGATAACCGACTATCAAGCGGGTGAGGAGGCAGGAATCAAGTCGGCAACGTTCCTGGTCAAGGGCGAATTTGCGTTCGGTTACCTCTCGGCTGAAATTGGTGTCCATCGGCTGGTTCGGATCTCTCCTTTCGATGCCGGTGCCAGAAGACACACGTCGTTTGCGTCGGTTTTTGTGACGCCGGAGATCGAACAGGAATTAGATATCGTCATTGATGACAAGGATCTCAGGGTTGACACCTATCGGTCTTCGGGAGCCGGGGGTCAGCACGTCAACGTGACCGATTCTGCGGTTCGCATTACCCATAACCCTTCGGGAATAGTGGTTCAGTGTCAAAATGAGCGATCCCAGCACCGCAATAAAGCCACGGCGTTGAAGATACTCAAGTCAAGGCTCTATGAAGCGGAAATGGAAAAAAAACGCAAAGAACTTGATCAGTTAGAAGAAAACAAATCGGATATTGCATGGGGTAGCCAGATTCGATCGTATGTTCTGCATCCTTATCGTATGGTCAAGGATCATCGGACCAAACTGGAGATCGGAAATGTGGATGCTGTCCTGGATGGAGATGTGGACCCACTGATCAGTGAGTACCTCAAGAAAAAAAGCGAAGGAAAGCACAAGGAAGGTCAGCGCTAATGTCCGAATCGGAAAACGACCCGACCAGGGAAAACCAGACAGAGGAGCCGGAGGTGAGGTCCGGCCATTTGAAAGATCAGGCATTCTCGTCTCGTCAGAGCACGGCAGCGCAAGCAGGGGAATTTTTTGAGCGCCCGTTGGCGGGATGGAAGCAGTTGCTGTATCTGTTTCTGGTGTTTGGGAGTCTCTTTTCGGTGGTCTTTCTCCTCATCGAGGAAGAGAGCCGGCACCAGGTGATCGCCTCCGTCGGGGGGGTTCTGTATCAGGGCGAGCGAGTTGATATCAATCGGCTTCCCCCTCCCCCTCCCAAGGTCATCCAGGCGAGAGTGGTGATCGCACAAGGAACCGGGACTACCGCGCCCAGCCCGGAAGAACCCAGGGGTATCCTGTTTTTGGATCAGGACCCGGTTCGGAGGGGAGTGGAAGAGGAGGTGCCTGCTCCGGTCCAGCTTCCCAGAACAGAGTTCAACCAGATTGCCTACAACTTGCTGGTCCGGTTATCGGATGCGGCCGCTCGGCTCTCTGAAAATAGCCTCGAAGGGTTGGAGTTTTCCAGCTGGCGATCGGTCAAGGATGCATCTCCTGAGTTCTGGATTGATCTGGTGGCCCTTCGCCAGCCGGAGGAGGAAGAGGTTCATTTGATCTGGTCTGTCAATACCGAGAATGAGCGAGTGACCGCTCTCAGCCAGGCCGCCCGAGATCTGGAAACCGGCCTCTAGCCCGCATTATGCATAAGTTGTCTACTGCAGTGCCGCAATCATCCGCGCTGACGGTGTTCTGCTTCCTTGGGCTCCTCGGCGTACTGCATTAGTACGCCTGCGGGGCCCTTCGTCGCACGCCTTGTCATCGCGGCGCCTGCGGCCCTTCGTCTCGAAAACCCATGCATAATCCGGGGCTAACAACCCCTTACCTGCACCTTGAATTTAATACTGCTTATGGCAATGATCTTTCGGAAGAGGGTCGCGGCTATGCCAGGCACCACCTTTCTCCCGAGAGCGGACAAAGACCCGGCGAAGCAGGGACAGGGGAAGCAGGAGGAGGTAAAAAGAAAGGACCAGCAACACGAATGTGTTGACCCGGTCCATCACCCTGCCCAGCTTCAATAAAAAACCGTGTATTCTCTTGAGAAACTTGACCATTAGTTTTGTCCCTTCTTGTCCAGGAAACAATTTTCGATAATCAGGAAATCAAGTCCCGTTCCCATAAAACATTGGTAGGCCTGCCGGGGAGATTCGACGATCGGTTCTCCTCGGATGTTGTCGTAACGGGTTCCCAACAGGGAACCACGTTGTTGATCTTCCGCAACGGTTGGGGATGGCTGCGGCCTGGGCTCACCCAGGAACCGATGCCAGACAGCCAGCGCCGCGCCCAGTGCACCGTCGGCATCTCCCGCGGCTGGTTTGACCCAGATATCCTTGAAAGCGGTTTCTCGAAGAATACGGCCGTTGGCCACGGAGTTCAGAGCCACGCCTCCTGCCATGCTAAGTTCTGTTCCCCCGTACTTTTGTGCAAGTGGTGACACATTCTCAGGGCCACCTTTTCGGTCACCTTCTGAATGGAAGCGGCCAGACCCTTATGCTTTTGTGAAAGGGGTTCTTCCGGTTTTCTGGGTGGACCTCCAAAGAGTTTTTCAAAGCGAGATGAGGCCATCTTCAAACCGACCTCGAAGTTGAAGTAATCTTCGCTTAATTTTGGAAGGAGCCGTCCGGGTTGATTTGAATTAGATGGTTTTCAATGAGGTCTTGATAGACAGGGTTTCCGTAGGGCGCAAGGCCCATTACCTTGTATTCCCCGGAATGGACCCGGAAACCAAGATAGTAGGTGAAGGTGGTGTAAAGCAGGCCCAAAGAGTGGGGAAAGAGAATTTCTGAATCCAAATACATTTCGTTCCCCTTGGCCTGGCCCAGGGCCGTGGTGGTCCATTCACCCACGGCGTCTATGGTGAGCAGCGCAGCCGAGGAAAAGGGAGAAGGGTAATAAGCCGATGCGGCGTGGGATTCGTGGTGGTCTGCGAACAGAACTTCCCCTTCATATTTCAGCTTTTTCTTGATCCACTCTTTGATCCACACCTTCTCTTTCATCCAGAACGGCATGGCTTTGCGATAGGAGGACAATCCCCGCGGACAATGGCGAAATTAGGTTTCCAGTATGCGTTCCAGTTTGACGAAGGGTTTTTCGTAAAAGACCAGGTAGTCGAGGTCACTCACTTCGCAGTTGCCGATTCGCAGAATCGCTTCAATGGATCGGGAGGGAAACGAGCTGTCATGCTTGATACGACTGAGACGTTCTTCCTGAAGGGCGGCGACGATAGGCCCTTCCTCCAGCAGGCAGGCAGCGCTGTCGTGGTAGTAGGCTGAAATACCCAGGATCCTCATCATTTCACAGAAAGGCTCATCATTGTAGCACTTTTTATGTTCTGATAGATTGGACCCTAGCGAGACACCAAGATGGGTAAAATCAGGATAATTTTGGAGCTTTGTGAATTCCTGAAGGTGCGCAAGAAGTGGTGGTTGTTGCCGATCCTGGTATTCCTGCTCCTGGTAGGAGTGCTCCTGGTTTTCTCCGAGTCCTCCGCCGTCGCGCCCTTCATCTATACGTTGTTCTAACCACAAAGACGCAGCGAAGCTGACCCCTGATCCCTAACCCCTGACCAGTTCAGGACAATGCAAAATTCACATTTATAAGTCTGATCTTCCAGTTTCCGCATTCCAGGTCAGCGATCAGTTGGTCAACCGGTTCTGTGGTGATGAGCGATTTAATGATAAAATCGCGGCAAGTCCATGAATAAGGCGACAGAAGTCTCAGCGTCTGGTGAAACTCAAGAAGAGTTGGACGTGTTTGCGAAATACCTCAAGAGCAGCGGTCTCAAGATG
>JAYZBY010000169.1:0-4548 GCA_036338555.1 Acidobacteriota bacterium | reverse complement strand
AAATCTTCAACCTCTTCGACCGAGCCAACTTCAGCCGGGCGAATATGAGAGTCGACCGGAGCAGCGGCGGACGAATTGACAGCACAACCCTGACCGAGCGCCAGATTCAGCTTGGCCTTCGACTCGAGTTCTAAATACCTGGACTAAACGTTCACGGATGGCACTCCGTTATGGAATGCCATCCGTGACCTATCTGTTCTACTCATTGTCGGTGCTCTAATACCGTTACTATCCGTACAATTTTTTTGACCTCGCCCACTACCAACTTCTCATCTTTCCCTTTCCCCTTGATCCCACTAAACGTGGACTACGCCCAAAGTTTTTTTTTAGATTGCCCTCTCAGGAGTTTAAAAATTCCAGGAGGCCGTTTCTAGAGCGAATTCATAAAGGTACGATTGCTCGAAAGCAAAAAGTGCCGTGCGCCCTTGTTAACCCCACATTAAGCCTTGACTAACCTCCTTTAGGCGTCTATCTTGGGGCCATTAGAGGTAATCCAGCCGAGATGCGGTTCGGTCCGAACTTAAAACTGAAAAGGAGGGTAGTTGCCTTGAGCTTAGATCGCCGAAACTTTCTCCTGGCCCTGGCCGCCGCTGGGGGGATCCTCTCCAGTGCAAGATCCCTGCGCGGCCTTCCCATCCCTCTGCAGGACGATCTGCCGGCCGGTGCACGACCCGGTGACTGGCCATTGACGGGCTGCGGCCTGCGGCAAACGCGTGCCAATATTCACGAAACAACTATCGGTCCCCATAACGTCAGCCGCTTAAAAATTAAGTGGAGCTTCGATGGGTACAGCAACTTCAATCAGAGTACACCTATCGTGGTCGGCAGCACCCTCTACTTTACGGCATGGGATGGCTACCTCTATGCCCTCGATACCGACTCCGGGTCGCTCAAATGGAAATTCAACGCCTGGGATGGCCTACAACCCAATACCCCTGGAAACTTCCGGGAGGACGTCAACATCGACCCCCTGGGGGAGATGCGCGGCTGTCCAGGCTACGGGAATGGAAGAATTTTTGTCGGGGCCGGAACCGGCAAAGTTCATTGCCTGGACGCCTCCACCGGCAAGGAGATCTGGCAGACCCTGATCGATCCTCGCTCCGGAGTTACCCGCACCCGGGTGAATTCCGATGCCGTCTTTTACGACGACAAGGTTTACGTGGGTGTTTCTACTTCAGCAGGTGATGGCGAAGCCATCTGTCTGGATGCCGGAACCGGTGCCATCCGCTGGCGCTTCGACGTGGTTCCTGATCCCAACGCCCTGGCAGGAGGTTCGATCTGGTCAGCGGCCGCCATCGATACGGAGTACGGCGTGGTCTACAACGCCACGGGCAGCCTGAAAGGACACTCCCCCGGCCCCATGCTCTTTAGCGAAAGCATCATTGCCAACGACATGGAATCAGGCGAACTGCTCTGGTATGACCAGCTGCGGGCCAATGATCCCTTTGACCTGGATTACAGCTGTCACCCCATGCTCTTTGAAGCCACCCATCCTGAACGCTCCGCTGCCCGCCGCCGCTGTGTGGGCGCCGGCAGCAAGACCGGTTTTCATACCTTTGATCGGGATACCGGCGAGCACTTGTGGACGACCGGAGTCACCAATGGAGGACCCTCGCTCAACAGCACCGCCTTTGACCGCGACAGGATCTATGTGGTGAACAACTCCGCAGCCAATCATAGCCTCATTGCCCAGTCGGCCACGGTAGCCCTTCACGCCTGGACCGGAGAAATCCTGTGGTGGACCCCCAATGCCTCCGCCGGCCAGGGAGCGGCAGCGGCAGCCAATGGCCTTTTTTATCAGGGATTTCGGGACGGCACCTTTCAGGCACTGGATGTCGAAACGGGAGAGCCGTTGTGGACCCATCAATTGCCGGCAACTCGAAGGGGCGGGATCACCATCGCCAATGGCGCCGTCTACACCAGTTGCGGCGTCCAGAACCGGGGACCTCATTCCCTTTTTGCATTCACCATCGACGGAGTATAGGGGATCAACATGTCACACAAACGAATCGATCGTCGAGATTTCTTGCTGGCTTCATCGGGACTCTACCTGGCAGCCAGTCAACTGCAGGCCCAAACCATCGTTCATGAGGTAAAGATTATTTTGAGCTACGATCGGGGCCTCTGGTACTACGATCCGGTGGGCCTGTATATCGAGCCGGGAGATACGGTCCGCTGGCAGGCTCTACGCTGGACCCCCACCGTGACCGCTTTTCATCCGGACATTGACAATCATGAGCTCAGAATTCCCGAGGGAGCCGAACCCTTCGATTCGGGAATGCTGGCCACCATGCAGACCTGGGAGTGGACCTTTAACGTGGAAGGGACCTACGACTACTACAGCAAATATCAGGAAGCTGTGGGTCTGATCGGCAGGATCGTGGTGGGTTCGCCGGGAGGCCCCGCTGAGAATCCGCCTCGTTATGGAGGATCGGAAGGACGGAATCCCATCTATCGGCTGGGCATGCGAGTTTTCAACATCCTGGACTCCAAAGAAATAGCCGAGAAGAGGAGCGTCCCCTTCCCCGTCGATCAACTGGCACGAGGACGCTACCGCCGTCTACACGGCACGAAATACTGATTGACTCCCGGAGCTTGGGATGCACCTCAGACGGAAAATCGGAAGCCCACCTACCGAAGCGGCCGCTACAAGATCGTGCGACCTGAAAAAAGCCTCAAGGGGGAGGCGCCTCCGGCGCCCAATCCGGGAGGCCGCTCGCAGGGCGGCCTCTACCACATTAGAAGGGAGCAACTCCATGAAATCCGAAAACCTTTCACGGATCGGTTTCGTCCTCTCAGTAGGCCTGCTTTTGATTCTCACCCACTGCTCTTCTCCGACCCCGGACGCCCTGGCGCCGGATTTGATCCTGCACAACGCAAGAATCGTGACGGTCGACGGAGCCTTTTCCGTGGCCCAAGCCGTGGCAATCAAAAATGGCCGTTTCCTGGCCGTCGGCTCCGATAGCGACATCGTACCCCTGGCAGGACCGGCAACCGAGACGATGGACCTGGAAGGCAAGACCGTCATGCCGGGTCTGCATGATTCTCATATTCATCTGGCTCAGCGCGTGGGCGAGCCTGCCGAACCGCTGATCGCGAAACTGAGCCAATCCAGGTCGATTGCTGACATCGTGGATGTGGTGCGCCAGAAAGTGGAGAAAACGGAGCCGGGAAAGCTGGTCTGGCTTTTGCGAGGACCCCGGGTGGCTCAGATCGAAGAAAAGCGCTGGCCCAACCGGCACGACTTTGATCCGGTCTCTCCGGACAACCCCGTCATCGTGACTTTCGCCGGCGACTACGTGAACGTGGCCAACACACTGGCTCTCAAAGCAGCCGGTGTCGATCGAAACGTGGATCAGCCCTACAAACGAGGAGGTTTTGGCGAATTTGAACTGGACCCCAGAACGGGAGACCCGACCGGTGTGGTGATCGGCAAAGGCGCGCATCGCATTTTGAGGGAAGGCGAGAACTTCAATGTCTGGCCATCGGACATGCTGGAGACCAACATAGCCCGTGCCCTAGATGAGGCCATCGCTCCCGCTGGAATCACCAATCTTTCCGATCCCCTCACCGCTACCAACAATCTGCCCAGCCATCACGCCTATCAGAGGCTTTCCCGCCGCCAGGGAGGTTTGCCGGCCCGTATCAACCTGATGGTCCGGATCCCCATCAGGGGAATGTCTGCTGAAGAATGCATCGACCTGATCGACAGCCTCATTTACTCGCCTCCTTATACCAACGATTTTCTGCGCGTCGGAACCTTCAAGATGAGTCTTGATAAGGGTGTGCCCGGGGGAGAGCCCTACATCGTTCCCAAGGATCGCGTCATCAAGGTCATTGTCGAGTCTCACCGGCAAGGCTGGCAGCTCTATTTGCACATCACCAACGCGGAAACCTTCGACAACGCCACCGAGGCTATGGAAGAAGCCTACCGGCTCTTTCCCCGGGAGGACGTCCGGCATGTTTTCACCCACATCAACATGCCGACCGAGGAAAACCTTGAAGTCATGAAGCGCCTGGGAATCGTAGCAGACCTTCAGGTTCACAATATTTATCGCATGTCCGATGATATTGAGGAACGGTATCAGGTGAATCCCGATCGTCCCGACAAGGGTCCCAAGCCAGTCGGAACCTATCATGATGCTGGCATTCCCGTTATCCTCAGCAGTGATCAGGCACCTCTGGGCCCCATGCTGGCCATTTCAGCGGCCGTGAACCGGGTGCGCCGATCGGGGAAGGTCTTCCAGCCCGAAGAGCGACTGACCCTGGAGGAAGCCATCCGGGCCGTCACCAGCACCTCGGCCTGGGCCTTTCATCAAGAGGATGTCAATGGATCGATCGAGGTCGGCAAGTTTGCCGATCTGGTGGTCCTGGGTCGGGACATTTTGACGGTGGATTCTCTCCAGATCAAGGACATCCCCATCCTCATGACCATCACCCACGGCCGGGTGGTCTATACCAATCCCAATCAGGATCCCAACCAGAAAGTGGAGTACATCACCTATCCGATCCGGACGTCATATCTGGATTGATTCGGGGCTGCGCCCC
>JAYZBY010000168.1:0-16339 GCA_036338555.1 Acidobacteriota bacterium | reverse complement strand
AGTGATGCCGGATTCGGCGCACTGAGGCGCCTCCCACACTCCGGAAACGTGGCACGCAGGTCTTTATACCGGCGCTTTGTTGCCTTAAGTCCTCGAAATGGCCCACTTTGACAAATCAAACTCCATGGTTTAAAATGGGCTTGCTCACCGTTGAGATTCATTCTAGGGAGGCCTCATGAACTACAAGGTCGGGGAAAAAGTTATCTATCCTAATCAAGGTGTTGGAGTAATCGAAGAGATCTGCATCAAAAAGATCGCGGGACAGCAGGAGGAATTCTACATGCTGCGGATCGTATCCAACAACTCCACGGTGCTGATTCCGACCAGCAATGTGGAAAATGTGGGAATTCGTCGACTCTGTGGCCAGAAAGAAGTTAAAAGTCTCCTCAAAATCCTCAGGGCCGAGGTCAGCGAGCATAATCCGGACTGGAAAAACCGGTATAAGGGAAATGTTGAGAGGATGAATTCAGGATCGATTTTTGAAGTCGCCCAGGTTCTCAAGAACCTTTTCTTTCTGAGTTTCCAGAAAAGTCTTTCCTTTCGCGAGAAGAAAATGTTCGACCGTGCCCGTCAATTAGTGGTCTCAGAAATCGCCACGGTGCAAGACCAAAAACTGGACCAGGTTGAGAAAATGGTCGACAAGCTGCTTACCACAACCTACGAGCGGGTTCAGACTCAAGCCACGAACTAGCGCTGGTCTCCGACCAGCGCGTTCCAGGTTCCACGTGTCCGGAGTGTGGGAGTTGCCTCAGTGCGCCGATTCAGGCCGAACGCACGATTGCACGAAGCGGGCCCGCTTCTACAGATCCCCTTTGCGGATCATTCGAGCCGCTTCCTTGGCGAAGTAGGTGAGAATCAGGTCGGCTCCGGCACGACGAATGGCCAGCAGACTTTCCGCAAGCACCCTTTCTCTTTGCAGCCACCCCTGAGCAAAAGCCGCACATAAAGCCGAATACTCGCCACTCACCTGGAAAGCCGCCACCGGAACCGTGGTCAATTGACGAACCTGGAAGATCACATCCAGGTAAGGCATAGCCGGCTTGACCATGACGATATCGGCCCCCTCATCCAGATCAAGATCGACTTCCTTGAGGGCTTCGCGTGAGTTGGCAGGATCCATCTGGTAGCTCCTGCGGTCGCCAAACTGGGGTATCGACTCGGCGGCATCCCGAAAGGGACCATAGAAACCGGAGGCGTATTTGGCGGCGTAAGACAAGATCGGAACGTCTTCCCTGCGCTCCTGATCCAGAGCTTCTCGAATAGCAGCCACCCGGCCGTCCATCATATCGGAGGGCGCGACCAGATGGGCACCCGCCTCGGCATAAGCCACCGCAGTGAGGGCCAGCAGTTCCAGAGTCTCGTCGTTTTGGACCGGTGCCTGATCGGATCCCGCCTGGTGATCGACAATCCCGCAGTGCCCATGGTCGGTGTACTCGCACAGGCACACATCGGCAATCAGGAGCAGATCGGGGACCTCTTTACTGGCTTTCTCCAGCGCCTGGCAGATGACTCCATCCCGCGCATAGCCGGCAGTTCCTCTGGCATCCTTTTTATCCGCCTCTGGAATTCCGAAAAGAATCACGGCGGGAACACCGATTTCCTGAACCTGCCCGAGTTCCTCGATCAGGGTGTCCTGAGAGTAACGGAACTGGCCCGGCATGGAGGAGATTTCCTCTCGAATCCCTTCTCCCTCCACCACAAAGACCGGATAGATCAGCTGGTCGACCGAAAGACGGGTTTCGCGCACCATCCTTCTCAAGATGGGATTTTCACGCAGCCGACGGGGTCTGAAAAAAGGTTTCATTGCATTCTTCAATAGCCGAGAACATGCATCATTCCGGCTAGGACGGGGGACTATGGCGGTGGAGGGATTCGAACCCCCGACACAGCGGATATGAGCCGCCAGCTCTAACCAACTGAGCTACACCGCCCTTGAATCAACAATGATAGCAAACACGAGCCTGGGTTGGGAACCTGGTCACTCCTTGAGTATTGGAAGAACCAGGGGATCGACGCAGTTGAAGTCCAGAGTTTTCATCTCCTCCACCGCCTCCTGCATGGAAGAGAACCGGGTGGGCTCAACCGTGATGACAAAAGGAAAATTCGAGCGATCCGACCAACTCTCCTGAAGGACCAGATCGATATTGATGTTCCGCTGGGCCAGTATCCGGGTCAGGGTGGCGATGATGCCGGGCCGGTCCTTGACGAAAAACCGCAGGTAGAAGGGATAAGTTTCCTCCTCTTCACCCCCCAGAACAATATCCAGGTCCCCGATCCGGAAGGCCGTTTCGCCTGAAGAGAGCAGCGTACTGGCCGCTCCATTTCCTTGCTGAGCAGCACGCAGGACATCGGCCAGGACCGAGACCGCTGTAGGGCCTTCTCCCGCACCGCTTCCACTCAACAGAACCGGTCCCACTGTGGCTCCAATGACTTCAACGGCATTGAGGACCCCGACGATCCTGGATAGCAGCAGATTGTTGTCGACCAAAAAGGGACCTACCCGAAGGCACAGTTGGTCATCCCGTGCCGTGGCCACCCCCAGAAGCTTGATGGTGGAATCAATCTTCTGAGCGTACACAAAGTCGACTGCGTTCACTTCTTCGATGCCCTGGGTGGGAATCTTCTCCGGATCGATGGCGGCATGAAAACAAAGGGTGCTCAAGATAGCCAGCTTGTCACGGGCATCTCCTCCGGAGACATCCAGCGTCGGGTCGCTCTCGGCATAACCGAGAGATTGAGCCTCGGCAAGGGCATCCTTGTAATCAGTCTGCCCGTTGGCCATGGCCGAAAGAATGAAGTTGCAGGTTCCGTTCAGGATCCCTCGCACCCCCAGCACCTGATCCGATGAAAGAGAATGGTTGATCACTTGAATAATGGGAATGCCTCCCGCCACCGAGGCCTCAAAGCCTAAATAAGAATCGGCTTCGGCCGCCAGCTTCAGGTAGTCGGTGCCGTGGAGAGCCATCAGCGCCTTATTGGCCGTGACCACGCTTTTGCTATCCCCCAGAGCCGAACGAATGATCCGGTCTGCCGGATCCACTCCTCCAATCAGCTCGACCACCACCTCTGAAGGAGCCGCAAGGAACTCGTCCAAAGAATCGGTGAAGCTCACTTCCGACGAAATCCATGAAGTATCCTTTTTCTGATAGCTTCGATCCAGGATCATCCCCAGTTCCAGATCGATCCCGAATCTCTCGCGATAGCGAGGGGCCTCCTCCTCGAGAAGTCGCACCACGCCCCGCCCGACTGTGCCCAACCCGGCCAGAGACACCCGCACTCTACCGTTTTTAGCCATCGCTCCTTCCTTCTTTTTCTGGTTTCGCTGAAAAAGTATATCGCACCATCCGGCCGGTCGTCCTGATCCTTGTCGGATTTCGGCCAGCCATGCAACTTTTTGAAGGTTTTCTTCCTCCTGACCCTGGTATGATGCATCAGGATTAAACGACAACCTTTGCACAATCCCGGTTAGCCCTGATTCAGCTCATGGAAACTGTGTTCACATTCTTCTTTAAATATGAACCCTTCTATTTTCGCAGAGGAGATTTCACCTTCCAGTGGAGTCTGGATGCCTGGCTGACGGTCTTGATTCTGCTGGCGCTGGCGGCCTTCCTTTTTCTCGTTTACCGCCGCACTTTTCTATATTCCCAGGGTCCAACCGGATGGACCCTCCTGGGGCTGCGTGCCGGCTTTTTCCTTTTGCTGTTTCTCCTGTCTATGAGGCCAAGCCTGGAACTTTTCCGGTTGGTTCCAAAGGAGAACCTGCTGGCCGTACTGGTCGACAATTCTCGAAGCATGGGCATCCCCACCGAAGCCCAGCAACCCCGCGGCCTGCCCGTTCAGAAACTGGTCGAAGAGGAATCGGACTTCCTGAAGGCACTGGATGAACGATTCTATCTTCGGCTTTTCCGCTTTGACTCCAGAGCCACCCGGCCCGACGGCCCCCTGGAGTTGGATTGGCTGGGAGATCAAACCAATATCGTCTCCGGACTGGAAGGGGTCCTGGCCGACACCAAGAATCTGCCGCTTGCGGGGATCCTGCTTTTCTCAGACGGTTCGGACAACAGTTTTCACAACTTCCAGGAGGTTCTGGCCGAGCTGAAGACTCGAAAAATTCCTGTTCACACCATCGGTGTGGGGCCGGAATCGCTGAGCAGGGACATCGAAATGACACAGGTCAGTGCCCCTCGCATCTCCATACCCGAGACCATTTCGGAGGTTCGGATCACCCTTCGTCACCGCGGGTTCGGAGGCAGCCGAGGACGCCTGGAGGTACGTGAAGGCAGTTCGCTGGTCGAAACCCAGGAAATTTACTTTCCCCGTGACTCCAACACCCTCACCACGACGGTCAAGATCATACCCAAGTCGGCCGGAATCAAAAGCTACACCTTCTCCCTCCAACCACTGGAAGGTGAAGAGATCCAGGAAAACAACTCTCGCACCACCATCGTTCAGGTCCGCGACCTGCCGGCCCGGATCCTCTACGTAGAGGGTCACCCACGCTGGGAGTATAAGTTCATACGACGGTCCCTGGTCGAAGATACTCATATTCATCTGGTCACCCTCCTGAGAACTGCACTCAACAAGTTCTATCGTCAGGGAATCGAGGAAGAAACCACTCTGGCGACCGGCTTCCCCTCGGAACGGGACGAACTCTTCGACTACCAGGGCATCCTCTTTGGCAGTGTCGAATCCTCGTTTTTCACCTATCAGCAGATGGAAATGGTCCGTGATTTCGTGGGACAGCGGGGAGGCGGCTTTCTGATGCTGGGAGGAAGCAGCGCCTTTGCCTCGGGTCAATATCAAAACACGCCGATTGAAGAGATTCTTCCGGTTTGGCTCTATGGAGAGGACGAAGAGGGCGATCGAGCCCGGTCGCTTTACGTCCAGGGAGAAAGCACGATTCAACTCACCGATCAGGGTCTTCGGCACCCCGCTTTCCAGCTCTCTGCTGAAAATGAACAAAATAAATCGCAGTGGGATTCCATCCCGGTACTGCGAGACTGGAATGTGGTCCGGGGCATCAAGTCAGGGGCCACCATCCTGGCCAGACTGGACCCCTCCCTGGGAGTCGCCCCCGACCGGAACAGCCTCCCCCTTTTCGTTTTTCAACGCTATGGCCGCGGTCACACCCTGGCAATGCTCACTGGAAGCAGCTGGCAGTGGCAAATGCTCCGAGACCACGAGGACCAGACCCATGAGACTTTCTGGAGGCAGATCCTGAGATGGCTGGTCAGCTCGGCCAAGGATCCCATCACCGTTGAAACCGAACGTGAGGTCTATTCTCAAAACGAAACGGTCCAAATTCGGGCCGAGATCAACGACAAGGCCTTCAACCGCATCAACGACGCCCAGGTTGAGGCCTCCATCACCTCTCCGGAGGGTGAGATCACAACCCTGCCGCTCCAATGGGATGCGCGCGAAGATGGGGTGTATCGAGCCGAATGGACGCCCCATGAAGATGGCTTCCATACGGTTGAGGTGACGGCCCAGGCCAAGGCCCTGGAAGGTACCATGACCGGCCCGGCCAGCACCTCGTTTTTGACCTCAACCGGCTCGCGCGAGTATTTCGATGCCTTCCAGAAAAAGGACGTCCTGGAAAAACTGGCCCTGGAAACGGGGGGAAACTACTACACCATCTCTGATGCTGACAGACTTCCCGAAGAGATCCTTTACACCCAATCCCAGACATCGGTGATCGAAGTCCTCGATCTGTGGGATATGCCCTTCAATCTGTTTTTGATGACGGCACTCCTTTGTGCAGAGTGGATCCTTCGCAAACGACAAGGCACTATTTAGCCGGGGCAATGCATAACTTCTCTACTTCAGGGCCACAATTATCCGCGCTTACTGTGTTGCGCTCAGTCGGTCTCCTTGACGTACTTTTCAGTACACTTGCGGTGCCCTCCCTTCGCGCGCCTTGTCATCGCGGCGCCTGCGGCCCTTCGTCACGCCGCCTTCATCTGAGCGGAGCGAAGAAAACCTATGCATTACCCCGGCTAGCCCAGAGCTAACACGCGCGGAGAAAAGAGAGGATTTAAGAAAAAGGAGAAAATGCGTTAGATGGGTACTAAGAGATTGATAAGGGATTTCACGTACACAGGGAAAGGGCTCTTCTTTCTCTCCTTCTCTTGTCTTCTCCTGTTCTCTTCATTTGCGGCCGGCCAGGCCGCAGAGAACCGTGTCTGCCTGGTCATCACCGGCTTGGGTGGATTGCCGGAATACGAGGAAAATTTCCTGGACTGGGGAAGTGAAACCCAGACCGTCTTCCAGGACCAGCTGGGCAGCAAGGTCTATTACCTGGATGGTCGAACCCAAAAAAAAACGGACATCCTGGATACCTTCAACGCGATCTCTTCAACCGCCTCCCTGGATGAGGTTTGGATTTTCCTGATCGGGCATGCCAGTTATGACAATCGACAGTACAAATTCAATATCTCAGGGCCTGACCTGACTGATAATGAAATCAAAAACTTCCTGGATTCCCTGGGCGATACCCGAGTTTTCCTGATCGCCGCCACCAGCACCAGCGGCGTCCTGGCCTCCCAGTTGACCCAGACCAACCGCGTCATCGTCACCGCCACCAAGAGTCAGACCGAAAAACAACCGCCTTTGTTCATGTCGTTTTTCCTGGAAGCCGTCGTTTCTGCCGCCGCGGACACCGACAAGAGCGGGCGCGTTTCCTTGCTGGAAGCCTATCTTTTCAGCAAGCAGAAGGTGGCGGACTGGTTTGAAGAGAAGGGACGTATCCTGACCGAACATCCGCTTTTGGAGGACAACGGCCGAATCCGTCTGGGAGACAAGGAGGATCCCCTCCAGCAGAATCCCGGTACCCGGGCCACTCTGCTTGCCTCGATGGCCTATCTTTCTCCACCCCTGGAACGAATCTACACCTCTCGGCAGGCCGAAGAACTGGCCGGCGAACGGGTTCGGATCGAACGAGAGATTGAAGATCTGAAATTTCGTAAAACCCAGCTCCCAGAAGCCCAATACTACCGCCAGCTGGAAGAACTTCTGGTCAAGCTGGCCACCCTGAACGAAGGCATAGAGGAGGCGGAAGAAGAACGATGAAGCGCCTCCTGTTGTTCTTGACGGCTCTTTCTCCCGCTCTTGGTTTCGCCCAGGAGAAGCCGTCCGAACGTGCGTCGGACGCATTTCTGCTGGAGGTGCAGCAGTTGATGCAGGAGGGAAGCTACCAAAGGGCGGAACAAGGCCTCCAGAGCGCACCCGTTGACGATCCTTTTGCCTTGCGGCTGCTGCTGGAACTGGCCCAGCGGCAAGGCCGGGAAGATGAAACCAGCTCTTATGCCCGCCGGCTTCTTACCCTGTCCCAATCCGGACAGCTTCAGGGCTCTGAGGAAATCGCTCAGGCAGCCTACGGATCCTGGCAGCTGGACCAGTTTCAGGATGCCAACCAGGTCTTCATCGGGGCCCAGCAAATCCAGCCTACCACCGTCTCCATGTTCGTCGACTGGGGCCACTTGTATCTCACCAAGTACAACGCCGCCGAGGCCGAGACCATCTTCCGAGAAGGCATCATGGCGGGCCGGCCGCCTTCGGGCTACTATCGCTGGGGCGTGGATGCCGCCTACGTGGGCCTGGCCGAAGCTCTGAACTCGCAGTTCAAGCCAGGCGTCGAGGAGGCGCTGGACAAGGCGCTGGAGTTCAACCCTGACAATCTGGATGCTTATGTTTTAAAGGCTGTGCTGGCTCTCAAAAAGAGCCGGTGGAAGGAAGCTGACGATGGGCTGGAGGAGGGATTGGACATCAACCCCCGCTATCTTCCTCTGTTGGAAGTGAGGTGTGCTTCCCACTTCCTTCAGGAACAGGCCGGTGCCTTTGAAAAGACCCGTGACCAGATTCTGGAGATCAATCCCAGCAACGGTGACCTTTTTGAAAGGCTGGGGAATCTGGCCGCTTCCCAGAGACGCTTTGACCAGGCCATCGAGTTCTTGCGTCAGGCATTGGAGCTCAATCCACGACTGGATTCGGCCCGGGCTTCTCTGGGGATCAATCTGCTGAGAATGGGCCACGAAGAAGAGGGCACCCAGGTTCTGGAAATGGCCTACTCCCGGGACCCGTTTAACATCTGGACGGTCAACACGCTGCGCCTGCTGGACAGCTTTGATCGCTTCGTCCAGTTCGAAACACCCCATCTTCGCATCAAGCTTCATCAAAGCGAGTCCGAGGCGTTGAGGCCTTACGCGGAAGAACTGGCGGAGCGATCTTTGAGAACCCTCCAGCAGAAATACAATCACCAGATTTCCGGCAAGTACGTTTTTGAAATGTACCCCGACCATGCCGACTTTGCGGTTCGGACGCTGGGTCTCCCCGGACTCGGGGCCCTGGGCGCCACTTTTGGAAGAATCGTGGCCATGGATTCGCCTTCCGCCCGACCCAAGGGAGAGTTTCATTGGGGCTCGACCCTGTGGCACGAGATGGCCCACGTGGTGACTTTGTCTTTGAGCAAGGACAAGGTTCCACGGTGGTTCACCGAAGGGATCTCGATGATGGAGGAACGCCAGGCAGGGGCCGGATGGGGAGATGCCTTGAATGTGGGCTTTGTCAGGGCCTACCAAAACGATGCCCTGCTCCCGCTTGCCGATCTGAACTCGGGCTTCGAACAACCAAAAAATCCCCAGCAACTGACCCTGAGCTACTTCCAGGCAGGCTGGGTCTGTGAGTTTCTGGCACTCAACTATGGATTCGACAAGATCACGGCCATGCTGGTGGCCTTCGGGGAGGAAGCCACCACCGAGGAGGTCTTCCAGCAGGTCCTGGGCGCTTCCATCGAAGAGGTGGACCAGCAGTTTCGCGAGGAGCTGGATGCAACCCTCCAACCTCTGACTGAACATCTGAAGGAGCTCTCCGCTTCGCCCGTTCAGGGAATTCTTGGAGAAGAACTCCGCGCCACCCAGCAGGACAGCCAGCAGGATCTGGCCAGCCTGGAAAGATTGTGGCTGGTCAATCCCGACAATTACTTTCTGACCCTGCAGCTGGGAACCACGCTCAAGACTCTGGGTCGACTCCAGGAAGCGATCCCCTATCTGGAGAAGGCCCTGGAGTTGTTCCCGACCCACGCGGATCAATCCAGTCCCTATGCCCTTCTGTCTGAGATCTATGAGGAATTGGGTCAAGGGGATGACGCCCTTGAAATAAGGCGACGCTGGTGGCAGGCTCGACCCATGTATATCGAGAACGCCCACAAACTGGCGGACTTGCTCTCCAGCCGGGATCGACACGACGAAGCGGCCCAAATTTTGGAAGACGTGATGTACCTGGATCCGTTTCAGGCGGAAACCCATGAACGCCTGGGAGATATCTATTTCGAATCCGATCAGTTTGTTAAAGCGGTCCGTGAGTCGGAAGTCTTCTTGAGCCTGGCCTCTGTTGATATAGCCACCGCTCACTATAAACTGGCCCGAGCGCTCTTGCAGTCGGGCAATGCCGAGAGTTCTCGAACCCATGTTCTTCTCTCATTGGAAATTGCGCCAAGCTACCAGGAGGCCCAAAAGCTTTTACTGCAACTGGTTCGAAGATGAGACAGGTATTGTTTCTCAGTTTAGCCTTTTTGACTCTCTGGAGTACCTCGGTTTCCGTGCTGAGCCTCGATAAAGCGCCTCCTCAGTCAGACCCCAACGATCCGAACCTGTTCCAATTCGTGCGCGTCCGCTACAACGGATACGTGAACTTTCTCAGTTCGCAGCGATGGGGACCTCCGCCCTGGGCCCATGACTATCCTCGGGCCGAACGCAACCTGCTGCAGATTTTGCAGGAGATCACGACCCTGGAAACCACTTCTGACTCCTATCTGGTTCTGGATCTGGACGATCCGGAGATCATGAACTACCCCTTTCTTTATGTGAGCGAACCCGGCTATTGGAACATCACGGAAGAGGAGGCCGGAAACTTTCGGCAGTATCTACTGAGGGGAGGCTTTGTCGTTTTTGATGATTTTCGCGGTGAAGGCGAGTTGAAGAACCTCACCGATGCCATGAAGAAGGTCTTACCCGAATCCAAGTTCCAACTTCTGACGGCCGATCAGCCCATCTTCCACTGCTTTTACGATATCGACAATCTGGATATGATTCCGCCTTACGATGTCCCCGGACCGCCCCAGTTTTACGGCTGGTTCGACTCCTACAACCGCCTGGTGGCCGTGGCCAACTACAACAATGACATCGGAGACTACTGGGAGTGGGCGGATGATTCACTGACCCCTATTGATCTTTCCAACGAAGCCTTTAAATTTGGGGTCAATTACATTATTTATGGAACGACGCATTGAACGACCAGTAGAACAAGAGAGCCATAGAGGAGACGATCATGGAAGACGTTACTCAAGTTGAAGAACCCGGAATACAAAAGTCGCTCGACGCCATGCTGGATTCACGAAAGCGAATCCTCCAGGAACTGCGAAAGGTGATCGTCGGTCAGGACGAGGTGATCGAGCAGGTAATGATTTCGCTGTACGTGGGAGGACATTGCCTGATCACAGGATTCCCAGGTCTGGCAAAAACCCTTCTGATCAGGAGCATCTCCCAAACCCTGGGACTGGGCTTTAAACGCATCCAGTTCACTCCCGATCTCATGCCCACCGACATCACCGGGACCGAGATTATCGAGGAAGATCCTGACACCGGCCGGCGCCGATTGGAGTTTGTGAAAGGTCCTATTTTCGCCAATGTCATCCTGGCGGATGAGATCAATCGTACCCCTCCCAAGACCCAGGCGGCATTGCTGGAGGCCATGCAGGAAAGGGAGGTGACCGCCAGGGGCATCACCTACAAGCTGGATGCGCCGTTCTTCGTTCTTGCCACCCAGAATCCGATTGAGCTGGAGGGAACCTACCCTCTGCCGGAGGCCCAGCTGGATCGCTTCATGTTCAACATCGTGATCGACTACCTGCCTGCGGACCAGGAGGTCCAGGTGGTCCAGCAGACCACCGGAGAAATCCCGAAGACTATCGAACGGGTGGTCTCGGGTGAGGAGATCCTGAACTATCAGGAACTGGTCAAGAAGATCCCCGCCAATGAAGAGATCCTGAACTATGCCGTTCGACTCACGGGAGCCAGCCGTCCCGGAGACGACTCAGCGCCCGATTTTATCGGGGAATGGGTCCGCTATGGAGCCTCTCTGCGAGCCTCCCAGTTCATGGTACTGGGAGGAAAGGTCCGAGCCCTTCTGCAGGGACGCCTGACCGTTTCAGGAGAAGATATCCGAGCGCTGGCCAAACCAGTGCTTCGCCACCGAATCCTGACCAACTTTCATGCCGAGTCCGAGGGGATCACTACCGACGACGTGATCGAGAAACTGCTGGAGTCCGTCTCGGCTCCCCAATCCGGACTTTAGTCTCATGAGAGCTTCCGCCTCCAACCGCTTCATCGACCCCCAGGTCCTGTCTCGCATCCGGGACCTGGAGCTGGTTGCCAAAACGGTGGTGGAAGGATTTCTCACCGGTCTGCATCATTCCCCTTACCACGGCTTCAGTCTGGACTTTGTGGAATACCGGGAGTACGCACCCGGCGATGACCTCAGGCGGGTGGACTGGAACGTTTATGGAAGAACCGACCGCTTCTATGTAAAAAAATACGAAGGGGACACCAACACCCAGCTTTACATCCTGCTGGATGTGAGCCGGAGCATGGGGTTCAGCAGCCACCAGGTGTCCAAGCTCGACTATGCTCGCTTTCTGGCCGCCTCCCTGGCCTACCTTGCGATGCGGCAAAAGGATGCCGCCGGACTCATGTCCTTCAATGTCGACATGGTCAGCCACGTTCCTCCACGCACCCAGCAAGGTCATTTCTTCACCCTGCTGAACCATCTGGAAACCCTGGAGATGGCAGGAGAAACGGACATCCTGGGAGCCGTTGAGAAGCTCACTCATCTGGTCCGCAGAAGAGCCCTGGTGGTCTTGATCAGCGATTTTTATCAGGACATCGACAAGATTGCCAAGGCCCTGCGCTTTTTCCATTTTCGGGGAAACGATGTGATTTTGTTTCACATTCTGGATCCGGCTGAAATGGAGATGCCTTTCTCAGATATTTCGACCCTGGAGGATATGGAAACCGAGGAATACCTCCCCTATTCTCCCGAACACTCTCGCAGCGAGTACCTCAAACTTCTGGAAGGACATATCGAGGGACTGAGAAAGGAATGCCGGGGAATCCACATCGACTATGAATTGCTGAACACCGAAAAAGCCCTGGACCAGGCGCTGCACCGCTATCTGTCGGTGAGGGAGAAACGATATTAAATGCACAACAAAGCCCCATTTCTCCACGGCGAGAGCCAGCGA
The DNA here is from genome assembly GCA_036338555.1 of Acidobacteriota bacterium. Lineage (GTDB taxonomy): Bacteria > Acidobacteriota > UBA6911 > RPQK01 > JADFOI01 > JAPYTY01. The sequence goes on along the minus strand of JAYZBY010000168.1, from coordinate 4,044 downwards.
GTCGTTTCTCCACGCTGAACGAAGTGACGCGTTTCTCCACGTGGAGCACAGCAACACGTTTCTCTGCCGAGCGTAAGCGAGGCCTTTAGCGAAGCGAGAATTTATGACCTTTCTAGCACCCTTGTTCCTGCTGGCCACCATTGCGATTGGAGTCCCCATCTATTTGCATCTGGTCCAACGGGAAAAAATCAAACGCACCCCGTTTGCTTCCCTGATGTTCGTGGGCAAGATTCCCATCAAGGAAATGCACAAGCGGCGTTTGACCCACCTGTTGTTACTTTTTTTACGCTGTCTCGGCCTGATTCTCCTGGTCATGGCCTTTGGCCGGCCCGTGATCACGGCCTTGTGGCTCAATCAGGTCAATCCGCTGGCGGCCACCTCGGTGGTCATTCTGATCGACCACTCCTTGAGCATGTCTCCCGAGCCGGTCTGGGAGCTTGCTCTTGAGGCAGCCGAGGAAAAGATCGATTCTCTGGATCAGGCCGACGAGGCGCTGATTGTTCAGTTCGGCGAAACCGCCGAGGCTCTCTCCGGGTGGGATGACTCTCCGGAACGGTTGAGACAAGCTCTTCGCCAGCGCGCCGCGCCTTCCTGGGAATCCACCTCCTACATTGAAGCCCTCAGGATCGCGGTGGATCAACTGGAGGATGCCCGAAACAGCCGAAAACAGATCTACCTGATCACCGATTTGCAGAGCGCGGGGATGGCGGCGGCCGGGGGTTGGCGCGTCCCGCCCGAGGTTGTGGTTGAAATCGAGACCATCCCGGGTGAAACCACCAACCTCTTCGTTGAGGAAGTCCGGGTGGAACGCGATGTTTTTACCGACCAGTATCCACACACCATCCTGGCTCGGGTCAGAAGCAACTCCGAACAGCCGGTGGAAGGCGAAGCCCAACTTTTTCTGGAAGGGCAACTCATCAATCGAGCGGAGTTTAAAACGAGCAGCGAAGGCACCGTCAACCTGACCTTTAAACCCTTTGAACTGGAAGAGGGCATCTCTCGCGGAAAAATCGTGCTGGAACCCTCCGATGCCCTGACCGATGACAACGTTTTCTACTTCGTGGTGGAACGACAACAACCCCGCCAGATCAGGGTCCTCCAGGAAGGCAACGCGTCTTCCTCCTTCTATCTGGAAAATGCCCTGACCTCGGGAGAGAATCTTCCCTTCAGCGTTGAGGTGTCCGCCGAGCTGCCCTCCGGTTCCCTCGATCCGGCAGTGACACCTCTGGTGATTTTGAATGATCTGGGCCGCCCACCCCGAGCCTCCGTTTTTGAAGCCTATCTGGAGGCAGGCGGGGGTCTGGTTGTGATCCTCAGCAATAACATTCAGGCTGAGAACTACAACCGGGAATGGGATGCCCTGTTGCCGGTGGAACTCCTGGACCGCAACTTCGTTCGGCAACAGGATAAGCCCTTCACTTCCATCACCGAAGTGAACTGGGAACACCCCATCTTTTTCATCTTCCAGGATCTTCACAAGGCGGCTGTCGCCAGCACCCAGTTTTACGGCTACTGGCGAATGTCTCCTCAAGAGGGTGCCACCGTCCTGGCTCGTTTTGACGAAGGCGATCCCGCCCTGGTCGAAAAGACGGTGGGAAAGGGAAAAATGATCGTCTTTGCGTCCTCGCTGGATCCGGTCTGGACGGACTTTCCCTTGCGCAGTGCCTACGTTCCCTTCTGGTATCGCCTTGCCCAGTACACCGCCAGCTGGCAAAGCGCTCCCGCAGCTCTGCGCATCAATCGCGTTTTGCCGGTGGAAGCCTCTGTCGGGGAAGAGGCGGGCGGATCCGGATCCTGGAATGTGATTGATCCGGCAGGTCAGCGGGTGCTCGGTCTGGACCAGGACAACCCGGACTTTATTCAGTTGAAACTGCCGGGCTACTATGAAATACGAAGCAACAAGAAGACCGACTGGGTGGCCGTGAATACTCCGCCGGAGGAGTCTGATCTGGCACGGGTTTCACTGGAGGAGTTTCAGGCGGTGTTCGTGCCCCTGGAAGGTCGTGCTGAGGAATCGAGCCTGGAAGCATCGGTCCTGGAGAGGGACCGCCAACAATCGCTGTGGTGGCTCCTGCTGATCGTCGCTTTTCTCGTGTTCCTGACCGAATGGTGGGTCGCCAATCGGTCTCCTAGACCGGGAAGACTGCAGGAAAACACAGGTTTGTGACAGATAGCCGCATCATAGTATGATGGGAGAAATCATGAGTTTCAAAATCACAACAACAATTCGAAACGTCAGACGGAAACTTCAGCTGGAGCGCATCGCCAAGGGCCTGGCCATCCTGATTGTCTTCCTCCTGGTGGGGTCTTTCCTTTCGACCTGGCTTCTGTCCCAGAACAATTTCTCGGACGCCTCCATCTGGTGGCTTCGCATTGTCGGGATCCTGGTCTCACTGGGGATCTGTGGCTATTACATCTTCCGTCCCGTATGGAGTCCTCCCTCCAGAAAACAGGTCGCTCGCTTCATGGAAGAGCGCTACCCACAGCTCCAGGAGCGGGTTTCCACCGCGATTGAGTTGGAGGAAAATCCCTCCCTGATCCCGGCTGAGCTTCGAAGGATGATCGACAGCGATGCCGGAAAGCAGCTGCAGAAGATCTCTCAACCTCGCGTCTATTATCCCCAAAGAAGCCTCACCTCGCTGGTGGCCCTGGTGCTTTCTCTGGCAGTCTTCGGCTTTTTGTTTCTGGCGGGTCCGGACGTCTATCCTTACAGCCTCGACAAACTTCTGGGCTTGTTCGACGACTCGAAACCCCCGCTCTACTCCATCGACGTCACTCCCGGAAATGTTACGGTCGGAAAGCGCGCGGATCAGGAAATTCAGGCCGCCCTGCAGGGTTTTGATTCCGACAGGGTACAGCTGGTGGTGCGCTATGAGAATCAACCTCAGTGGGAGGAAACCACCATGCGTCCCAATCTCCGGGGAGATGAATTTGTCTTCATCTTTTTCGACATCCGGGATCCCATCGAGTATTACGTCTCCGCCGATGGAATCCAGTCGGAGCTTTTCAGAATCGAGGTCTCCGAGATTCCACGAGTCGAAGAGCTCAGCATCATCCTCGACTTTCCTGTCTACACCGGTCTCTCTGATGTGACACTGGATGACGGAGACATTCGCGCACTGGTCGGAACCGAGGCCACCATCACGATCAAGACCGACCAGCCGGTTCAAGGCGGCCATATCAAGCTGGAGAAAAGCCCCGAGGTGATGCTCGAGAGCATCGGACCTCGGGAACTCACCGGAATGCTCAAGATTTCGGTGGATGACTATTACCGGTTCCACCTCGAGGATCAGGAGGGCTTCCTTAATCCGGCCTCCGATGAATACTTCATTGAAGCCCTGGAGGACCAACCTCCCATCATCAGCTTCAGCCGGCCGGGCCGGGATCGAAAAGTCAGCAACATCGAAGAAGTGTTCGCGGAAATCAAGGTCGAGGACGACTACGGAGTCAACCAGTTGGCCTTGCGCTTCTCCCTGAATGGAGAGCCGGATCAGGAAGCGGCCCTGGACTACCCCCGAGGTTCCAGCTCCTTTTCCACACCCCATACTTTTTACCTGGAAGAGTTTGATCTCCAACCTGGGGACTTTGTGTCCTATTGGGCGGAGGCCAGAGATGCGGTCACCACCGGGACCACCGACATCTACTTTCTGGAAGTGCAGCCGTTTGATCGCGAATACTACCAGTCCCAGCAGGGAGGGATGCCAGGCGGAGGCGGTGCCGGAAACGACATGATGCTGGCCCGAAGGCAAAAGGACATCATTGCCGCCACCTTCAAACTGGAACGGGACAAGGAACGTCAGGCCCAGGAGGAACGTGAGGAGAACAGCCAGACCCTGGCACTGGTCCAGCAGCGGCTGCAGGACGAGGCGCAAACCATCGTCGATCGCATGGACCGCCGGGCTGGAGCGGTTCCGGATCCGCGCTTCAAGGAAATGACGAAGCACCTGCAGCAGGCCATCACCCACATGGAACCAGCCCATCTTTTCCTGAATGAGCTGAAAACTCAGGAAGCCCTTTCCGAGGAGCAAAAGGCCTTCCAGCAGC
>JAYZBY010000167.1:0-12440 GCA_036338555.1 Acidobacteriota bacterium | reverse complement strand
CGCTATTTCAAAGACGAGGGGGGTTCCTGATCCTATGGTGATTTCGGACGATCCTGTGATGTCAAAAACATGTGTTTCTGGGCCGTCCCGATCCACCCTCCGCCCCTCTTCCAAATCAGCCACTTACAGCGGTCTATTCCGGAGGGTTTTTGGGCCGTGTTCTGAAGGCTCTCTGAGCCGTCCCTTTACCGATACCCAACTCCTGGGCGATCTCGGCCCACGCACGCCTGACCAGCTAGAGGCTGATTCTAATTGCTTTCAGAGGGGCTCAAGATTTAGCATTGAAGGTGATTTACCTCAGGCTGAGGGAGCACTTGGGGACATCCATGGTCGGAAAGACTATTTTACATAATCCTCACAAAGTTTTCTGGACGCACTTTGGCAAGGAGATACCAATGAGAATAGGAATATTTGTTGGCGTTTTGATTGTTGGGCTGCTTGGCCCTGGGTTTGGGCTCGCACAGCAGATTCCGAGTTTGGTTGCCCAACAAGGCTATGCGGACCTGATTCTGGTCAACGGTAAAATCGTTACCATGGATGAGCGTCGGTACGCGCCCGACGTTCCCGGTCACATCTATGAAGCCATGGCCATCAAGGGAAAGAAAATTATGGCCTTGGGAACGAACACCGAGGTGCGCACTCTGGCCGGGCCCGAGACCCGATCGATGGATATGGGAGGCAAAACCATCATTCCGGGTCTCATCTTGACTCACTATCATCTCTTTAGTGACGCAGTAGAAAACTATGGGCCGAGCCAGGGTTTGCTGGATAACAGTGTGAAGCTAACTGTAGTGTCGGGGCAAACACCTGAGGCGACAGCAAAAAATATTCGAGACCAAGTAGTGAACGCAATTCGTGTGCAGAAAATCCCGGAAGGTAAATGGATTTCAGTGGGACTTGAGGAAAACAAGAACAACCCTGAGCGAATTACCGGTACTTGGCTTTACCTCGGGGATGTCAACCGGAGGCAGATAGATCCGGGGACTGAGAAGAATCCCGTCATCGTCAAGATGGGCATTTACGGGCTGTTTAATACCGCTGCCGTTGAGGTCTTCAAGGAGGAGTTTCCGGACTGGGAAGAGAGTGTCGACTGGGAAAATCGTCCTGGCGCTGCTAGAGACGGTTATGCTCCTGTTCCCGAACAGCAGGGGATCACATTTGAGTTTTGGTGGAAGGATGAACCTCTCGGGAAACTGGCGGAAGCTCTGCGCCTACATGGTCTCGACATCCGTAAGGCTGGAATAACAACCGTATCCACACGGATGCTCTTTCCCAGCGTGGCGGCCGCTTATCAGAAGTTGAATCGCGAAGATCAAATGCCCCATCGGCTCACCTTCTATGTGGAATCCCAACGCGGCAATTATTTCAATCTCAAATCTACACAGGAGTTCTATCGGGCTAGCGGAGCCGGGTGGACCAACCATCGAAACGGCGGCGAAATGCTCTGGATAGGGGGAATGGCCAATGAGATTTGGGACTCCCTGGGCCGTGAAGCATGTCTCGGTCCCGACTTGCCGGCGTCCTCCGATATCAAGGCCCGAGAACGCTGTCCCGTACCTGGGACCAAACCCTATGACTCGTACAAGGTGGCAGTAGTCAATGGCTGGCGTCCGGTTCAGGCTCACTCTGTGGGTAGTCATGGAGCGAGACTCTACATTCAAATGTTGGAAGAGGCCATGCAGGAAAAGGGTTTTTCGGTAGAATACATTCGCAATCTTAGAACCACGATTGAGCACAACACGGTGCTGGGGAATGTTCCCGATGTGATGGAAGGAATCAAGAAGTACGGGATTATCATCAACTGCTGGCCGGTGGACCTAGGCTCAGCAATCACCACCATCGCGGATTACGGCGAGCAGGCCAGATCCTTCGCGATGCCGGTCAAAACATGGCTCGACCAGGGAATTCGAGTGACCTTTGAGGCGGGAGGAACCGGTGAGTATGGGCCAGTTGGGGGTGGAGGTTTGGATTTTTGGACACCCATCTACATCTTGATCACCAGACGCGCTCCGATATCCTACAGTGACGCTCAGTGGTTAGATGAACCCATACTCCCTGAGGAGGCAATTGATCGCGTGACAGCGTTGAAGATGGCCACTACTTGGGCATCGGAATATGTGCTGGCAGAAGATACTTTAGGAACATTGGAGCCTGGAAAATTCGCAGATTTTGCGGTATTGGATAAAGATTTTTTCACGATCCCGGTAGAAGAAATTCGGGGACTCAAGGTTTTAATGACAAGCCTCAATGGCCAGATTGTCTATGACGCGGAGAACATCGCCGGGTCCAACTGAATTCGCCTCCGCGACGACCCTCGCTTCCAAGACCTGCTGCGAAGGATGAATTTGGGGCCGTGAGGTCCACCTCCACTCTAATCACACCTCCCTATCCGAACAAAGCGGGTGATAAACGGGTGACGGATGGTCATGCAGAGGGACAGAGGATCAAACCAATTGCTGCAAGTCGTTGAAAAGTCTGGAGCCGGCGAGAGGAATCGAACCTCCAACCTACGCATTACGAATGCGCCGCTCTACCCTTGAGCTACGCCGGCCCAGATGCGGCAAACCTGTACTTGTCCTGCCTGTACTCAAGCAGCGGCTATTCTAACCGAGACTTCGCTTTGGGTTCCACAGTGCTGGCGGCAGTGGCCGGAAGGATGGGTGTAGTCCTGGCATTGGTGGGGAAAAACTGTGAACTGAAGTTGACAATTTAAAGAGAACCCGGTCATCTGAAATGTCGACGAAATAAACGCAAGTATCAATAAGTCAGTAGGTTGTGGAGATAAATCGGGAGAGAAGGCCAATTTGGCATGGAACATGCTCTAGTGTGAAACGGAAAACAAAAAATCATGACTGGAAGGGACTTTTATTATGAATAGGATGAGAGGATGATACAAAATTCATGTCCCCGCTGCGGGAAAGGTGCGCTGCGTCGGGTCAAGCGCAGCGGAACGGTCGATTTCTTGCTGAGCGTGTTCTATCTTTATCCATTCGGCTGCCGAGAGTGCTCCTATCGCTTCAGAGAAATCCGGTGGGGTAAACGTTACGTCAAGTACCGGAAAGCGTATCGTCCCAGACCTGTACGGGCCACACCGCCGATCCCCGTTTCTTAACCAGTCGTATCTGATTGTTCTGCCACCCTGGCCTTGGCCCCCATGTCCTCTGCTTCCTGGGTCATTCCCTTGGCGTTATAAATCATCGAGAGGCTGGTGTAGGCCAGGGGATTGGTGGGCTCCAGCGCGGAAAGCTGCCTTCCGAATTTGAGTGCTTCATCGAAGTTTCCGTGGTGGTAGTAGCACATGGTCAGAGCGTGAAGAGCATCTCCAAAGTCCGGTTTCTTGGAAACGGCCTGGTTCAGTTCCTCGATGGCCAGATCCAGCTGATCCTCGCCAAAGTGTTCCATTCCCTTTTGATAGTGTTCTTCCGGAGACATGATCAGGGCCCTCCCGTGGTAGTTGCCTGGAGAGCTTATTCTATAGCGGATCCTGGAAGGGTGCACACACCTCAGCCTGTACGCCCCTACTGATTCCCGAAAATCCGAAATCCGAAGTCCTAAATTCGAAACAGAATCCAATTAGGGTTTCGGATTTAGGATTTCGAATTTCATTCCCAGTGTGTCTTTGTGGCGAAAATTTCTTCCCGTGTCTCTGGGGTTCAGAGCAACTCGCCGTTGGTATCGTAAACCCGCAGCTCTCCCAGCTGGCCCAGTGCGTTTTCCACCTTCTCCCGGTCCGCTACCACGACGATCATCAGTCGCTGGGAATCAAAGTAGCGTCGAGCCATCTCCACCACGGTTTCCTTTCCGATGCTGCGGACTTTTGGAATGAAAGTGCTGTAAAAATCTTCCGGCAAATCGTGAAGCCGTCGATCCAGTTCCAGTGCGCCCACCGAAGCCGGAGTTTCCATCTGACGGATGAAGCTTCCGATTATTTCCTGCTGACACCGAGCCAGTTCATCGTCCCCAGGCGGTCTTTCATGCAGCTGGTCTATCTCCTTGAGGGTCTCTTCGATGGATTCCAGGGTAACCTCTGTTTTGACGCTGGCTCCAGCCAGAAAAAGTCCGGCATTCCGGTAGCATTTCAGACGGCTATAGGCTCCGTAGGTATATCCTTTATCCTCACGCAGGTTAAGAAAAAGCCGCGAACTGCTGCCTCCTCCCAGAATCTGGTTGGCTACTTTCAGGGTGATCGAGTCGGGATCTCCTTGAGGGAGCGTTCGGCCCGCCACCAGAAACTGTGACTGTACGGAATGAGGTCGGTGGATCAAGTAGATGAGGCGGTGTTCAATAGCGGACGGCTCGGGATAACGGATCAAGGGGGTCCTGGTGCTTACCCATTCTCCCAGGAAGCGATTGCCTAGGTCGGTTGCCGTGACCGAGTCCACAGGTCCGGCAAAAAGGAGATAGGCGTCGCTTGGGGAAAAATGAGATTGAAAAAGGTTCTCCACCGAGTCGCGGGTGACCTGTTCGAGGTTTTCCGGCGTCATACTGATTCGCGAGTAGGGGTGGTTCTGGTACAGGGTCTTGAAAATACACTCATTGGCCAGGAACTCGGGTTGCGAGCGTTGAGCAATCAGGTGACTTTTCCATCGAACCTGTACCTTCTCGAGTTCATCTTGCGGGAAGGTTGGCTCCAGAACTGTGTCCGCGAGAAGGCCCAAAGCCGCCTCCAGCTCTTTTTCAAGAAAAGTCATTCCGATGAAACTGTGCTCCATGAGTACGTCACTGTCGTAATCGATTGCCAGTTGATCGATGAGTTCCGAGATTTCACTGGCTGAGCGGCTGGCAGTTCCACTTTTGGTGAGTTCCATCGCCAGCGATACCAGGGAAAGATTATCGTCGGGATTAAAGGCTCTCCCCACCGGAAAGACGAGTGATAAAAAGACCCTGGGAAGGTGATCATCCTGGACGGCAAGGACCCGAAGTCCGTTCTCCAGCCGGCTTTCCTGAATGGCCGGGTAGTGGATGTTCTTTTCCGTTGCGGGTTGTGGCGCTTTCATCTTCTTCGTCTCAAGCTTCAAATATGAGGAGGGATAATCCCGGTTGTCAGTTGTCAGCTGTCAGTCGCCCCCCGGTTCCACCACCAGTAGAGTCCGATTTTCAGGTCGGAAGACGTTGTGGGCAGTTTCCAGGATATCCTCCGGTGTGACCGCAAGGTAACGGTCCAGATCACTGTTGATCCGGCCGGGATCTTCAAAGTAAAGAGCATAGTGAGCCAGGAGCTCCGCAACTCGAGAGACCTTGGTGAGTCGGCCAACAAACCGATAGGCGATCTGGTTTCGGGCTTTCTCCAGTTCCGCTTCCGAAACGGGCTTTTCTCGAAGTAGCTTCAGTTCTTCCTCGACCGCCTGTACAACCAGGTCCACCTCGATTTCATTTTGAATCTGAAACCAGATGTAAAAGAGTTCGGGGCCCTTATTTTGATTGGGACCCACCGAAAGGCTGGAGATCCAGTTGTGGTCGTAGATGAACTGTCGATAAAACCGCGAAGATTCTCCGTGGGAAACTACCAGAGCCAGGACCGACAGGGCGTAGTACTCCGGAGAGCCCAGCTCTGGCATGTGATAGGCCATATACACCGCCGGCAGCACGGCCAGAGGGTCCTGGATGGTCTCGACTTTTTCGGAGGTTTGCCGGGGTTCCTCAAGGTTGGGCGAATGGCGCCGGGTTTGGTTGACCATGTTGCCAAAGTACTTCTGGGTCTGCTCCAGCACGTCGATTCCCGTTAAATCTCCGGCCAGAATCAGAATCGCATTGCCCGGCCCATAGAAGGTGCGATGGAAGTTAACGGCATCCTCCAGGGTGTATTTCTCCAGATCCTCAATGACCCCGATGATGGGATGTGCATAGGCCCAGTTCTCATAGGCCAGTTCCTCGAATCTCAGGGTTGCCAGGCCGTAGGGCCGATTATCATAACTTTGTTTTTTTTCTTCGATGACCGTTTGTCTCTGGTTTTCAAAATTTTCCAGAGTGACCTTCAGAGACTGCATGCGGTCGGCTTCGAGCCACAGCGCCAACTCAAGGTAATGAGACGGGACCGTTTCATAGTAGTTGGTCCGATCCTTGCCGGTGGTGGCATTCCATCGGCCTCCGGCATGATCGATGTAACTGCCGTGCTGGTTTTTAGCTACATTCTCCGATCCCTGAAACATCATGTGCTCGAAAAGATGGGCCAATCCGGAAAATCCAGGTGTTTCATAGCTGGATCCCACACGATAATGAACACTCACATGGGTCAACGGAACACGGGTCTGGTGGTGGACCAGAAGCTGGAGTCCATTTGCCAGGTGATGTTCTTCGAATGCTATGTCCGGTACCTTGACCACTTATTTCATCGAACCTCGGTCTGTTGAAGGAAGGCCAATGCCAGCCCAGTTCGTCGGCGTTGCAAAAAAAGCTAGCCCGTGATGTCCTCTCCGCCATCCACCCGAATAACGTTCCCCGTCATCCACTGGGTATTGGGATGACAGAAGGCGACGATGGCCTTCCCGACGTCCTCAGGAATCGTCATGCGGCCACTAGGGTTCAAGCGCAGTGCTGCTTCCGCCATCTCCTGGTAGCCGGGGATCTTGGTTGAGGCGGGTGTTTCCGTCACGCCCGCCTGGATGGCGTTGGCGGTGATTCCCAACGGGGCCAGTTCCAGAGCCATCTGACGAATGTGGGACTCCAGGGCGGCCTTGGCCGCCGAAACGGGGCCATAACTGTGCCACACCCGATGGCCTCCCGAACTGGTCATGGCGAAGATTCTTGATTCCTTTCCCATGAGTTCCCGTCTCACTAAACTCTGGACCCAATAAACCAGCGAGTGGGCCATCACATCCAGGGTCATCTTCATCTGATCCTGGGTGATGGGTTTACTGGAATCAGTCGGGAAGAATCGTCCCAGACTGCCGAAGGCCAGGGAGTGCAGGAAGACTCGAATACTGGTTGGGGGATTCTGCCCTTGAAGGGTGTCTGCCATCTCATCCAGGGCAGCTTCTCGTTTGTCAGTGGAGGCCGCGTTGATGTTAAAAAACACGCTCTGTTTGCCACATTCTTCAATTTGGCTGCGGAGCTCTTCCACATTGCCCAGGGTGCTCCGTCGATCCATATGCACGCCAAAGATATTCATTCCCGCTCGGGCCAGTTCCCGGCAGGTAGCCGCGCCAAACCCGCTGGAAGCTCCCAAGATGAGCGCCCAATGATTTTCCAAGGGATTATTCATTCCTGTGGCCTTCCTAATTCAATTTCAAAGAACATGAGTTGTGTTTTGTCTGAAAAGTTGATTATTTCCGGAAGATAGAGCCGGGCTCCCGACAGGTTTTCTTTCTCGGGAAGCATGAAAAAACAAATCCAGAGTCGGAGCTGACCAGAGTGATCAGCTTCTCTCCAAAAGCTTTGTGTTCGAAATCCAGGATCATTTCTTGGTCGCCTATCTTGCGAAGAAGCATTTCCGATTGAGTGGAATAGGAGCTGAGAGGATTATCCAGGCTTATGTGGAGCAGTACCGAAGCGTAGGGGAGGGAGGGAAGGTTGGTTCCATCTCGTGTCACCAAAACAAAATCCCGTTCATGGATCCCAATGGCAAAGTCGTTGTTGTTTTCAACCACCACCAGCACTGGAAGAATCTCCCGTTTGTGGAGTTTATCGGTGTCAAAAAGCTCCAGGGTTTTGGCCTCGGTATCACAGGGATAGGCGGCGATGACAATGTTCTGGAAATCCTGGTGAGAAACGTACTCCTGGGCCGGCTTGATGTGAAGATCCTTGATCTTGTATTTGGCTAGCCCGGTGGAGCCACCCAGAAAGAAAATGGACACGACCAGCAACGGCACAGCGATCTGCTTCATAGGGAGAATATGATAACAGAAGGCGGAGGAGACAGAAGACAGAAGGTAGAAGACAGGAGGCAGAATGAAGAAGGTCCGATCCGGAGTGTGGGAAGCGTCTTGGTGCGCCGATTCCGAAGGACCGCTTTAGGAGTTGTCAACGGTAAAGAAATAGGAAACAGGAGCCAGGGAGATGATTCCCTTGTCAGCTGTTTCGGCACCGGAGGTGCCGCCCACATTCCGGAAATACCCTTCTCTCTTCTGCCTTCTTCTTCACCCCAACTGGCTTCGCAGATAGCGGCACATATGCCAGCCATCCAGATAATTGAAAGGAAAATGGGCCAGGGTGTAGTGACCACAGGGCAGGATCACTCGCTGATACGGCATCTGGTGGGCCTCGTATTCCTCAAAGATTTTTTCTGTTAGCTCGGGTCTGAAGGTGAGATCATACTTGGCGGTTAGCAGAAGATGGGGGCGTTGTCGGTTTTTCAGACACGGGACATGAAACCAGGGGCTGATCGGCGCCCAGCAGTGGCGCAGGTCGTCCTGTGAAATGCTCCCTTCCAGGCCCCAACGAATATAGCGTGTGGACAGACCGGTCCAAACCACATCGCCAAAAAAGGAGGAGACGTGATTGAAAACACCGGTACAAATCGAGGGATCATGAACAAAGGCCAGATAGGCGATGCAGGACCCGACACTGGTTCCCAGGATCCCGATCTTCTGATAGCCATTTTCTCTGAGCCACATGGCTATCTGTCGAACCTCCAGAACCGCCTGGCGGGTGGCATGTAAGGTTCGGCCGATGTTGGGACTGATCATGTAGTCGGCGCGCTGCATCTCAGTGCCCAGCCGCTTTTCGTGATAGGGCATGCACAGACGCACGGCTGTTATTCCCAACCTCTTGATCATCTGGCACAGACCCACGTGGCTATCCTCCTGGGCATTCCACTGAGGCAACACGATCACCGCACTTTCGGCTTTGGGGGGCCTGAAGATGCGACAATAGACGCTGTTGTTTTCCGGATAGGGGCCGGGGGTTGGAGTGGCAAACGTCAACCCGTCTTTGATCTGGACAGCATCCTCGATCGGGGGTGGTTGGTAGTAAAGATCGCTGTCTTTTAGGATGTTGTCGACGTGGCGCTTGAGAAATTCCAGAGGACTGGATGTTTCGCCGGGTTGGTTGTTGTTGCCGATCCAGTCCAGACCCCAATCGAAGGGGAAAATTCTGCGGTGGGGATCCCGAAGGGTTAGTCGGAGCTCACGATTGTGCATCCAACGCTGATAAACACTCATGCTTCGTCGGATTCGGAAAGCTCTTGACGGAACTCCATTTTGTACAGTTCAAGGAAGGTCAGGCCCAGGGCAACAATAATCGGGCCGAAGATCACTCCTTCTATGCCAAAGTAGTTGATCCCTCCCAGCAGGGACATAAACACCAGGAGCGTGTGCATTTTCACCTTGCCTTCAATCAACAGAGGCCGTAACACGTTGTCAATAAACGCCACCAGAAAGCCTCCAACGATCAAGATGATCCCTTGAACCGGTGATATGGCGATCAGCAGATAAAGGCCCCACGGGCCCCAGATGATTCCAGTGCCCAGGATAGGCAGCAACGAGAACACGCCCATCAGGAACCCCCAGAAAAGGGCATTGGGAATGCCGACCACCCAGAACAGCACCCCTCCTGCCGCTCCCTGGGCCAGTGCGGTCAGCAAGGTCCCGAGGACCGTCGCCTTGGCCACCTCCTGGAACTTGTCGATTATGGCTTGTTCATATCGGCTGGAGAGGGGGGTCAGAATCTTCACCTCTTTTATCAGGCTTGCTCCGTCCCGAAAGAGAAAAAACATGGTGACCATCATGATCAGGAAATTGGCGATAACGCTGAATACGCCCTGCAAAATGTTCGTGCTTTGGCGTAGAAAAAAGAGGCCCACCTGCTGAAAACCGGACGTGACGCTGCCCACGATGTCAAGGCTCTCCCAATCGACGTAGGGTCGGATCCAATCGATCGCCGGCTTTAAATAGGGGGAGTCCTGCAAATCAACGATGTTCTGGAAACCACCCTCTTCCAAATACTCCTGGCCCTGTTGATAGACTGCCCCGATTTGACCCATCAGGAGGATCACAAGAAGTGCCACGGGCAGGATGATGGCGGCGGTCACCCAGATACAGGTGAGCAGAGCAGCCCAACTGCGATTTCCTTTGAGCTTGCTTGACGTCCAGGAAAAGACCGGATAACAAAGAGTCACTAAAATGACGGCCAGGCTGATGGAAAGGAGAAAGGTCTGAAAGATCCGAAAAACAAAATAGAGGACGACCAGCGAAATCACCAGTAAAGAGATGCGTAAATAGTTGCGTTCTTGCATGCAGAACGATAATACACAGTAAGTCGAAGGTGTTAAACCCGGATTGTAAACCCCTACTTCTCATAGTCCGGATGATACATAGGTGCTCGTCGCGAAGCGCCGGAAGCGCCGGCCTGACAAGGCGCGCGACCGAGGCCCCCGCAAGCGTACTGTACGGTACGCTGAGGAGGCTGAGGGGTACCCGCCTTGCAGGGTCGCGCAACACAGTCAGGACGGATGATTGTGGCGATGCAGTAGAGAATTTATGCATAGTGCGGGCTATGCTAATGTCCGCAGGACTCTATCCGGTGTCATGGGCAGACGTCGTATCCGGGCTCCGGTGGCATCAAAGATGGCATTGGCCACGGCCGGAGCGGAGTGAGGCAGGCCCGGCTCGCCGCAGCCGCCGATGGCCTCCTCGCTGTCCACGATATGCACCTCCACCGGGAACGACTCGCTCATGCGAAGCAGCTGGTAGTCAAAGAAGTTGACCGACTTGACGCCGCCATCGGCAAACTGGACCTTCTCCTTGAAGGCCGCGCTCAGCCCCATGTGGATGGCTCCCATCATCTGGGCGCTAACGGTGTCGGGATTGACATGCGGACCGCAGTCAACGGCGCACACCACCCGATGGACCTTCACCTTTCCGGTCTTTCGGTCCACCGAAACCTCTGCAACCTGAGCCACATAGCTTCGATAGGAGTAGTAGGCGGCCACGCCGCGCCCTTCGGCTCCCACCAGAGGCTTGCCCCAGCCGGCCTTCTCGGCCACCAGCTCCAGCACTCCGTGCAAGCGCTTGTTCTCCGTCAAATGCTGGAGTCGAAATTCCACCGGATCCCGGCCGGCGGCATGAGCCAGCTCATCCATGAAGCTCTCCACCGTAAATCCATTGTGGGAGCTGCCCACCGAGCGCCAGTAGGTGACCGGAATCGAATTCTCCAGCCGGACCCAGTCGACCGACACCTTGGGGATCTGATACTGCAGCCGGGTAAGACCCGAGGTGGCCTGGGAATCGATGGGCGAGCCCTCCCGGACCGAAAACTGGGGAGCCACCACCTTATGAGACCAGGCGGTTACGCGGCCCTGGTCATCCAGTGCGGCCTTGATTCGGGTGGAGTTGCCGGGACGATAAAGATCGTAGGCGATGTCTTCCTCCCGGGTCCAGATGACCTTGACCGGTTCTCCCGCCGCCTTCCCGATTTGCAGCGCTTCGTGACCGAAATCGATTCTGCCGCGGCGGCCCAGTCCACACCCCAGGTATTTGGCATGGACGTGGATCTGCTCCGGCTTCAATCCCGTGATCTCAACCGCCGTATCCAGGTTCCTGCTCTGTCCCTGAGTGCCAATCCAGATATCGCATCGATCGGGCTGAACATGGACCGTGCAGTTCATGGGCTCCATGGTGGCATGAGACAGATAAGGCAGGTGGTACTCTGCCTGGACCTGCTGATGGGCATCTCCGAGGGCAAGCTCGACATTCCCATCGTCTCGAGCCGAGAGACCCTGTTTGTCCAACCCGGCCACCAGGTCCCGGTCCACCGTTTCGGTGCTCAGCGTGGGTTGGGCGCCCTGACTCCATTCGATATTGAGGGCATTCCGACCCTTCCAGGCTGCGTCCAGAGTCTCGGCACAAACCGCAATACCGGCATGCCTGGGACTGCTGCCGGGAATATCCGGCGTGTCCACTCTCACCACGTGGCGTACTCCGGCCACCGCCCTGGCCGCCGGCTCATCGAAGGAAACCACCTCGGCTCCATAGACAGGGGCACGGGCCACCACCCCATAAAGCATGCCCGGCACGAAGACATCGATGCCAAACTGGGCCTGGCCGTTGACCTTGGCGGGAATATCCAGCCGTTGAATCGGCCTTCGCATGATGGTGAACTCGCTTTTGTCCTTCAGCCGTGGATTCTCCGGGACCGAAAGCTGGGAGGCTGCTTCCACCAGTTCTCCGTAGGAAAGACTGCGGCCGCTGGCCTGGTGGTGGACCTGGCCTTCCGAGCTCCGGCACTGACTGGCCGGCACACTCCACTGGTTAGCGGCTGCCTGGATCAGCATCTCCCGACCGGCAGCGCCGGCCTGGCGCAAAGGCTCGTACATGGCTCGGACTCCACCGCTTCCGCCGGTTCCCATGCGGTTGAAGCGGGGCGGATCGTAGTATTCCTTGCGGGTGGGCGCCTGCTCGATGCTGACCTGCTCCCACTTCACGTCCAGCTCATCGGCCACGATCATGGGCAGCGCGGTATGGGTTCCCTGCCCCATTTCCACCTTGTTGACCATCACCGTGAGG
>JAYZBY010000166.1:0-8018 GCA_036338555.1 Acidobacteriota bacterium | reverse complement strand
TGGAACGCGCTGGTCGAGGAACAGCGCTACCCGAAGTGATCAAACCCCCTTGGCTGATACTTTTCTCGCTTGCCAGATCGGTTCAGATAGACGGCAGGGTCCCCGGAGGAGAAGTGGCCAATCACCCGGCAAGCTGGAAATTCTGAAGGGTAGGTGGAACCAAGATGGGCCAGCTGTTGTTCGGAGACGGCGGCCAGGAGGGCGTAGTCCTCCCCACTGTCAAGTGCCGCTTCCAGAGCCGTGATCTCACCCCATCCCTTTTCGGGAATGGGAAGCTGGTCGACCCTGATTTCCGCCTTCAACTCACTTTCTCGGGCCATATGGAGCAGGTCGGTGCAAAGGCCGTCGCTCACGTCGATCATTGCATTGACAGCACCGTTTTCGCTCAACCAGGTTCCGATCTCGACCAGAGGATGGGGTCGAAGATGAGCCTTGAGGCACTGGGCCCGGAACCTGTCTCCCGCCCAGTTAACCAGTTCCTCTTCATGGGTCATTGCCGCCAGCGAGATGGAATCTTCACTCTGGAGGATCTCCAGACCCAGGCGGGAAAGTCCTACCTCACCTATCAGGACCAGAGCATCTTGATCTTGAGCTTGAGATCTCCAGATAGGAGCACCCGTTTCAAAGCTGCCCCAGACCGTCACATTGATCACGACCGCTTCGCTTCGCGATAGGTCTCCACCAATGAGTGGAACCTTCCAGTAGGCTGCATCCTCCAGGAACCCTTTCATGAAGGAATGAAAGTATTTCCGGGTTAGATAGGTCGGAAGGCCAAGACTGAGCAGGCAAGCGTAAGGGGAAGCCCCCACGGCAGCAAGGTCGCTGAGATTGACCCGGAGCGATTTCCCCCCCAGGAATTGGGGACTGACAGAGGTGTGAAAGTGAATGTTCTCCAGCAACATGTCAGTCGTGACTGCCAGTTGGGACATGTCCTGGGGATCAAAGACGGCGCAGTCATCCCCGATCGGTTTGATGAGGGAGGAGGGGAATTCCTGGGAATGATGACGAATCCAGTTGATCAGGTCCAGTTCGGACGGATCATTCGTGCCCATGGCGTCTGCTACTCAAGAGTTTGATTGATCTTTGTCATGAAATCTCTCAGGTCCTTGAATGCCTGGTAGACGGATGCGAACCGCACATAGGCAACCTTATCGATTTTCTTCAGACACCCCATCGCATACTCGCCAATCTCGCGAGAGGTTAGCTCGCGATCCGGTGATTCCAGAAAACGCTGTTCCAATGTTTCTACAATCTTTTCCAGGTCGTCGACCGGTACCGGTCGTTTTTCACATGCCTTCAACAAACCAAACCTAAATTTGGAGCGATCGAACCGTTCTCGCATTCCGCCTTTCTTGACGACTATATAAGGGATGTCCTCGATTCGTTCATACGTAGTGAAGCGGCGTTTACAGCCGAGACATTCTCTTCGTCGGCGAATCACGTTTCCTTCTTTGGCTTCCCGCGAATCGACGACTCGATCTTTTTCGTGATCACAAAATGGACAATGCACAACAGATAGATATCATTTGATTTGCTCATGATGCTATTAAATTCAGCACAAAGCTGAAAAAATCTTGCAAGCTTGAGCGTGTCGATTGGCGTTTTCGTGGCTCCGTGACCGGGCTCAGGAGAATAGAGTCTGTGCGTAATTTGCTTATCGCCTGTGCCCTGAAAGAAGAGTCTTCTGCACTGCGCGAACGCCTGAGGCTGGATTGTCAGTTTCTTGTCACCGGATTGGGAGCCAGGAGAACGAAACTGATCCTGCAAAGGTATTTTGAATCGCATGTTCCCTCACTTTTGATTTTTACGGGTACTGCCGGGCAGTTGGATCCAGCCCTGACAATGGGCAAGGTTATCCTTCCGGAGGAGTGGTGTCTGGAGGATGGTGTCTGTTTTTCTATCGACGCCGGGATTGCCTCCGTCCTTCGAGAATCCGGGAAGTTGGAGATTTCGGGTCGCGGCCTGACCGTTTCCACTCCGGTGGTGAGGGCAAAGTCGAGACGAGCCCTTTACCGAAAACATGGAGCGCACATCTGCGACATGGAAAGCGCCGTTGTTCTGGAGGTGGCCCAGAAGCATGCTGTTCCCTGCCTTGCTCCCAAGATCGTTTCCGACACGGCGGGCTCCGGTCTATCCGGTTTTTGGAAGAGTTTTGACCGCAACATGGACATCCTGGCAGGCTATGTTGAAAACCTTGTGAACTGTATTGGGAAGGCTTGAGTTTTCAGTAGGAGCGCACGGCCGTTCACCCTTCTTAGCTTCACAGTCCTTGCAGTGGGCGCACAGCCGTGCGCCCCTACAACAGGCTGCATGATCGTGCCAAACTGGAACGTGGAACCTGGAACGTGTAAAGGATGTCCTGCTAACTTCTCAGAAAGAGGAAATACTCCAGGTTCCCTTTCCGGCCTTTCAAAGGGGAAGGCACTTCGCTGACAAGGGTCAAGCCCTCGTTCACGGCAGCCTCTTTGACTCGATCGACGATTTCCCTCTGGAGCTGCCGATCCTGGATGATTCCTCCAGCCCCCACTTCCTGACGGTCAGCCTCAAACTGGGGTTTGACCAGAGCGATGATCTCTGCCGAGGGAAAGAGCTTGAGGCGTGGAAAGATCAGGCGTAGTGAGATGAAGGCAACGTCTATCACAATGAGATCCACCGGGTCATCAATCATCGAGGGTTCAAGAAACCGTACGTTGACGGCGTCGTGAACCACAACCCGGGGATCCTGCTGCAGATTCCAGTGAAGCTGCCCGGAGCCTACGTCCAGAGCATAGACTTTGCGGGCGCCGTGCTGCAGTAAGCAGTCGGTAAATCCTCCGGTTGAAGCGCCCAGATCCAGACAGACCTTTTCTCCCAGCTGGATTGCGAACTCCCCTAAAGCGGCCGCGAGCTTGAGGCCTCCCCGGGAGACGAACCGGTTCTCCCCGGATTTGATGCGAATTCCGGAAGTGGGTTCGACCAGAGTGCCCGGTTTATCGACTCTTTGTTCTTCAATCAGAACAACACCGCTCAGAATGACGGCTCTGGCCTTTTTGAGATTCCCAGCTAGCCCCTTTTCGACCAGCAAAGCGTCCAAGCGTTTTCGTTTTTTCTTTTTTTCTATTTTTTGTGCTTTTGTTTCTCCGGTTTCGTTACCCATGCCGTCAGTTTCTTCCAGGAACTTGGGACCCAAGAACATGAAACCTGAAACGTGAAACGCGCCGGTCGAAGACCGGCGTCTCAGAATCTTCTCACTGAAATGAAACGACCCAGTCCCTTGAGAATCTCACCTCGGGAACCTAGGAAGTCGAGTTGGCCGATCGCTCCTTCCACCAACTCCGTAGCTATTGTTTGACTGGTCTCCAGTCCATGTAGGGAAGGATAAGTCGCCTTTTGATGGAGCTCATCCTTGCCAGTTGAATCCGCCGACATTCCGGAAGGATCTTTGGCGTCCAGGATGTCGTCTACGATTTGGAAGGCCAGTCCGATGCGGGAACTATAGGCACAGAGCCTTTCATAGGTCTCCTCGGAAGCTCCCGAAAGGAGAGCGGCCGAGGAAACCGAGGCTGAGATCAGAGCTCCTGTTTTGGCGGCGTGAATTTGCTGGAGTTCCTGGTGTGAAAACGGTTTTCCCTGGCTGGTCAGATCCATGGCCTGTCCTCCCAGCATGCCCCGGGTGGTGCCGATGGCTTCACAGATCTCCCCAACCACGGAAATAATGAGGTCGCTTGCCAACGGGGTTTGGGCCAGTAGCTGGAAGGCTTGGGTCAAGAGGGCGTTGCCGGCCAGGATGGCGATTCCTTCTCCGAACTTTTTGTGGGTACTCAGCTGGCCCCTGCGATAGTCATCGTCGTCCATGGCCGGGAGGTCGTCGTGAATCAGGGAGTAGGTATGAATCATCTCCAGAGCGCTGGCCAGATAGAGTAATTTGTCCGGGTCTCCTTCCAGCGTTTCCCCGGTGGCGAGGGCAAGAATAGGGCGGATTCGTTTGCCACCGGCAAAGATGCTGTAGTGCATCGCCTGGTGGATCACCTCCGGATGAGCCTCGATGGGGGGCAGGAATTCAGCCAGATGCTGGTCGACGGTTTGTTTCTGCTGACTCAGGTATTCCTGGATCGGGAGGTCATCCTTCACGACCGGTGTGGCTTCGCTGGACTTAGCCATCTCCCTCCGGGTGAAAGGACTCTTCAGTGAGCTGTCCCTCCTTGTTTTTCAGCAGAATCTCGACTTTTCGTTCTGCCTCGTCCAGTTTGGCATTGCAGAATTGGGAGATCTTCACTCCCTCCTCAAAAAGTTTAAGGGCCTCTTCCAGTGCCAGTTCTCCCTTTTCCAGATCTCCCACAATGGTCTCGAGACGGGCGAAGGCGTTTTCGAAATCTTTGTATTCCATGGTCACTCGATTTTTTGGGCGCGAAACGTTCCTCGCTCCACGCGGATTTTCATCCGGTCTCCTTTCATGATCTGATCCGGATCGCGAATAATTTTCTGGTCCTCGGTGGTCACGATGGCATAGCCTCGTTCCAGAACCGAAAGCGGTGAGTAGGCCTGCAATTGAGTGCTGCGGGTCGTGATCACATGTTTCTTGGCTTGGAGGTAAAACTGAATTTGCTTCTCGAGAAGTTGTTCCTGTTGTGAAAGTTCCTGGCGAGTGCTACGGAACATGGAGGGAAGCGTTTTGGCCAGCCTTGACTGGAGTTCATCCAGGCGTTGCAAAAAGAATCTCAACCGGCTCTCCGCGTCCACAAAAGCTCGGCTGGAGGCCAGTGTGCGTAGTCTCTCGCGCCTGCTCTTGAGACCGAGGCGAATGGCCTGGGCGGAGCGCTGAGCCAGGCTTCCCAGGCCCTTGACGAGTTCTTCTCGTGCTCCCGAGACAATCTCGGCTGCGGCTGACGGGGTGGGCGCCCTCAAATCGGCCACGAAGTCGGCGATGGTGAAATCGATTTCATGCCCGACCGCCGAGATCACCGGAATCCGGGAGCCGAAAACGGCACGGGCGAGATCTTCGTCGTTGAATGCCCAGAGGTCTTCGAGAGATCCGCCTCCACGGGCCAGAATGATGGTATCCACGTCCTCTCTCGTGTTGAGGTATTCAATGCTCTGGATGATCTCAGATGAGGCTTCCGTTCCCTGAACCTTGGCTGGAAAGATCAGGACATTCAGCCGGTCATTACGTCGCCAAAGGACCCTCAGGATGTCCTGAATGGCGGCTCCCGTGGGGGAGGTGACGATGCCGATCTTGGAAGGTAAAAGGGGCAGATCCTTCTTGTGCTTCTGATCGAACAGGCCTTCGGATTCAAGGCGTGTCTTGAGCTGTTCAAAAGCCAGCTGGAGAGCCCCGGCGCCGACCGGTTCCAGAGTTTCTACTACCAGCTGGAACTCGCCTCGAGGCGGATAGACGGAGACCGATCCACGGGCTATCACATCCATCCCATCCTCGGGGTGAAACTTCAGGAGGCGATTTTTCGATCGAAAGCAAACCGCCCTCATCTGGGCTTCTTTATCCTTGAGAGTGAAATACTGGTGGCCGGAGGCTGGAGTGACAAAGTTGGAGATTTCACCTTGAACCAAGATATCCCGAAACTTGGTCTCCAGCTGAGCCTTGACACCGTGAACGACCTGAGACACGGAGAGGATTTGCCGTTCCTCGAACAGCTTTAATTCCTGTTGTCGCATGGCTGTTTCAGTAGGCGTCCCATTGATGGAGAAGACGACCGTCTAGATCCATGATGCGCACCGTAGACCGGCGTCCCGGGCAGATCCCTTCCCCCACAACGACTTCGTCCCTGCCGTCCCCGTTCAGATCAAGGGTGCTGAGATTCCCTCCACAGGCGGCGGGGTCTTCGTGGGCCAAAAAATTATATAGTTCACGTCCCAGCCTGTCAAAAATCTTCAGATCCGCCCGATAACCGCCCAGCGGTCCCGGTAAAGTGGCCAGAGCCACGGAATCTTCGGCCAGGCGGATGGGTGAAACGCTGAGTCCATAGGTCGTACCGTAGGTGTTCCATTGACTGAAGGGTTGAGTGGGTTCTTGAAAGAGTAGGATTCGTGAGGGGTTAATGGGAATCGGAGTGCCCCACACAACCACGGATTTCCCTTGGTCGGCATCCTCCAGAATGAGTGCCCGGATGCTGTTTTGGAACTCCAACTCCCCAAAGTCCCAGCTCTGGATGAGTTGTCCCTCCGGTGAGTACTCCATCACCTCGGCAGGATGTCCCGGCGCGGGGCCGGGGGTCACCACGATGCTGTTATTGCCGACGGCTACTCCCGCTCCATAGCTGCTCGAGGATACTTCGAATTCGGAAAGGCGTTCCCCCGCCCTGTTGAAGACGCGAACCAGAGAAGGATTTCCCGGTGCGGGACCCGGAGCCACCACAATCTCGTCACCCTCCTGGTAGCCCAGATCTCCGACCGCCAGGTTTCCGCTGAATTGAAAATCTTCAAAGGCCACCCATTCGGTCAGCAAGTTGCCCTCGGGACTGAACAGGCGTACCAGAGAAGTTTTCCCTCGGTCATGGCCGGGCAGGGTGGCGATGAAGCCTTTTCCCGCTGCATCGTACCCTGAGGCCACCAGAACTCCATCACCAAAGGCTTCGTAGCGTTGGCCCGGCCGGCCGATTTGAAACTGGTCGAAAAGACTGAACTTGAAAAATACCAGCACCAGAGCGGCCAGCAGGGCGTGTGAGAGGGTGACGGCGAACAGACTGGGAACCCTCCGGAACAGCCAGCACCAAAGTGCTCCCCCCACCAGGGTGACTGCCATCAGCGGAGGATTGGGAAGATGAAACAAGGCAAAAAGAACAGCGGCGCAGACCAGAGCCAGGCTAGAAGGTTGGGCCACCCTCCGGAAGCCACGAAAAAGGAAGTTCTGGAGGCCATGCTGTTGAATGAGCGCCCAGGGGAGATAGATAAGCAGGTCTCCCCACCGCTCCAGGCGATACTCGCCGGCCAGGGCCGCGGCCAGCAGCACCAAAAGCACGGCCAACCCAGTGATGGGCAAAACCTGCCGCAAGGCTTGAGCCAGATTGTCGAATCGGATGCCCAAATCCGACAGCGAATCGCGAAAGTACCAGTGGTTGCCGACCATGAGGAGGACGACTCCGATCTGGACTCCCGTGAGGTAGGCACTGTGAAAGTACTGGAAGCGTCCCCACCAAAGGTAGCCAAAAATGAGAATGGAAGCGCCGGTCAGGGACAAACAAGCCACGACTCTTGGATGGGTAGTGGAGGTGTGCTTCAAGACGTTGGGTAGGGTACTTCCGTGACCGATTGAGTGCAAGGCTGACCGGAAGGCGGTCTTTGTGGTATGAAGCAAATGGGCAACACAGTGAACCAGTCAGAGTTGGATACAAAAAGCAGTTCTGGGGATTCTTTCAAGTGGTTGTGCCCGGAATGCCATAGCCGGTTGGAAGCCGTTTCTCCGACTCGTCGACGATGTTAAGCGGAGGGCTCGTGCTTTGAGCAGGTGGATGGGATCTGGAGGCTGGAGCTGGCGGTTCAGGCCTTCAATCGGAACGGGAAATCTTTGATCATTGTGGGAACCGGCCCTTTGAAGCGCCGGCTTGCCCGCCAGGCAAGGTCCAATATCCGAATGCTGGGCTGGTTGCCGAGTCAGGAGGTTCGAGAGCTCTACTGTCGAGCTCGGGCTCTCATTTTTCCTGGTTTGGAGGACTTCGGACTGGTTCCGTTCGAAGCTCAGGCTTGTAGATGTCCGGTAATCGCCCTCGGCGCCGTAGGAGTGACCGAAACGGTCGCAGAGGGAGAGACCGGAGTGTTCTTTCAGAGCCCGACAGCGGAAGGGGTGATGGAGGGGATCAGGCAGTTTGAGAAGACCGACTTCGACCCTCAAAAGATTTTGTCCCAGGCCAGGCAATTTTCTCAAGAGCGCTTTCGTTCCGAGTGGAGGAGCTTTTTCAAAGGCCTGGGACTCAATGTGCCGATGGGCTAAGGACCCACACCGATTGACGGGTAGGCCCCCTTTTCCACTATGATGGAGCAATGGCGTGGTTTAAACGGGACAAACCCTCGGTCCAGACTCCTGCCGA
>JAYZBY010000165.1:0-21300 GCA_036338555.1 Acidobacteriota bacterium | reverse complement strand
GATTCCTTCATTCCCGGCCTGAGAGCGAGGTGCCGAGACGGAGTTGACCACCCCCGACTGCAGCAGAGCCAACTGTATGAAATTGCGACCATTTAAGGGAAGATCGCGAATTTTCTTTTCGTCCACTAAATTGGCCACTGTCGATTGGGTGGTCTCGACCAGAGACGCTTCACCGGTGACAACGATCTCCTCAGTGATCTCTCCGATTTGCAGTGTGAGGTCCACCACGGCTTGCTGGCCCACCGTCAGGCCGAATCCCGATCGGACCGTGGTCTGAAAGCCCGCCAATTCAGCTCGGACCTCGTAAGGCCCCACCGGCAGTGACTGGGCTCGATAAGATCCCTCGTCATTGGAGACTACGGTTCGGCTGATCCCCGTATCCTGATTTTGAACCGTGACTTCCACTCCCGGAAGAACCGCTCCGGTTTCATCATTCACGGTCCCCACGATGGTGCCGGTGATGACCTGGGCTGCCGCCGTGGATACACAGAGCAGGAACAGCGTGGCAGTGATGGTAAATAAACTTGTTGTTCTTGTTTTCATGATGTTTCCCTTTAAAGATTGATGAGTTTTAGGGACTGCCTTGTTCTCGAGAAAAAGGCGAAAGCTATAAAACACTGATAGATGAATTTTCATCTTAACTGGGTTATAGATAGAAAATTTCGGTAATCCCTCATGTTTGACTATATTCCTCCTCCCCGGAGTTGTCAAGCTTCGGTACTCACGCTTCCCTGATGCGGGAGCTGGATGTGGACCCGAAGGTGGTTGCCGATCAACTTGGGCACACCCTTGATGTCAATCTGAACGTCTACACGGAGTCTAATCTTGGACGCCGAAAAGAGGCGGTGGATGCTCTAGAATCAGCTCTTAATGGAGTAGAAATGGAGTATATCCAGTGAGCAGTTCTTGTAAGTTATTGAAAAAATTGGAGCGGGAGACGGGAATCGAACCCGCGACGTCCAGCTTGGGAAGCTGGCATTCTACCGCTGAATTACTCCCGCTCACATGGGGCCATTGTAGAACAGCCAGGGGAAAAAAGAAACCGGGCTCGGCAGGGGGTCACCGAAGACCCGTTCTCAGACCAGAGTCCCCGGGTCGTCGATGGCAAAGAGCCAGGTTCCATCAGCCTGCCGACGGCATACTTCCCTACTGTGACCGCTCATCTCGACCGCCTGGCCATCCGGCCCGGTACCAACCATCTCCCACCTGGCGGAGGTTAGCGCAAGGTCATCCAGCTGACCCAGCGTCTACACATCCATGGTGATTTTCGGATTCATGGACACGAAAGTGCCCAAGACCTCACGAATTGCCGCAGTTCCTGCCACGGTCTGTCCCGGCTCACTAACGAAAACCGCCTGAGGTTCGTAGAGTGCCACCAGGGCATCCAGGTCACCGGCATTCAAGGCTTCTGAAAATAACTGATCCAATTCTTCAGGGCTATGAGCAGGCATGGATTTGAGACCTCCTTTTAACGGAACATTGGAACGATCCTAAAGGGGACAGCCTGAATATAATATCGCTGAGCCCAACAGGATAGATAGTTCGGAAGGCGGCAAGGGCGCACTGCCGTGCGCCCCTACTTAGGGCTGTGAGACCTCACTCCGTAGGAGCGACAGGCATCTGAGTCAGGGCGTCCCGCCCTGGCTCAGATTTCTTCTCTGTGTCTTTGTGCCTCTGTGGTGAAATTCTTCCTTGTGTCTTGGTGGTATGGGGAACTGGAATCGGCGCGCTGAGGCGCCTCCCACATTCCGGAAGATCAAGTGAACTGGGCCAGGACTTCGTCCCATTTGCCCGCCGCTTTCAGGATAAGATCCACCACCTCGCGCACGGCCCCCTCACCCCCCTTTCGCTCGGTGACGTAGTCGACCCCCTCCCTGACCTCCTCGGCCGCGTTGCCGGGTGCGGCCGAGAATCCAACTCGTTTGAGCACGGGAAGATCGGGAAGGTCATCTCCCATGTAGGCAACTTGAGAGGCTTCCAAGCTGCTCTCTGCCAGGATGGTCTCCAGATCCCCGGCCTTGTCCCTGGAACCCTGAACCACGATCTCGACTCCCAGTTCACGGGCCCGCGACTCCACCTCCTTGCTCTTTCGTCCACTCAGAAAGCCCACCCGCAAGCCCGCATTCTGGGCCATACGGATCGCCAGACCATCGTAAACGGAAAAAAACTTGATCTCCTCCCCGGCCGCCGTCCTCCCCAGACGTCCATCGGTGAGAACTCCATCCACATCCAGCAACAGGAGCTGAATCTGTTTCAGTCGATCCGCAACTTCAGCAGGCAGTGTCATTGTCATCATCTAGATCATCTCCGTTCCCCACAGATCATGGAGATGGATGACTCCCACGACTTGCTTCGAATCATTAGTGACCATCAAAGAAGTAATCTTGTTCTGCTCCATGATGTTCAGGGCCCTGGTGGCTAGCTCCTCCTCGGAGATGGTTTGAGGATCCCGGCTCATGCACTGACCGGCCGTGCGCAAAAGCACCTCATCCCGCTCATCTTGGAGCAATCGCCTCAGATCTCCATCCGAGATCACACCCACCAGTCGATCCTCATCCTCCACCACGCTGGTGATCCCCAGCTTCTTGCTCGACATCTCGTAGATCACTTCATCCATGGGAGTCTCCCGGTGGACCTTGGGCAACTGGGGGCCTCGATGCATCAGGGCCCCGACCTTGGCCAGTTTCTTGCCCAGTTTTCCCCCGGGATGAAGCCGGGCAAAATCCTCCAGGTGGAAACCCTTTTTCTCGGACAAGGAAACGGCCAGGGCATCCCCCAGGGCCAGGGAAGCCGTGGTGGAAGCGGTGGGTGCCAGGCCGAGAAGACAGGCTTCCTGGTTGACCGCCACATCCAGGACCAGATCCGAGATCTGGGCCAGGGTCGACTCCCCATTGCCCACCATCGAGATCAAGGGAATTCCCAAACGCTTGATGGTGTCCACCAACTGGACCAGCTCGGCGGTCTCTCCGCTGTTGGAGAGTGCCAGAACCACGTCCCCGGCGGCCAGCATCCCCAGATCCCCATGGATGGCTTCGGCCGGATGAAGAAAGGTGGAAGGGGTTCCGGTACTGTTGAAGGTGGCGGCAATCTTACGGCACACGATGCCCGATTTCCCCATTCCCGTCACCACCACTCGCCCCTGGCAAGCGGTCAGCAGGTCCAGGGCCTGATCGAAGGACTTCCCAAGCCGGGGGATCAGATCGGCGATCGCCTCGGATTCGATTTTCAAGACTTTTTTTGCCGTTTCCCGGGACAATTGAAACTCCTGACCCCTGACCCCTGACCAGGTTGGCAGATGCCGCCCGATCGAGCTGATTCGGTCAGATTATCAAATTCAACGACCGAAGGGCGCACAGCCGTGCGCCCCTACTAGCCTTTGACCAAGCGGTCGATTTCTTGCAACTGCTTGAGCACATCCTCGAGCTGATCGATCTGCATGGCGTTGGCTCCGTCGCTGAGGGCTTCATCGGGACGATCGTGGACCTCCATGAAAATGCCGTCGGTTCCTACCGCCACAGCCGCCCGGGCCAGGTGGGGAATGAACTCAGCCTGTCCCCCGCTCCAACCGCCGGCTCCGCCGGGGAGCTGCACGCTGTGGGTGGCATCAAACACCACCGGGACACCCAGGCCCCGGATAATGGGCAACGCCCTGAAGTCCGACACCAGGTTATTGTAACCGAACGAAACACCCCGCTCGGTGACGAGGATGCCGGAGCTGCCCGCCGAACGGGCTTTCTCCAGAACATGCTCCACATCCCAGGGCGCCAGAAACTGACCCTTCTTGATATTGACGATCCGGCCCGTTTGAACGGCCGCTAAAATGAGATCGGTCTGGCGAGAAAGCATCGCCGGAATCTGCAGGACGTCCAGAACCTCAGCCGCCTCGGCCACCTGTTCCACTTCATGGACATCCGAGAGCACCGGCACATCGAACTGCTGCTTGACGCTCTGGAGAACCTTCAGGCCCGCTTCCCTTCCCGGTCCCCGGTAGGACTTGATCGAGGTCCGGTTGGCCTTGTCGTAGGAGGCCTTGAAGATCCAGGGAATCTCCAGCGAGGAGGTGATAGCCTTGAGCCGCTCCGCCATCCGAAGGCAGTGCTCCTGACTTTCAATCACACAGGGGCCGGAAATGAGGAAGAAAGGATTCTTCCCTCCCAGCTTCCAGTCCCGCAGGGTTATTTCTGTCGTGGGTGCCATCGGTCCAGAAATGATACCAACAACCCGGACCCCATGACCAATCGGCGGATCTACTCGGCCTTGCTGACGGGTGCCCGGTCCTGGGCTGGAGTAGCGGCTTGCCGGCCGGTTCGCCGGCGCTTGTAGTCGACAGCGGCCTGGATGAAGCTGACAAACAGCGGGTGAGGCTTCAGGGGTTTCGATTTGAACTCGGGATGAAACTGGCAGGCTAAAAACCAGGGATGCTCGGGAATTTCCACGATCTCGACAAAATTATTGTCGGGCGAGTTCCCGGAGATCTGCAGACCATAACTGGTGAGGAGCTCCTCGTATTCCCGATTGAATTCATAGCGGTGTCGATGGCGCTCGGAGATCTCTCCCTCCTGATAGATCTGGTGAGCCAGCGAATCCTCCTTCAACACACACGGGTAGGCTCCCAGGCGCATGGTTCCCCCCATTTCGCCCACTCCCAGCAACTCGCGCAGCTTGTAGATGACCCGGTGGGAACTGGAGGGATCAAACTCCGAACTGTGGGCATCCAGATCACAAACGTGGCGGGCAAACTCGATGACCGCACACTGCATCCCCAGGCAGATGCCAAAGTAGGGAACCTTGTTGACGCGGGCATAGCGAATGCCCTCGAGCATTCCCTTGATCCCCCGGGGTCCAAACCCGCCGGGCACTAAAATGGCATCCAGATCCTCAAGCTTGCTCTCCCATCCCTCTCCCGCCAGACCTTCGGATTCGATCCATTTCAAATTGACCGCCACGCGATCGGGAAGACCTCCGTGCAGAAGAGCCTCATTGAGACTCTTGTAGGAATCCTCATACTCCACGTACTTGCCCACCATGCCTACAGTGACCTCTTCGACCGGATTCTGGATCCCCTCGACCAGGCCTTCCCAGGAGGTCAGATCACAACCGTCCTCGGGCAAATCGAGCAGCTTACAGATCATGGAGTCCAGTGCTTCCTGATGCAAAACCAGAGGCACTTCGTAGATGTTCTCCACGTCCTTGGCGGTAACGACCGCCTCGGCCGGAACGTTACAAAACAAGGCAATCTTGCTCTTGATCTCTTTGGGCAAAAGATGCTCGGTCCGGCACAGCAGAATATCGGGTTGAATACCGATGGCCCGCAGCTCTCTCACAGAGTGCTGGGTGGGCTTGGTCTTCAATTCGCCGGAGGCTTCCATGAAAGGAACCAGCGTCAGATGAATGAAGGTGCTGTTCTCCTGCCCCACGTCGATACGCATCTGACGAATGGCCTCCAGAAAAGGCAGGCTCTCGATATCGCCGACGGTGCCTCCAATTTCGATGATCACTACATCAAGATCATCGCTCAGCTTCTTGATGGTGGCCTTGATCTCGTTGGTAATGTGGGGAATCACCTGGACGGTTTTGCCCAGATAATCACCGCGCCGCTCTTTTTCGATCACGGTCTGGTAGATCTTCCCGGTGGTGGAGTTGTTGGCCTCCGTTAAACGCAGCCCGGTGAAGCGTTCGTAGTGGCCCAGATCCAGGTCGGTTTCCGCACCGTCATCGGTGACAAAGACCTCGCCATGCTGGAAGGGGCTCATGGTACCGGGATCCACGTTGATGTAGGGATCCAGTTTCAGTAGGGTGACCTTCAGGCCCCGGGCCTCCAGCAGACAACCGATTGAGGCCGATGCCAGGCCCTTTCCCAGCGAACTCAAAACCCCACCTGTCACGAAAATGTACTTAGTCGGCATTCAACCTCCACTTTCGAGTGCTTCATCTCAGCCCGTCCTGGAACCTGAAGCCTCATTCTCCAACAGGGGTCTGACACGGTCGAGATCCTCATCGGTGTCCACTCCCAGGCTGTCTTGCGGGACCTCGACGACATGAATCGGGATCCCATTCTCGAGCAGTCTGAGCTGCTCCAACCTTTCGATTTTCTCCAATGGAGAGACCGGCAAACTGGAGAAAACCCGCAGGAAATCCCGCCGATACCCATAGATCCCCAGGTGCTTGTAAACGGACCCCACTCCCCGCCGGTGGGGGATGGTGGCTCGGGAGAAGTAAAGGGCCCGGCCCTGAGGGTCGAACACCACCTTGACCGCGTGGGGGCTGTTGACCTCCGCCGGATCGCTTATCTGGACACAGGCGGTGGTCACTTGAATGTCGGCGTCTCTTTCAAAGGGTGCACAGACCGAATCGATGGTTTCCGTTGGAATCAGGGGTTCATCCCCCTGGATATTGATAAACACATCGCCTTCGATGGACTGGGCCACTTCCGCCACCCGATCGGTCCCGCTAGGGTGATCCGCCGAGGTCATGACGGCCTTCCCCTCAAAGCCCTCCACCGCCCGGAAAATCCGCTCATCGTCGGTTGCCACGATGATGTCGTCCAGGCGCGAAGCCTGGCGCGCGCGCTGGTGGACCCACTGAATCATCGGTTTTCCAGCGATTTCAATAAGGGGTTTTCCGGGGAGTCGGGTGGAGTTAAACCGTGCCGGTATGACTCCAACGAAATGCATGCGGCAGTTTAGCACAGGGGGCATCGGGATGGCCACAGGCCGCTGGTCTTCGACCAGCGCGTTTCAGGTTCCAAGTTTCACGTTCCACGTGTCCGGAGGGTGGGAGGCGCCGAAGAAAAGCTGACAACTGACAACTGACAAGAAGAAAGGAGTCGTGCGCCGATTCCGGAAGGCCGCTACAAGGGTCGCTAAGATTCGGCACTTGAGATGCCTCCCACATTCCGGACACGCATCAATGGCAGAACGTGGTGTCGTTGGGACAGGGGTCCTGGTGTTCGATCTGGATGGTGGTGTGATCGATTTCGAACTGGTCCCGGGCCACGGCGATCAGCTGTTCCAGCACACGGCTGCGTTCCTCCTCCTGGTTGACCACCGCGTGACAGGTCATGGCATGAACGCCGGAGGTGAGGGTCCAGACATGAAGGTCATGCACCGATTCGACGCCGGTCACCTGGCAAAGCTCGTTCTTCATGAGAGCCAGGTTCACATGGGCCGGCGTGCCCTCCAGGAGAACCTCGACGGAATCCCGAACCAGACGCCAGGCACTGACCAGAATGAGGAAGCTGACCAGAACGCTGACCGCCGGATCGGCCCAGTAGATCCCCCACAAGATGATGGCCATTCCCGCAATCATGGCGCCGATCGAACCCAGCACATCCCCCATGATGTGAAGGAACGCCCCTCGCAGGTTGAGGCTCTCCTGATGGCAGCCGTGCAGGATCCAGGCACTGAAAAGATTGGCCCCCAACCCGATGGTGGCAATGACAAACATCTCAACACTGCGGATGGCTTCCGGATTCTGAAAACGGTGGTAGGACTCCCACAGAATCAAAAAGGCGATCACCAGGAGTGCCGTCCCGTTGATCAGGGCCGCCAGAATCTCCACCCGGAAGTAGCCGTAGGTCTTTGCGGCGGTGGCGGGACGGCGCATGAACCAGACGGCAAAAAGGCTCAGCCCCAGGGCCGCCGCATCGGTCAGCATGTGTCCGGCGTCCGCTAAAAGGGCCAGGCTGTTGGTCCACAACCCTCCCACCAACTCCACCAGCATGAAGGTAACCGTGACGCCAAGAACGATACGCAACGAGTGGGTTCCCTGCCGGCGGCCGGCCTCCAGTTCCTGGCGGGCGCCAGGTCGATTCCCCGAAGCCTGGTCCGGTAAGGCCGGGTGGTGGTGAGCCGGGTATCCTGTCATTCGATCGAAGAACCTGCGGGAACCGAGGACAACCGGGGCGACTCGGCCTGGTTGAACAGGGTCGAACACTTCTCGAAATATTGAACGGCGGCCTGTCCCAGGCAAAAGGTCCACACACCCGCCACCGATACGGAGATGAGCGATCGATAATGCGGATAACGGGCACGCAGCCAATGAGACCCTTCTCCGACCGCCAGACCCGCCAGCAACATGGGAATCAGTTCCCGGGCCCTTTGGCGGTTCAGGTGATAGCCGAAAGCCCGAGCAATTTTCAGAAGCATTCCGGTCTGGATGGCGGTGATGGGCAGAAGATCGCTGACCGGAATGGGGACGGCGCCCACCACGGCTCCCGCAAAGGCCGCCTGGGAGATGATCCCGTTGCAAATAGTCCGCCGAAATTCGGGGAAGCTCCCGGTGAAGGGAGCAAAGGTCCTGGGATTGGCATCGACGATCGACTTGAGCAGCTTGTCGATCGTTTCCGGCTGCATCGAAGAGAACGACAACACCGTGGTCCCCAGCTGCCTGCCGGCCTCTCGAAGGGCCTTCCAGGGACGCTCGACCAGGTCCATTTTGTTGAGGATGACCAGAACCGGTTTGTCCAGGCTGCTGAGCCGCTGGTACATGCTGAGGGTGGAATCGGAAACCTCATACTGAGCATCCAGCACCAACAGGATGACCTCGGCAAAATCGAACTTCCCGAGCCAGGTTCGATCGGCCTTGTACCCCAGGTACTCGTCGAGCCCTTGAATGTCGACGATGGTGAAGATCGAATCCGCCTCTGGATCCTGACGGCTGGCAATGGCGTTGATCAGCGAGTTCTTGCCGGTTCGGGCCGAACCCGCCACGGCGATCTGAATCCACTGGTCCGACTGAATGCCTCTCCACTGACTCCGAACCAGCTCCAGTACCTTGTGCATGTTGTCGCCTTCGGGAGAGAGCGAATCGATGACCTGCTTGAGACGGAACCGGACTTCCTCAGGCAACAGCAAAACCACCTGATCCAGAAAACTCAGGAGATCTTCGGGGGCCCAGTCCCGGAGATTGGCAAAGACATCCTGCTCGGAGAGTCTCGTTTTCACTACCTTCATTTTACACCCTGCCGTGTTCGTCCGGAGTTTGGATGACCTCAAAAGCGATCTTTTCAAACCCGCCCCTGTGCCATCTGAAACAACCGACTTTCGGTTCATCTTCTTTAAGAGAGACAATCCAGTAACTTACTTCCGGATAATGAAATTCCGATTCATCAAGAGCCGAAGGAAGGCTCTCGCTCCGAGGGTGGGAATGGTAGATCCCCAGATGGCGCCTGCCCTTTTGACGGAGTTCCTTAAAGAAGGCGAAAAGCTGCTCGGGAGGCACCGAGAACTGCTTGGAGTTGCGGCTCTGGTTGGGGGTCTGCCGGGCACCGTCAATGGCATCTCCCAGGCCGGAAAGCAGACCACAGCATTCCCGGGGATAAGCCCGGCAAGCATGCTGGATCATCTGCTCCAGAACCCGGGTGTGGATGGATACGGCGATCACACCCTCATTAGAGCAAGTTCAGAGGGTCAACATCAATGGAAGACTTCTTGAGAGAGGATTTTTTCCGGCGAAGCTCATCCATGGCCGACGCCAGCACATCGTGAAGCTCCTTGCGGCTGGTCGCCTTGATCAGGATCTGAAACCGGTATTGTCCCTTCAGCTTTTCCAGTGGTGCCTGGGCCGGACCCAGAACGCGCATGCGTCTTCCGCTGGAGAGACGGGTGCGGTAGTGCAGCAGAAGATCAGCCAGCTGCTCGGCCTGGTCGCGAATCTGCCGGGGCTGCTCGCCCTGGAGCACACAGTTGGCCAGAGCGGTGAAGGGAGGATACTGAAAGTTGCGACGGAATCGGATCTCTTCCTCGAAAAAAAGCCGGTAGTCCTGGGACCGGGCATGCCTGAGGCTGTAGTGATTGGGATAGTAGGTCTGGATCACCACCTCTCCGGGCTGCTCTCCCCTTCCCGCCCGCCCGGCCACCTGGGTGAGGAGTTGAAAAGTTCTCTCAGCGGCACGAAAGTCGGCCATCTTGAGGGCCTGCTCCGCCGTCAGCACCCCGACCAGCGTTACCCGGGGAAAGTCGTGACCTTTGGCGATCATCTGGGTGCCGACCAGAATGTCGGTGTCGCCGACGGCAAAAGCACCTAAAATCCTCTGAAAGCTCCCTTTTCTCTGGACGGTGTCCCGATCCAGCCGGTCGATCCGGGCAGCGGGGAAGAGTTCGCCCAGGAGCTGCTGGACTTTCTCGGTCCCTTGGCCCAGAAAAAAGATGTACTCCTTGGCGCAGACCCCGCACCGTTTGGGAAGGGATCTCAGGAAACCGCAGTAATGGCAAACCAGGCGGTTGGAGTGGCGGTGGTAGGTGAGACTGATACTGCAGTGTTCGCAGCTTTCTGTATGACCGCAGCTGCGGCACAGCAGTGCCGAGGCGTAGCCCCGGCGATTGAGCAGGATAAGAACCTGCTCCTTGTCATTCAAGCGCTGGGCAATCGATCTGGCCAGTAAATCGGAGACGACCACGGCCTTGCCATGTTTTTGAAACTCCTGACGCATGTCGACCACCTGTACGGTCGGAAGTGGGCGCTCCAGAATGCGCGAGTCCAGCGATTCATACTCCAGCTCTCCCCCCTGGACCGACTGATAAAAGGTCTCCAGCTGAGGCGTCGCACTGCCCAGGATCACCAGGGCCCCTTCCAGCTGGCCCCGCTTGCGTGCCACGTCGCGGGCATTGTAGCGAGGCAGATCTTCCTGTTTGTAAGAACCATCATGTTCCTCATCCACGACAATCACGCCGAGATTTCGAAGGGGGGCAAATACCGCGGAACGGGTTCCGACCACCACCCGGGCCTCCCCCCGTCGAATCTTCTGCCATTGATCAAAGCGCTCCCCTTCAGAAAGAGCGCTGTGAAGAATCGCCACCTGCTCGCCAAACCAGGCCCGGAAGTAACGCGATATCTGAGGCGTCAACCCGATCTCCGGCACCAGAACCAGCGCCGACCGCTCTCGGGTCAGGGCCTCGGCAATGGCGTTGAGGTAAATCTCGGTCTTCCCGCTTCCGGTCACCCCATGAATCAACATGCTGCGAAACTCGGCCGAGGCCAGGTGTTTCTGGATCTTGCTGAAAATGCGCTGCTGATCCGGAGTCAACAAGTGCTTCTGGACCTCCAGAGAAGACTCGGAATGGGTCCAGGGAGAACGATAGGCCTGGACCTCCTTCATCTCAATCAGGCCCCTGGAGGCCAGGGTCTTGAGAATCGACTTGCTGCATTTCATCCGGCGCAAAAAGGGCTGGACCACAACCGGAAGCGGCAAATGGGTCAATTGCTCCAGAACTTCCCGCTGGCGGGCGGTGAGCTTCACCTCTCCGGGAGTGACCCCGACCACGGCTAGCCGCCACTTTTCCGGCCAGAACTTTCCCGAGAGCTGCTCCTTATCCACTTTTCGGGCCAGCAACCCGGGAGGCAGCATGACTTTCAACGCCTCCCCGGGAGGAGCCAGATAGTAGGACGCCACCCACAGGCCCAGTTCGAGGAGCCGGCCGGATAAAACAGGTTCCCGGTCAAGCAATTGGTGGATGGGCTTGACCTCACCCGAATGGGGCTCCTGGTGGACTCTGACCGTCATGCCAACGAGATGCTGTCTTCCAAAAGGGACCACCACCCGGCTCCCGGGAGCCAAAGCCTTTTTCATGGAGTCCGGAACCGCGTAGGTGAAGGTTTGAAAGAGCGGTCGGGGGACGGCGATATCGGCAAAGGTTTCAGGAGTCATGGGTCAGGAGGAAGAAGACAGGAGACAGGAGGGGGAAGGAGGGAGACTGAAGGTTCTGAGTTGGGAGTCCCATGTTCACCTTACCGATGTTGCTATTTAGCGCCCTTTGAAAGAAAACCGCAACCCTAGGATTCGGCGCACTGAGGCGCCTCCCACACTCCGGAGGGCCGCTCGCAGAGCGGCCGTTACACGGTGTCGCCTCCCACTCTCCCGGACTCATCATTCTGGATCTTCTGTCAGTTGTCAGCTGGTTAGTTCTTTCAAGCGGTCGCGGACCTTTTGCATGTCCTCCCATACCTGGCGTTTGGCCGAAGGGTTGCGAAGCAGATAGGAAGGATGAAAAGTGGGAAGGAGCCAACAATTTTGAAATCGAACGAACTCCCCCCGCATCTTGGAGATGGGAGTCTTGGTGCGCAGTAGATTCTGAGCGGCGTATTTCCCCAACGCCACGATGATCTTGGGTTGGATGGCTTCAATCTGTTGAAACAGAAACGGCTCACAGGTCTGGACCTCGTCGGGCTCGGGATCGCGATTACCGGGAGGCCGGCACTTCAGGATATTGGCAATGTAGACCTGTTCCCGGCTCAGATCGATGGCCTCGATGATCTTGGTCAACAACTGGCCCGCCCTTCCCACAAAGGGGATCCCCTGGGCGTCTTCATCCGCCCCGGGAGCCTCTCCCACAAACATCAGGTCAGCCGCCGGATTGCCCACTCCGAACACCAGTTTGGTGCGCCCGGCGTGGAGCTTGCAGCGCTGACAATCCCCCAGTTCCTGGCGAACTTCCTCCAGCGTGGGGGGCTGGCTCACGGTTTGGACATCCAAATGGGTCACTCCTAGTTCAGCGAAGAATTTGAGTTGTTGGACGATCTCACGCATGGGGAAACCCTAACCCCTGACCGCTTACCCCTGACCGGTTGACCGCCGGAGCCGCTCATAGAGCGGCCGCTACCAAATGGGTCTGTGGTCTGTTGTTCAGGGGCCAATATAATCGGTGGACCTGACACCCAATTGGTCCAGTAACTGCTCACGATCTCTCCACCCGGGGATGGTCTTGACGTTCAGGTCCAGGTAGACCTTGTTCACTTGAAGAAACTTCTCAATATCCAGACGAGCTTCCGTCCCGATCGTCTTGACCAGGCGGCCCGCCCGTCCGATGACAATCTTTTTCTGGCTCTGCTTGTCGACGATAATGGAGGCCACAATCCGTACGAATCCCTGCTCTCGCCGTTCCTCATCAAAGTCCTCCACCAGAACCGCCGTGGAATAGGGGAGTTCCTTGCGCGTGCGACGCAGAACCTTCTCTCGGATGATTTCCGAGACAACCGAGCGTTCGGTCTGATTGGTCAGATAATCCTCCGGATACTGCCATTCCCCCTGGGGAAGGTTTTCCGCTATCTTCTGCTCGAGCACCTTGAAATTATCCCCCTTGACGGCCGAGAGAGGGATCATCTCGCGATACTCGAACTGCTGGCTGTAAAACTCGAGGGAGGGCAAGACCTTGGCCCGGTTGATCATGTCGACCTTGTTGAGAACCAGGATGGTGGGCTTTTCGGTCTTCTGGATCAAATTCAGCACATACTCCTCACCCTTGCCGTAACTCTCGGAGGCATCCACCACTTGAACCACCAGGTCCACGCTCCGCAGGCAGTCGTAGACCTCTTCCATCATCCGTTCGTTCAGCCGATGTCCGGGGCGATGAATGCCCGGGGTATCTACGAAAATAGCCTGATTTTCGTCCCGGGTCCGGACTCCTAAAATGCGATGGCGAGTGGTTTGAGGTTTGTCGCTGACGATGGCGATCTTCTCGCCGATCAGCCGATTCAGGAGGGTGGATTTGCCCACGTTGGGACGACCGATCAGGGCAACGAAACCGGACTTCACGAACCCCTGACCCCTAACCCCTGACCACAGACCACAGACCACAGACCAGGAGACCAAGGGACCGAAGAGCTGCTAATCATTGTTTTGATCTATCGTTTGACGTGCGAAACAGATTCAATCTTATCCCACAGAATCCTGGAGAGTTCTGATTTGGGCAGTTTGGGAAGGGCTTGTTCTTCTCCGCTTGGATCCAGAAGGATCGCTTCATTGAAGTCAGAGGCGAATCCCCTGTCATCCCGGGAAATATCATTGGCCACAATCAGATCCAGGCCCTTTTCGTGCAGTTTGCGACGTGCATTGGCGCGAATATCCTCGGTCTCTGCGGCAAAACCCACCAGCAACTGATCGGTCTTTCGCTCTCCCAGAATCGCCAGGATATCGGTGGCCTTCTCCAGCTGGATAGCCGGATCCATGGTTTCCTTTTTGATTTTCTCGGAAGCCGGTAGGGAAGGGGTAAAGTCCGACACGGCCGCCGCCATCACCACGATGTGGGAGTCCTCATAATGGTGAAACACCGCCTCGGCCATTTCCACTGCCGAGCGAACCGAAACCCGATCGACGTTCCGAGGGGCTTCCAGCTGGGTGGGACCCGAAATCAGCACCACCCGGGCACCCCGCAACTGAGCTTCGCGGGCCATGGCATAGCCCATCTTGCCTGAGGAGCGATTGGACAAAAATCGCACCGGATCGATGTCCTCAACGGTGGGGCCCGCCGTGATCAGGACCTTTTTCCCGAGCAGCGACTTCTTTCGGTCAAAGATGTTGAGCACCGCTTCCAGGACCAGTTCAGGCTCGGCCAGGCGTCCTTCACCCACTTCTCCGCAGGCCAGGTAGCCCGATCCCGGTTCCACCAGGACCACGCCTCTTTCCTTCAGGATTCCGACATTATCCTGGATCGCCTGGTGGTGCCACATTTCAACGTTCATGGCCGGAGCCATGATCACCGGCGTGGTGGTGGAAAGGTATAACGTACTCAGAAAATCATCGGCGATGCCCTGGGCAAACTTTCCCAGGACATTGGCCGTAGCCGGAGCCACCAGGAGAAGATCGCTCTTTCGAGCCAGCTCGATATGCTCGATCTGAACGGTCTGATCCCTAAAAAGATCCGTGACGACCGGATGGCCCGAGAGCTTTTCCAGAGTGAGAGGGGTAATGAACTGCTGGGCGGACCGGGTCATCACGGGGAAGACTTCGAATCCTTCCTTTTGCAAAAGTCGAAGGATGACCGCTGACTTGTAGGCTCCGATGCAGCCCGTCACGCCCAGGATAATCTTCACTCGTTCTCTTCTTTGTCTTTCTCATCCAAGATTTCGTAGGAAACCAGGTTTTTCTCGACCTCTCGAATGGCCAGAAAGGCCGGCTTTCGCGAGTCCAGATCCAGCCGGACAGGCGCACCGTTTTGGATCTGTTTGGCCCGTTCGGCAGCCACCAGAATAAACCTGAACTTACTGTCGAATTCTTTCGGTATCTGAATAATCATCTAATTCTCCCAAAAAAAAAGTTTTGATAATCTCTTCCGCCCGATCCTTTCGATTCTCCAGACGGAAGGCGGAGCCGGCATCCTGAATAATGGCTTTTAACTCAGCGACCGACTCCTCGAAGTCACCATTAATAATAACGTATTGATAATTCCGAAAAGCGTTTATTTCTTCTTTTGCAGTGTTGAGCCTCCTAACAATAACATTTTCATCATCGGATTTTCGGCCCTTGAGGCGCTGGGTCAGCACTTCAAGAGAAGGCGGAAAAACGAAGATCAAGACGGCTTCCGGATGGGACTCCCGAACCTGGCGGGCACCCTGTACATCGATATCCAACAGCACATCACAGCCCTCCCGGCGCAGGGATTCCACGCTTTGTTCACTGGTCCCGTAGTAATAGCCAAAGACGCAGGCATGCTCAATGAAGCCGTTCTCCTCGACCATTGCCTGGAATTTCTCCTCGGAAACGAAAAAATACTCCTTGGCGTCCTGCTCTCCGGACCGGGGCTTGCGGGTGGTGTGGCTCACCGAGAATCTCAGGTTGGGAATCTCCTCCAGGGCCCGATTGGCCAGACTGGACTTTCCCGATCCGGACGGCCCGCTGATGACATAGAGCGAACCTCTACTCGACATTCTGAACCTGCTCCCGGATTTTTTCGATTTCCGTCTTCCCTTCCAGCGCCAGCTCGGAAAGTTCGGTAAAAGGCGACTTGGAAAGAATGGTATTCATCTCGCGGCCCAACTCCTGAGTGATGAAATCAAGACGCCGACCGACGACGCCGGACTCCGTTCCCCTTAACTCCTGCTCAAAATGGGAAAGGTGACTGCGCAAACGGGTGATTTCCTCGGTAATGTCCGCTCGTTCGACAAAATGGAGGATCTCCTGGGTCATCCGGGTCTCATCGACCGCGCCCTCCTGCTGGAGCCGCTCCAGCCTCTTGGTCAGCTTCTGGCGATGATAATCGGGGACCTTTTCGGCCTGCTGATCGATGGAATCGGTCAGCTGCTGGAGCTTCTCGAGGTGCTGGAGAAAGTCTTTCTTGAGCTCACTCCCCTCACTGGTTCGAGTGCTGACCACCTTCTCCAGGGCCTCCCTGAAGGTGGTTTTAACGGTTTCCACCAGACCTCCGGCCGCAAGATCCACCGGCTGAGGCCTGATCACGCCGGGAAGCTGAAAAAGGGTTGACACGTCCAGTTTTCCCTCCGCCCCCAGGGCCCGAATCTTATCCGCCGTCGCAAGGTAGTTTTCGACCACCGCTTCGTTTAAATCGTATTGGGACCCCGACTTGAGGGTCAGATCCAGATAGACATCGGCCCGGCCCCGGCTCAGACTGGATTGGACTTCTTTGCGCAGTTCCGGTTCCAAACTGGACAGCTCCTTGGGCAGGCGTAAATTGAGATCCAGATAGCGGCTGTTGACCGTTCGAATCTCGACGGCCACATGGATTGCCTCGGTGGCCGTGCTGGCTTGTCCGAATCCTGTCATGCTGCGCATCATTATCCTACCTTGCGACCTGACGAGGGAACCAATCCCCCATCGGCGAACTGAAGATCATACAACTTCCGATACACTCCTGAAACCTCCAAAAGGGTTTCGTGGTTCCCGGTTTCAACGATCCGGCCGGCCTCCAGAACGACAATCCGGTCGGCCTGTCGAACCGTGGAGAGGCGGTGGGCAATCACCAGGGTCGTACAATGCTGCATGAGATTGTAGAGAGCCTCCTGAACCAGGCGCTCCGATTCACTGTCCAGAGCCGAGGTGGCTTCATCCAGAATAAGTACCGGCGCGCCTTTTAGAATGGCCCGCGCAATGGCGATCCGCTGACGCTGTCCTCCCGAGACGAGCTGTCCGCGCTCACCGATGATGGTGGCGTAGCCCTGGGGCAGCTCGGTAATGAAATCGTGGATGAAGGCAGCCCGGGCCGCAGCTTCGATGTCCTCCAGCGTGCAGTCTTCTCGTCCGTAGGCGATGTTGTCTTGGAGGGTATCGTTAAAGAGAAAGGTCTCCTGGGTGACGATGGCAATCTGACGCCGAAGCGACTCCAGAGAAACCTCGCGGATGTCCTGACCATCGATGGCGATCCGCCCGGCGGCGACATCGAAAAAGCGGGGAATCAGGCTGGCCAGACTACTTTTCCCGGCACCGCTGCTCCCCACCAGGGCCACGATTTCCCCTTTTGAGATGGTGAGATCGATGTCCCGCAAAACGAGCTGGGACTCCGGCCCCTTGTAATGAAAGGATACCTCTTCAAAAGCAATTTCTTTTTGAATGGGAGCCAGTTCCCGCGCACCGGGAGCATCTTGAATCTCAATGTGAGTATCGAGAAGATCAAAGATTCGAGTGGAAGAGGCGAAGGCCTGCTGGAAGACCAGGTGCATCCGTGAAAGCTTCCGAACCGGCTCATACAAGCGAAAAAGAGCTGCCACAAAAACCACGAAGGCCCCGATCGTGAATCCCCGGTTGATCTGATAATTGGCATAAAGAAGAAAGGGCACGAACGAGAGATATCCGATAAATTCCACCAGCGGCGAGCTGAGGGCGCTGATCCGGGTTGCCTTCAGATTGGTCTGCACCAGGTTTTCTACCGACTGACTGAATCGCTTGCCCTCGTACTCCTTCATTCCAAAGGCCTGGACAATGCGCTGTCCGGCAATGGTCTCCTGAAGCAGATGCGAGATCTCGGCTAGATTCTCCTGGCTGCATTGGCTAACATGACGCATTTTTCGCCCCATTTTTAGGGTGATCGTTAACACCACCGGCGCAATCAGGAAGGACAGCAGAGCCAGTCTCCATTCGGTGTAAAAAACCAGTCCCAGAAAAAACAACAGCAACAGCACCTGCCGAATGAAATCGGTCAGCGTCTTGCTGACCGTTTCCTGAATCCGTTCGGTGTCGGTCACCACCCGCGCCATCAGTTTTCCGGTGGGATTTTGACCATAAAAGGCCAACGATTGATCCAACAGGTGGCCATAGAGATGGTTACGCAGCGAGGCCACCACCTGCTGGCCGCTGTAGCTCATCGAATACTCGGCAAAGTAAAGAAACAATCCCTTGAAGAAGGAAAAAGCCACCAGAAGGAACGCAATCTGCACCAGATTACCCGAACTCAACCCCAGAAACTCCTGAAGAAAAGCGAATTTATCCTCGCCGCTCACCTCCACCCCGGCAACCGAGGACAACTGATTAAAGATGGGCGCCAGCAGCATGATCAGGAGGGTCTCCAGGGCACCACTGACCACCAGAAGCAGCAACGCCACCACCAGCAGGTGGAACTGGGGGCGAATATAGGGCAGGAGCTTGCGGAAGTCAGTCATTTAAAGGATTTTAGCAGAAAAAACAGGAGTGTAGGGGCGCACGGCCGTGCGCCCACGGCTAGGTCGTTGTACCAGTCTTCCGGAATCGGCGCACTGAGGCGCCTCCCACATTCCGGACTCTTCATTCTGGATTCTACTGGTCAGCCGGTCAGCGGTCAGGGGTCAGCCGGCTTCGCCGAGCCTCAGGTTGGGGTCGGCGGTCAAATCAAAGGAATCCGCCGTCTGGCTCTCGAGCCGAGCGGCTCCGACCGCGGCAATCATGGCCG
Organism: Acidobacteriota bacterium; assembly: GCA_036338555.1. Taxonomy (GTDB): domain Bacteria; phylum Acidobacteriota; class UBA6911; order RPQK01; family JADFOI01; genus JAPYTY01. The sequence continues at coordinate 2,710 of JAYZBY010000165.1, read as the reverse complement.
CGTTGTCGGTGGTTAACCGGGGCTGCGGATAGTAAACGCTCAGTCCCTGCCGGGTAAAAGCTTCTTTGCTGCGCCGGCGTAGTTCGCTGTTGCAGGAAACGCCTCCGGAGATCTGAACCGAGCGGACCGGATGGCTCTTGAGCGCCTTCTTGAGGCGATCCAGCAGTTGATCCACGATGGAACTCTGGTAGCTGGCCACCAGATCTAGGATGGACTGCGGTACTTCCTCCGCATTCTCCAGCGGCTCCAGGTGGTTTTGCTGCATATAACGGAGGGCCGCCGTCTTGATCCCACTAAAGCTGAAATCAAGGGCATTCCGGCTGGTCTTGGGGATGGCAAAAGCGATCTTTTTAGGATCCCCTTCAGGAGCCAGTTGATCGATAATGGGCCCTCCAGGATATCCCAGGCCCAGATGCTTGGCCAGTTTGTCGAGGGCTTCCCCGGCGGCATCGTCGCCGGTTCGCGAAATCTCCTGGTAGTCTCCGGGTTCCTTCAGATAAAAAAGACTGGTATGACCTCCCGAGACCACCAGAGAAAGGGCGGGAAACTCGGCCTGGGGATGATCCAGAAGAATCGACGCGATGTGCCCTTCCAGATGGTTGACTCCGACAAAGGGAATCTTCAGAGCGTAGGCTAGTCCTTTGGCATAGGCCATTCCGACGAGCAGGGCGCCCACCAGACCCGGTCCCCTGGTCACGGCGATCGCGTCAATCTGTTTCCAGTTCCGATCGGCTTCCTGGAGACACTGCTCGACCACGAAGCAGATGTTGTCAACGTGCTCGCGGCTGGCCAGTTCGGGGACCACACCGCCAAATTCTTTGTGGACCGGGACCTGTGAGGAGACCACGCTGGAGAGGATCGTTTTCCCATCCTCGATAAGTGCGGCAGCGGTCTCATCACAGCTGGACTCTAGACCCAGAACAATCATGGCTCGAAAAGGGCCGCGATCGACTCCTGATAAGGGGCTTTGACGACCCCTTTCTCGGTGATGATGGCTAAAACGAGTTTATTGGGCGTGATGTCAAAGGCGGGATTGGCCACGGAAATGCCGGGCGGAACCAGCGTTTGTCCCTTGATATGGGTCACTTCGGTAATGTCCCTTTGCTCGATGGGAATCTCCTCTCCGGTCGGTGTCCCCAGGTCAATGGTGGACAGAGGGGCGGCCACATAAAAGGGTATCTGGTGCTCCCTGGCCAAAACGGCCACGGTGTAGGTTCCGATTTTATTGGCGACATCGCCATTTCCGGCAATCCGATCCGCTCCCACCACGACGGCCTGGATCTGGTTGGCCTTCATGAAGTATCCAGCCATGTTGTCGGTGATCAGCGTACAGGGGATCTTCTCCTTCATCATCTCCCAGGCGGTCAGGCGGGAGCCCTGCAGGAAGGGCCGCGTTTCATCGGCAAAGACCCGGATCTCCTTGCCGTTCTCCACAGCCGCCCGAATAACGCCCAGGGCGGTCCCATAGCCGGCCGTTGCCAGGGCGCCGGCATTGCAGTGGGTGAGCACGGTGCTGTCCTGTGAGAGAAGCGCCTGGCCATTTTGACCCATTTTGCGGTTGATCTCGATGTCGTCATCATGAATCTGGATGGCTTCGTCCTTCAAGGCATCCTGGAGCTTCGCCAACGATTCTTCCTTATGGCTTTCGAAAATCTTGTTCATGCGCTCGATGGCCCAGAAAAGATTGCGGGCCGTGGGACGAGTATCGTGAATGGTCTGGACAATGGCGGCGAACCTGTCCTCCAAATCGTCCCTGGAATCCAGATTTTTCACTCCCAGGGCAATACCCATGGCCGCTGCCACGCCAATGGCGGGGGCTCCACGGATCACCATGGTCACAATCGCCTCGGCCACTTCTTCGACCGTTTGATAGGTGTTGTAGATCTCCTCGGTCGGGAGCAGTCTCTGGTCGATCATGACGACGCCGTCATCGGTCCATTCAATGGTTTCGATCATGGGAAGAACATACAACAGGAGGTAATCAGAATCCAGATGGGTTGGGGTGGACGGCCGTGCCAGTGAAAGAAGAAATCCGAAATAATCTAGGTTGAGATGAAAAAACATTCGTCATTTCTGATTTTCAAACGTTTAAGTTAAGAAGGGGAAATCGCCTATAGGTTCAAGAAAAGGCAGCCAATTATTCGATTTAGAAGATCGCACCTTTCAATTTGCTAAACGAGTACGAGTCCTCATCAAAATGATTTCCATGACGCTATGGAATCGTGAAGATGCAAGACAATTATTAAGGGCCTCTGGCTCAGTAGGGACCAACTACATTGCAGCAAACAATGCTTTGGGTAAAAAGGACTTTCTGATGCGAATCAGGATCTGTCGCAAGGAAGCCAGGGAGAGCGGCTATTGGCTCAATCTGATCGATTTGTCCTCCACCGGTACGTTGGGGCAAGAACGCCAACTTCTTTTTGAAGAAAGCCAGGAGTTAATGAAGATTTTTGGTGCTATCTTGAGAAACAGAACGATAAAGAAATCCTAACTTCGAAGTCCTAAATCGGAAACTCCGGACTCGTCGACGAAGGAGTAGGACCCTCCGAATTCGAATTTGGGATTTCGAATTTCAGATTTGTCGGACGCGAACTTCAGTTCGCTTCCGACCAGGCTGCAAATCCGCCTTTGAGAGAGCGGATGTTTTCAAATCCCTGCTGCTTCAGGTACTGGGTCGCCCTCAGGCTCCGGTCACCATGCTCGCAGTAAA
>JAYZBY010000164.1:0-4321 GCA_036338555.1 Acidobacteriota bacterium | reverse complement strand
GACGCTTTTCCCAGATATTGTCGGTTACCAGGATTCGGTGGTTCCGGGCATCGTGAATGCTCTTTTGGCCAGACACAACCTCATTCTCCTGGGGTTGCGCGGACAGGCCAAGAGCCGCATCCTGCGTGCCCTGACTGAGTTCCTGGACCCCGAAGTACCGGCTATTGCGGGCTGCGAAATCAACGACGATCCTTTCTTTCCGATCTGCGGTGTCTGCCAGAGTCGGATCTCCGAAGAGGGCGACGAACTTCCCATCGTCTATCTCCCCCGCCAGCAACGCTACGCGGAAAAGCTCGCCACTACCGTGGACCTGGCCAGCTATATTCTGATGGACTTCATGACAAAAAAGACCCGGACCGTGCACTGATGACCGAGTCCAAGGAACCATCCTCCGAAGACGCCCTTGAATCACTTCTGGAGACCAAGGGCCCCGAGCCGACGCCCCCGGATCAGGGTAAGCTTGCCAAGCTCGATCCGCTGCGCAAGTATCTGCTGGAAATCAGCAAATTCGAACCCCTGACCCAGGAAGAGGAAACTCGGCTGGCCGTTTTATACCGCGAGCAGGGCGATGAACAGGCGGCTTATCGCCTCATCACCTCGAACCTGCAACTGGTGGTGAAAATTGCCAGGCTCTACAATCGAGTCTACAGCAATGCACTGGATCTGATTCAGGAAGGCAACATCGGTTTGATGGAAGCCGTCAAACGCTTTGATCCCTATCGAGAGGCACGGCTGCCCACTTACGCTTCCTGGTGGATCAAGGCCTATATCATCAAGTTTATCCTGGACAACTTCCGAATCGTTCGAGTGGGTACCACCAACCAACGGCGCAAGCTGCTCTTTAATTTACGCAAGGAAAAGGAAAAACTTCGATTGCAGGGGATCGAACCCACTCCGGCATTGATCGCCAAGCGGCTGAATGTAAGTCAGGAGGATGTCCGCGAAGTCGAAAAAAGCATTGAATTCTCCGACTTGAGTCTGGACGCCACGATCGGTGACGGAGAGTCATCAATACGATACCTGGACACCCTGGAGGCGACCGAGGAGATGATCGACGAAAATCTTGCCCGTGGAGAGCTCCAGGATCTTTTCAATCAGGAGATTAAAGAATTCTCCACCACTTTGAATGACCGCCAGAAGACGATCCTCTACGATCGGCTCACTGCTGAGAGCCCCAAAACCTTGCAGAAAATCGCTGATCAGTATGGCGTCTCCCGAGAAGCCATTCGCCTGACCGAAAAGGCACTGGTGGACAGGATCAAGGAACACATGCAGGAAGCCTTCAAGAACGTCACCGATTATGAGTTCGGACTCATGGGTTGAAGAAGAGCGCAGGTCAAAGACCTGCGCGTTCCACGTTCCAGGTTCCACGTTTCATATTTCATGTTTCATGTTACATGTTTCATGTTTTATCGTTCAGGTCGAGAAACATTCGCCTATTTCCCGGTTGAAACGCTCTTGTAGGTGTGGCGACAATCAAGCAGTTTGAAGACCTGGACGCCTGGCAGGCAGCCCGAACCCTTGCCAACGCAATCTATTCCATAAGTTCAATAGGTAAATTTTCCCACGACATTAGTCTCAAAAATCAAATTCGACGGTCGGCCATCTCCACAATGCCATTATTGCCGAAGGTTTTGAACGTGATGAAAATCGAGAGTTTATCCAGTTCTTGGCTATGGCCAAGCGTTCATGCGGAGAAAATCGCGCCCAGCTTTTTGTTGCCTTCGATCAAGCGTACATAGGTGAGAACGACTTCCGATCTCTTTGCCAGAAAGCTGTCCGGCTCAGTTGTCTGTTATCAGGTCTCATGAAACACCTGAAGCACTCCGGGCTAGTGGGTCGGAAGTACAAGTAACGTGGAACGTAGAACGCTCTGAGCCGGACGAAACGTCCGGCTCAGAGAATCAGCATAGCGTCGCCGTAACTATAGAACCGATACTTCTGCTGGACGGCCTCGCGGTAGCACTCCTGGATCAGCTCCTTTCCGGCGAAAGCTGACACCAGCAGCAGTAGAGTCGATCGGGGGAGATGAAAATTTGTGATGAGGGCTCCGGTTATTCCGAAACTGAACCCCGGATAGATAAAAAGATCGGTCCAGCCCTGACCGGGTACCACACCCTGATGCTCTGCAAAAACATGCTCCAGGGCGCGGGTGGAGGTGGTGCCTACCGTCACCACCCGATTGTTCTGCCCCAGCTGGTCCTGGATCCGTGCAGCGGCTTTCTGCCCGATCTCATAGTATTCCTGATCCATCCGGTGGCCTTCCACCTGGTCCTCGGTAATGGGTTTGAAAGTTCCATACCCGACATGGAGGGTGATCTCACAGCTGCATAATTGCCGAATGAGCACCTCGGTGAAGTGAAGGCCTGCCGTCGGTGCCGCTACCGATCCGTCCACTCTTGCAAAGACGGTTTGATAATCCTGCCGATCCTCCGGCTGGGGAGGCCGGCTAATGTAGGGAGGCAGGGGCGTCTCACCCAACTGGTTGATCCAGTCCCGGAACTCTCCTGAATACTTGAATTCCAGCCGCCGAACGGCGGTAGGAGAATCCTCCACCACCCTGGCCTCGAACCGACCCGGCTCGAACACCAGACACACGCCCGGTCGAGCTTTCCTGCCTGGTTTGATCAGGGCCTCCCACACATTTCCTTCAACACGGCGAAGCAGGAAAACCTCGATTTTTTCCTGTCGGCCCTTCCGACTGGCATGCAGACGCGCTGGAATGACCCGGGTATTGTTCAAGACCACCAGATCCTCGGGGGAAAGAAAGCTGGGAAGATCTCTGAACCGGCTGTGTTGAAAGCTCCGCGAACGGCGGTCCACCACCATCAGGCGGCAGTCGTCTCGATGTTGGCTGGGATGCTGGGCAATCAACTCCGAAGGCAACAGATAGTCGAAATCGGAAATTCTCACGCGGCCATTCTATCCTACTTCCGACAGGGTTCATGGTCGATCCATGATCGGATTCAACCCCGCAAACCTTACGCAAACTGCGCCGATTGTGTCAAAATACGCTCTTTGTCGCGATGAGAGTTCACCGATCGATTCTGACACTATCGGCCGCCCACTTTTTCATTGATGCCTACGCGAGCATGTTGGGGGTCTTCCTCCCTTTTCTTCGTGAATCTTTGAATCTCACGCTGACCGAGGCGGGCCTTCTGGGCGGCGCCCTGGTCTTCTCCAGTTCTTTGATGCAGCCCCTCTATGGCTACCTGGCGGATCACCTGCGTCACAAGGCATTCGCGGCTCTTGGACCCGCCATTTCGGGGATCTTCATCTGTTCCCTGGGAATCGCCCCGAACTTTTATGCTCTGCTGGTTCTGGTCATCCTGGGTGGGGTGGGTATCGCCGCCTTCCATCCTCAAGGTGCCGCTGTCACCAGAGAAGTCTCCGATAAACGACCCGGCTTTGAGATGTCGGTCTTCATCACGGGTGGAATGATCGGTTACGGAATCGGTCCGATCTACATCACCAGCGTGATCACTTTAGCCGGACTCGACCAAAGCTACTGGGCGGCGGTACCGGGGGTATTGGTAAGTGCCTACCTGCTGGCATACGGCCCCAAACCTTCGAAGGCGATGGAACCGGTCCGCCAGACCCACCTCAAAAAACAGATCCTGGAGAAGATCAAGCCACTGTCGGTTCACTATTTTCTGGTCGTGATCCGTTCCCTCAACCATATGGTCTTTGTGGCCTTTCTTCCCCTCTACTTCACCGTGCGGGGACTAACGGCAACAGAAGGAGCCCAACACCTGAGCTTGTTCCTGCTGACAGGGGGAGTCACCGGACTTTTTGGAGGGATGCTGGCCGACCGCTTTGGAGGCAGAATTATCTGCGCCATTTCCATGATCGGTTACGCTCCCATGGCACTGGCCTTTTTATTGACAACCGGTCCCCTCTCAACCTTGACCTGTGCTCTGGCGGGAGGATTCCTGCTGCTGGCCAACCCGATCAACGTGGTGATGGCACAAAGATTGATTCCGGAAGCCGCCAGTACGGTGGCAGCCCTCATGATGGGCTTTGCCTGGGGAATCAGCGGCTTTGTCATTCCGCTGATCGGGGGCTTCGGGGATGTCTTTGGCCTTCACACCGTTCTGGTGTGGTTTGTGGCGCTGACCGCACCCGGATTCCTGCTGGCGTTCTGGCTCCCCTCCCATCGGGCCGAGTTACCTCCGGTGGGATCGCTCCAGTATTCACAAGGGGAGTGAATTCGTTCCTTCGTTCCTTCGGGAAGCCAGCGTGTGGGAGGCGCTGACCGGCGGCAGACCACAGACCACAGACCACAGACCACAGACCACAGACCACAGACCACAGACCACAG
>JAYZBY010000163.1:0-12209 GCA_036338555.1 Acidobacteriota bacterium | reverse complement strand
GTGCGGGCGGCGCCTCAGCGCTCCGATTTCGGCACAAGAGCACGACAGCACGATGAAGGGCCTTGTGGCCTTCGATCAGAACCCCAGGGTTCGCATTCGGGATTTCGGATTTTCTGTCAGCCGGCAGAGATCGCAATCCTCTGCCTATGGTCTGTGGTCTGTGGTCTGGCCTAACTCAGCTTTTCCCGAACTTTTTCGAACAGACATGGGGCTTCCTCTGACCCATCGGAGACCGCAGCCAGCTGCCTGAAAAGCTCTTTTTGTTCCCGGGTCAGGTTGGTTGGGGTGACTACCGTGATCTGAACCAATTGGTCTCCCTTCCCTCGTCCCTCCAGGCTGGCAATTCCCCGTCCCTTCAAGCGAAACACGGTGTCGGACTGAGATCCAGCCGGTATTTTGATCTGCTCCTGGTTCTCGAGTGTCGGCACCATCACCGCACCCCCCAGCGCTGCCGTTGAGAAGTTAATGGGGATCGTGCAGAGGATATGGTTGCCCTCCCGTTGGAAAACCTCATGCTCCTGGACGAATATGATGACGTAAAGATCCCCCGGGGCGCCGTTTCGAGGTCCGGCCTCGCCTTCTCCGGAGATCCTCAAACGAGAACCGTTATCCACTCCCGCGGGAATCTTGATTTCCAAAACCTTTTCTTTTTGTAGGTACCCATTGCCCCGGCACTCTGAGCAGGCTTTTTCGATGAATTGGCCAGAGCCCTGGCATTTGGAGCAGGTTCGGCTAATGGTGAAGAAACCTTGTTGATGGCGGGCATTCCCCTGTCCCCCACAGGCGGAGCAGGTAACCAGACCTCCTTTCGGATCGGCGCCGATGCCATTGCAGGGCATGCAGGTTTCACGGCGGGGAATCTTGATTTTGGTTTTCACCCCGAAGGCAGCTTCTTCAAAGCTGATGGTAAGATCGTAGCGAAGATCAGCCCCACGGCGAGATCGGGACTGTCTCTGGGATCCGCCGAAAACGTCTCCAAAACCGAAGAAGTCGCCCACAATGTCGCTGAAGTCGGCGAAGATGTCCGGATCAAAATCTTGAAATCCGCCCGCCCCCTGACCCAGTCCGGCATGGCCGAACCGATCATAGCGAGCCTTTTTCTCGGCATCACTCAGCACACTATAGGCCTCAGCGGCATCCTTGAACCTTTCTTCGGCCTTTTTGTTTCCCGCATTCTTGTCGGGATGGTGCTGGATCGCCAGCTTGCGGTAGGCGCTTTTGATCTCCTGCTGTTCGGCATCCCGGCTAATTCCCAGGACCTCGTAATAGTCTTTTTTCGTCAACATAGTTTCCAAAAGCCCGGATGGGCTAATTTAACGTATTCATAAGATCGGCCCATACGGTTTTCAAGGAGCCTATTTCTCTCCCTTGCCCTCACTGACCGTCTCTTGGTCGGGTTGGACGGCGACTCGCACCTGGGCCGGCCGCAGTAACCGATGCTGGATTTTATAGCCCTTACGGAATTCATCCAAAATCTTTCCATCTTCATGCTCCGAGGTAACCTCTCGGAGCACCGCTTCGTGAATATTGGGATCAAAAGGGTTTCCCAGTCCCGGTATTTCAGTTACTCCGAATTTTTCCAGAACCGACCGGATTTCCTGAAGCATGAACTCATAACCCTGGCGGTAGGTTTCCAGTTCGGAGTTTTCCGGAGCTTCTCTCAAGCTCTCCAGTCCCTTTTCCAAGGCGTCCAGGGTAGGCAGGAGTTTTTCGAACACCTCGGCCTGGGCGGCCAGTCGCTGCTCTCCCCGCTCTTTTCTGATGCGTTTGCGGTAGTTTTCGAACTCAGCCTGCTTGCGCAGCAGCAGATCTTTGGTTTGGTCTAGTTCCTTGCCAAGGGTCTCGAGGGGGTCCTCCTCGGAATCTAATCCTTCTTGTGACGCTTCTTCCGGATCCACAGGACTCTCTTGGTCCAATTCTTCTTCTTGTTTTTCCATCGTTCACCCTGAGTTGAGGTTGTTCCCACCCAATTATGCCGGATGCAGCATTTCGGCCTTAATTATTGGGGAGCAGTTCGCTGAAGAGCTTGGCCACATAGCCGACCAGGCAGATGGTCTTCTTATATTCCATTCGAGAAGGCCCTAAAATCCCCAGGCCGCCGATGACCTTTTGATTGTGGAGACAGGGCGAGGAGACTAATGCCCAATCGCGCATCCCCGGTATGTCCTGGCCCAGTCCGATTCGGACCGAGGGTGTGGAAGAGCGTGTTTTCAGGCACTCATTGATAATTTTTACAAGTCGGCCTTTTTCCTCAAAGGTCTGAAAAAGGTGGATCATTCGATCGATGTCAGCCAACTCCGGCTTCTGCATGATCCGAGTCGTTCCTCCCAGGTAGACCTCGCTCTCCTCATCCTTCTCATCTTCGGAGGTCACCAGGCTGGCGGTTGCGAGCAGAACGGCGTTCATGAACAGGCGATCGTAGAGCGATTTCTCCTCCAGCATGCGGCCCACCAGTTCGGCACGAATCTCGAGCAGGGTTTGACCTTCGAAGTGGGCGACCAGATAGCGACCCGCCTGATCCAGCTCACTTTGCGCAAAGTCCTGGTCCATCTGGAGAAACCGATGCTGAACCAGACCCGAACCCGTCACCAGAATCACCAGAATCCTTTGGCGGGATCTTCTGATGAATTTAATATGTTTCATGGTGGCCGTCGAGACCGGAGGGGCCAATACAAAACCAACGTTATCCGAAAGGGCGGAGAGGACCTGGGAAGTCTTGTTCATGAGTTCCCCCGGATCCGTTTCGGGCTCGAGACTTTGCTTGATCTGGGCTGCCTGCCGGTTGGGCAGTTTGCCAGTGCAATCAATGGAGTCGACATAGAAACGGTAGCCTGCGGCGGTGGGGATCCTTCCAGCTGAAGTATGGGGCTGGGTTACCAGACCCATGTCCTCCAGGTCTGCCATCACATTGCGCAGAGTGGCCGGGCTCAGTCCTTCCCTATAGGCTTTGGACAGACGGTGTGAACCGACCGGTTTGCCGCTGCGCACATACTCTCGGACGATAGCCTTGAGGACTTCCCGCGGGCGCTCGTCAGATTCTTTGGAACTTCGCAGTGTAGTCATTCAGGGATCTGTACTCCTATTTCCATTTTTAGCCAGCCTAAAGAATCTATAGCATATCCGGTGAGTGGGACGCAATGATCCCCGAAGAGTCCAAACTCAAAACATCGGAGTCAGCTTGGCAGCGGATCTCAGCCGAATCGAGAAGGTTTCTTCAATTCCCTCCCTGAGGGCCTCACAGAGCTCTTCAAAGGTCACTTCACGGGAGGCTGCCTCCAGTACCGAGATCACCCGTTCGCGCAACAGGGATTCCTCGCTCGCCAGAGCTCGGGCCATCTGCGGGTAATCCACTCGCAAGGGAATCGAGCCATGCTGAAGGAAGCTTCGTCGCAACCGTCTTTGGGCACTCCCGACAATTTTCAAACCTCCCGAGAGCAGTTCGTATCGAGAAGGGGAAGCAAAACAGGGGTTCTTTCCCTCGCCTTCCGCTGAAAAGTTCGAATCAGGTTTTCCTTTGGCCAGTCGAATCGGAAGACCCACCCGCTCGAAACCTGCTTGCAACGCGGTGGCGATCATGCGATAGGTTTCACTGATGTTCTTTAAGGGGAAGAAGTCGGAGTCGTTGGAAACAAGCGAGTAAGTTACTTCGGTATGGTGAAACACGGCTCTTCCACCGGTTGGCCGCAGCACAATGGGAATGGCATGGCGACGACAGTACTCCGGATTGATAGCGTCTTGCGGTTTTTGACTTCTTCCCAGGGAAATGGTGGGAACCGACCAGCGATAGAAACGAACCGCGGTCACATTGTCAGTGCATTCCTCGGCCCACTCCAGCAGCGCTCGATCGATGCGCATGTTTTCCGCTCCTGATTGGGGAGGATCGACTAGATACAGCCAGCGGTCACAGTAGTTCATCCAGATCCTGAAAAGGTAGCTTCAAAGACTGGGCGACCGGTTTACAGGTAACCCTGCCCCTATAGATGTTGACACCGTCTTTGAGATAAGGGTTCTTTTTAATAGCCCCTTTCAGCCCCAATTCGCCGATATTGAGGACATAAGGGAGAGTGGCGTTGGTGAGGGCGAAGGTGGAGGTCCGGGGCATGGAACCCGGCATGTTGGAGACACAGTAGTGGACGACTCCGTCCACCAGGTAAGTCGGATCACTGTGGGTGGTGGGACGGGTCGTTTCCGAGCATCCCCCCTGGTCAACGGCGACGTCGACGATGACCGATCCCGCCCCCATCGATGCAACAAATTTTCGGGTGATGAGTTTGGGTGCACTGGCCCCGCGGATCAGCACTGCTCCGATCACCAGATCTGCATTTTGGATGGAGTGGGCGATGTTGTAGGGAGTTGAAATGAGGGTTTCGATCTGGCTGAAGAAGAGATCGTCAATGTGCCTGAGGCGATCCACGTCCACAGCCAGGATGCAGACTTGAGCTCCCAGACCGATCGCCATCTTGGCCGCATTGATCCCGACCGTCCCTCCTCCCAGAATCACCACCAGGGCCGGACGCACCCCCGGGACCCCTCCCAGCAGGACGCCTCGTCCTCCTTCCGTCTTTTGCAGGTAGTGGGATCCCACGATGACCGACATTCGCCCGGCCACCTCGCTCATTGGGGTCAGCAGGGGCAAACCTCCCTGTTTATCGCTGATCGTCTCGTAGGCGATGGCGACAAGTTTTTTGTCCAGCAACAACTGGGTCAGTTCCGGAAGGGGTGCCAGATGCAAAAAGCTGAAGAGGATCTGATCTTTCCGGAGTCGGGGAAACTCCTGGGAGGTGGGTTCCTTCACCTTGACCACCAGGTCACTCGAAGAGTAAAGATCGTCGGCGCTGGCGACAATGGTGCCGCCGGCCGCCTGGTACTCTTCGTCAGAGAACCCTGAGCCCTCGCCGGCGTTACTCTCGATCAAGACTTGATGGCCGTCTTTACTGAGCGCGTGAACGCCTGCGGGAACCATACCTACGCGGAATTCGTTGTCTTTGACTTCTCTGGGAAGGCCAATATTCACCGATGATTCTTCCTTCTCCGGTGGGATCCATTAGCCTGGGAATTTACGGTTTTACGAATGAGGTATAGGCAATACTCAGTTGCCGACTCTGGGGAGTCTGCCATACCACACGTAAAACGATTCCCCTACCCGAAGCCAGGGTGTTGATGCTGTCGTAAAGCTCCTGGGCCGTGGTTACCGGATTCCCATTGAGATGGGTAATCACCTGAGGGGGCGTCAAGTTTGCTTCATCGGCCAGGCTGCCCGGTGCCACTTCTCGGATGAGCACTCCTCCGCTCACATCCAGATTCAACTGCTCGGCATCGCGTCGTGAGAGAGTTTCGAACTCCAGACCAATCTCTTTTTCACGCTCTTCCTCGCGCCGCTCTTCGAAAGAAAGACCTTGGTTCTGGCCCCGCTCATTGCTCTCCAGAGTTCTCTCCGCCAGCGTAACCGTCAGGGTCTTCACATCTCCTTTGCGGACCACCACCACCGGAACCTGCTTGCTGGGGGGTGTATTGGCAACCGCCACCCGTAAATCGAAAACCGATTCGACTTCGCGCTCCCCGAACTTCACGATGACATCCTCAGGGCGCATACCTGCTAGATAGGCGGGTCCGGTTTCAGCCGGCTCTCCCTTTTCGTCGATCAGCTCGGTAATCAGGACACCGTCACCATCCTTGATTCCAGCGGGATCATCGCCGGTCACACCAAAGAATTCTCCCATCGCTTCCGTCATTTCGTAGGTATTCATCTGAACGCCCAGCCAGCCCCGCTCAATCTTTCCTTTGGTCACGATCTGGTTGTAGGAGTTGATGAATACCGAGGATGGTATAGCGAATCCGACACCCACAGAGCCGCCGCTTCGAGTGAAGATGAAGGTATTGATCCCTATCACCTCACCTCTCATGTTTACCAGTGGACCGCCGCTATTTCCTGGATTGATGGCGGCATCGGTTTGGATGTAGTCACCAAAGCTGGTGGAGCCGGCGACGACTCTGCCCGTTGCCGAGACAATTCCCGAGGTGACGGTTTGACCCACGCCAAAGGGGTTGCCGATGGCCAGCACCCAGTCGCCCACTTGCATCTTGGAGGTATCCCCCACCTTGGCAAAGGGTATAGGATTTGGAGTGTTGATCTTCAAGACTCCCAGATCCGATTCAGGATCGCCGCCGATCACCCGTGCCACATAGGTCTCACCGGTGTGCAGCTTGACTTCGATTTTATCCGCGATTCGGCTGGTGCCACGCTGTGAGGTCGGGGGAGCCACCACGTGGTAGTTGGTGAGTACATATCCCTCACTATCAACGATAACACCGGTGCCCAGACTGGTCGCCTTCCTTTCCTGGGGCTGTGGCGACATGGGCCCAAAAAAGCGCTGCCAGAAGTCATCACCGAAGAACTCTTGGAAATCGCCCTGAGATCCGCCTCCCTGGCCACCACTGGTGCGAATGATCGCGGTGGTACTGATGTTGACAACGGCTGGCTCAACGGTATTGGCAACTCGGGCAAACCCCTCGGTCAGACTGGCGGATTCACCCAGCAACAAGGGTGACCCTTCTCCCTGAATCTGCAGGAGTTCTACAGGAGTTTCCTCCTGGGCGCTCAAGACACCATCGGAAATGATGGTCCCGATGGTGATTCCCAGCAATAAAGTGATGAAAAGAGCCAGTAAGGTAATGCCCTTTTTAGACGTCAAAAACTGTTTCATAATCGACCAAGCCTCCACAAGATGGTCTGTCTAATACCCTCGTTTAGCTGCCCTTAACTACGCTAAGTCCAGAGTAATCGTTCCTCTTTTTAGATTTTATCACAGCCCGTTCAAGGTCGACAGACCTTACCACAAAGGCACAAGAAGATTTTTCACCACAGAGACACAGAGAAGAAAAATCTTTTCTTTGTCTTATCTCTCCAATCTCAGCCAACACCGTAGGGGCGCACGGCCGGTGCGCCCGCGGCAAGGTCATTGTAGCGGCCGCTCTATGAGCTGCTCTCCGGAATCGGCGCACTGAGGCGCCTCCCACACTCCGGAAACGTGGAACCTGGAACGTGGAACGCGCTGGTCGCAGACCAGCGCCCGGTCAACAGTAGCGCGCCAAATAGTCTCGAGCGGCGGTCATCACCCGGGGAGCCAGCACCAGAGCGGCGATCATGTTGGGGAGGGCCATCAAGGCAAAGGCGGTATCGACCAGATTGATCACCATGTTGGCGCTCCAAACGGCGCCTACAAACAGCATAATCAGGTAAAACACGTCATAGATCCGGGCATACTCCACACCAAAGAGATAACTGAAGCACTTCTTTCCGTAGTAGGAGTAGCCGAACATGGTGGAGAGGCCGAACAGCAGGACCACGACCACCAGGATCAGTTTTCCCCAATCCCCCAGAGTGGCTTCAAAGGCCTGAGAGGTCAAAGAAACCCCCTGGATTCCCCGAACCTTCCAGTTCCCGGTCGAGAGGATGACAAAGGCCGTGAGGGAGCAAACCACGATGGTGTCGATAAAGGGTCCGATCATGGCCACCAGACCCTCGCGGACCGGTTCTGTGGTTTTGGCGGCGCCGTGAGCCATGGGAGCGGTCCCTGTTCCGGCTTCATTGGAAAAGGCCGCCCTTTTAATACCGGTTTGAACCACTGTCATGAAGGAGATTCCGGCCGCTCCACCCACCGCCGCCGTTCCCGTAAAGGCGTCGTGAAAGATCTGGGCAAGGATCTGGGGGATCAGCGAGTAGTGCGAGATGACCACCACAACCGAAATCAGCAGGTAGATCCCGCACATGGTCGGCACCAGTTGGCTTGCCACCTGGGCGATTCTCCTGACCCCTCCCAGCACCACCATTCCCACTAAAAAAGCTGCTCCCAACCCGGTTTGCCACGGTTCGATTGCATAACTTTCAGTCAGGATTTCCGCCACCTGATTGGCCTGGAACATGGCAAGACAGCCGATCATTCCGCAGATGCTGAAAAAAACGGCCAGGAATTTGAATCTTTTCCCCAAACCGATCTCGATGTAATACATGGGGCCACCCTGGACCCTTTCCAGGCTGTCTTCGCCCCGATACATCACGGCTAGCGTACAGGTGAAGAACTTGGTCGCCATTCCCACCAGAGCGGAAACCCACATCCAGAACACGGCCCCCGGGCCTCCTTGAGTGATGGCGATGGCCACTCCCCCGATGTTGCCGAGGCCCACCGTTGCCGCAAGATGGGTGCTGAGTGCCTGGAAATGACTGATGTCTCCGGGATCTCCTTCTCGATCATATTTTCCGCGGAGAATCTCAAATGCATGTCTCACGCCCATAAAGGGCAGCAGGCGGGAGTAGAGGGTCAGAAGGAAACCACCCCCCACCAGCAGGATCAGCAGTGGGGTCCCCCAAGCGTAATCCACGGCTACCGAGAGTATGTGATCCAGTGAATTAATCAAACCAGCTTTAATTTGGCGTAGCTTTGCAGCAGTTTCTTGATGCCCAATCTGGGAAATTGTACCGTGACCGTCAAATCATCACCCGTGTCCTGAACCTGCAGAATGGTGCCGTGGCCAAATTTGTCGTGGACGATTCTTGCGCCGGAAACCAAACCTCCGCTCGAGGCCACCTTCTTGTGAGAGAGTTCATCTAAAAACCCCCGAACGCTTTTTGTCGAATCATAGGTCCGAATGGGAAGTTTCATCCCACTGGTTTTCTTGGCGGGACGATGGGATGGTCGACTTTCCCAGGACTCGGGTCCAGGAGGAGGAGCAAAGGTGTGGAGGTTCAGAAGATGTTCGGGGATCTCCTGGATGAATCGGCTGGGACGATTCATTTCCTCGGCCTCCCGCCCAAAAAAACGGCGGCGTAGAGAATAGGTCAGATAGATGGTCTTCTGGGCGCGAGTGAGTCCCACGTAGCAAAGACGTCGCTCCTCCTCCAGATCGTCCTCCGCCACCGATCGACTGTGTGGAAAGAGACCCTCTTCCCAGCCCACCAGAAACACAACCGGGAATTCCAGGCCCTTGGCGTTGTGCAGGGTCATCAAGCTCACCGATGCCGATTCGTCGTAATCGTCTGCCTCCGAGCGCAAAGCGGCATGATCTAAAAATTCCTGAAGGGTGTAACCCTGTTCGCTGTTTTCCCGGCACAGGTTGATCAACTCTTCGAGATTGAGAATCCGATTGTGGGTCTCCTCGGAATCTTCTTTGCTGAGATGGGCCATGTATCCGCTCGCTTCCAGGATCTTTTCGAGGGTTAAATGCAGAGGCAGTTGTAAAAAAGGGTGACACTGGGAGATGAGTTCAAAGAAGCGATTCAGGGCCAGATGGGCCCGCCCGGAAAAGATGTTGTCTTCCAGGCCTTTGACCAGAGCCTCCCAGAGGGTTGCTTGTTTCTGCTGAGCCTCGTGGTGAAGCTGATCAAGGGTCATCTGCCCGATTCCCCGGGTGGGGCGATTGATGATTCTCATTAAAGACACGTTGTCCCCCGGGTTGATCACCACCCGAAGGTATGCAAGGGCGTCCTTGACTTCCCTTCGATGATAGAAGCTCACTCCTCCAATCAACTTGTAAGGCACGTCAAGACGGCGAAGGGCTTCCTCGAATTGGCGCGATTGGAAGTTGGTTCGGTACAAAACCGCAATGCCGTTGGTGCCCTCGTTGAGATGCTGATAGATCTTCTGGGAAACGTAGGTGGCTTCGCTCCTGGCCTCCAATGCGGCAAAGAGTTCGATAGGATGCCCCGCCTTTTCATCCGTCCAGAGCGCCTTTCCCTTCCGGTTGAGGTTGTTGGAGACGACGCTGGTGGCGGCGTCCAGGATGGTCTGAGTCGACCGGTAGTTCTGCTCCAGCTTGACGATGGTAGCTCCAGGAAAGTCGGCCTCGAAGTGCAGGATGTTCTCGATGTCCGCTCCCCGAAAGCCGTAGATCGATTGATCTTCATCCCCAACTGCGGTGATGTTCTGATGAACCTGGGTGAGATTCTTGATCAGTTCATATTGGGGACGGTTGGTGTCCTGATATTCGTCAATCAGGAGGTAGCGGTAATGCTCTCCATACCCATCTCGGACCTCGGGATTTTCCTTGAGTAATCGAACGGTCAGCAGGATGAGATCATCGAAGTCCATGGCATTGGATTGCTTCAAAAAGTTCTCGTAAGCCGAGTAGGCGAGGCCGATTTGTTCACTGGAGAAGTCTTTGGAAAGCCGGCTGTATTCTTCAGGGCCCCAGTCCCTGCTCTTGGCGCGACTGATGGCAGCCAACGTCTGCCTCACTGGCAGTTCCTTGTCGGTGAAGTGGAGTTCTTCGTAGACGGTTTTGAGGACCCGCATCTGGTCTTCCCGGTCGCAAATCGTAAAATCCCTTCGATAACCGATCCGATCCGCATGTCGCCGTAAAACCCGTACCCCGAACGAATGAAAGGTACACAGCAACGGAGCCCCAGGGGCACGCGTGAGGAGGCTTTGGACGCGGTTGCGCATTTCCTCAGCCGCTTTGTTGGTGAAAGTGACGGCCAGAATCTGCTCGGGCTGGCACAGTTCCCTGTCAATGAGATGAGCAATCTTGTAGGTGATGGTGCGGGTCTTGCCGCTCCCCGCTCCAGCTAGAATGAGCATGGGACCTTCGGTCTGGGTCACGGCAAGTTGTTGCTGCGGGTTCAGATGGGATAGGTAATCTCTTTCAGAAGTCTCGGTTGACATGTCGCTGGAGGGATCACCTTACCATGAACCAACGACAGGCAAAAGAAGGACGGAAAGGGCCTGAAGGAGGTATGTAGAGGCGCATGGCTTTGTGCCCGAGAGGTCCTCTCACCTTGATGGAAAATTCGAAATTCGAACTCCCAAATCCGAAAAACAATCTGGATGCTTCTTATCCTTCCGGAGTGTGGGAGACGCATCAGTGCGCCGATGCAGTAGAGCGGGTGTGAGAAAATCCGGCTAAGGCGCGACCGCTATAAAACGGTGCTACCTGCTTATAGTATCCGTGGAACCTGGAACGCGCTGGCCTTAGGCCGGCGCTCCCTAGCGTCCCGCGACCCGGGCAACGAACTCTTCGAGCCCAGCCAGAGAATCATTGTGGGTGGACTTGTACAGAGTCTCCAGGTGTTGGCGGCAATGTTCCGCGTGGGGAGCATCTTTTTGCACCGAGCCCTTGGCGAAAGCATCCATCGCGGAGTCCATTTGACTTTGGTCCCAGCGGCCCATTCCGGTGTAGTAATAGGCTTCCGCTTTGGCGGCGGAATCTTTGGTAATGTTGATCACTTTCTGGTAATTGGTGATGGCGGAATTCCAGTTCTTAAGTTCAGCGGCTGAGCGGCCAATGACGGTGTAGAGGGTGCTCTTTTCGGCACTAAGGTAGGTTTTCCATTCAGAGTCAGACATCTGGCCGGGTTGTTCAGCCGCGTCCAATCCCTCGACCGCCTTCTCGGCGTACTGGGCGGCCTGGGCCCATTCCTTGCGTCCGAAATAGATCCTGCTAACCTGGTTGAAGATCTGAAAGCAATCCTTGGGCGCTAGTTCCGCGCAGGCCTTGTCCCCGTATTCAATTTGTTTGTCCTGATTGCCCAGCTGCGCAAAGGAGTTGGCCAGGAAAAAAGCCATTTGGGTATCGGGTTTGGCAGCGTAGACGATCTCACCATAGCTGGTGACCTTTTCATAATCCTGGAGTTGATAGGCTGCCAGGGCCGTCATGTGCTGAGCATTCAGGTCCTCCGGCATCACACCCAGGAGTTTTTCTCCGGCTAAAACCACCTGCTGTGATTGCCCTTGGTTCTGGTATTCCTGCATCAGCTGGAGGTAGCTGGCTACGGCATACTCGACCAGGGTCGATTTGGGGTTGGCGGTGAGAAACCCAATAATGGCATCGTGTCTCTCTGTCGGATCCGCGTTTGCAGCCGTTTCATAGGCTGCATACTCTTCCATCGTGTACTGTGCCTGGACCAGCACCAAAGTCTGACCCAGAACCAAAGAAAGTGAAAAAATAGTTTTCCAAGTTGGTCGTAAACTCATTACCCTAACTAACCTCCCTGCAAGGCGCCGCAAATGTCTCGTTTCCCAGACTCGTAACAGCACAAACTAGCCATATTGAAGAATTAGAGGACGTTACCATAGTTTATCGGAGCGTTCAATCATCTTGTATACCGAATTCCTGCTCTATTCTCAATGATGAATTTAACCATTAGTTCAGATGACTGAATGTTCCGAAGGTTGCTAATACAGTAAACTCGACGGCATGTTCGAAAAATCGTGTGA
>JAYZBY010000162.1:0-7418 GCA_036338555.1 Acidobacteriota bacterium | reverse complement strand
CGTGGAACGCGCTGGTCGATGACCAGCGCTCTTCACCCAATCTCAAACTGCCGAACGCCCGTCTCCGGTTCCACCACAATACGGATGGTAAAGGGGTTTTCAACTTCAAGCAGGAGTTTTTCTGCCCATTCAATGATGACGACGGCGTGACTGGCTAGAATCTCTTCCAGGCCAATGGAATAGAAGTCCCGCAGGCTGTCCAGACGATAGAAATCAAGATGGTAAAGGGTGCTGTTTTCACCGGGGTATTCATTGACCAGAGTGTAGGAGGGACTCCGCACCAAGCTGGGGTCGGTCACCCCCAGCCCCTCGGCCAGTCCTCGAACCAGGGCCGTTTTGCCCGAGCCCAATTCCCCGTAAAGCAGAATCACTCGGGGAGGCTGAAGCTGCTGGCCGATTTTCCGGCCCAGCAGAATGGTTTCCCTTTCGCTCCTGGAAGTTTGGTTCCTACCCATCCAGTTCCTGATAGGCCTGACCTAAATGGGCCGTCACGTCACCGGCCATCAGAGCCTGGAGACCTACCTCCTGGGCGGCCAGATCCCCTGCCAGGGAGTGCAGGTACACACCCACTTGAACAGCCTGGGAGATCTGGTCCGGTTCGCTCATCCCCTGAGCGCAGTAGATTCCGACCAGGGCGGCGATGGTGCCCGTTAAAACGTCGCCCATCCCCGCCGTGGCCATTCCGGGATTGCCCAGAGCGGTGGTGAAGACCTGCCCATCGGGTTGGGCGATGAGGGTTCGAAAGCTCTTCAAAACAACCCAGATCCCTCTGGCCTGGGCCATTTGACGAGCGAGTTCCACCCTCCGGGGAAGGATCTCGCTGGTTGGAAGGCCCACCAGACGCGAGAATTCTCCTGGATGAGGGGTGATTATCAGAGCTTGGTGGTGGTCGTTTTCCAGCTTGTCGACTGCACTTTTAAAGGCATTCAAGGCGTCGGCATCCAGAACCAAAGGGACTGAGGCCTGTCGAACCACGCTGTGGACCAA
Organism: Acidobacteriota bacterium; assembly: GCA_036338555.1. Lineage (GTDB taxonomy): Bacteria > Acidobacteriota > UBA6911 > RPQK01 > JADFOI01 > JAPYTY01. The sequence goes on along the minus strand of JAYZBY010000162.1, from coordinate 6,431 downwards.
CTCAACGGTTTCCGGATGCCGACCGAGGCCCGGCCCCATCGCAGCGGCGTCTTTTCCCGCCAGAACCTTCAGCAGAGGATCGACGGCCGATGCGGCCAAGGTACCCTGTTCGGTCGAGGGGAGGCCTACAGTCATCACTTCCGGCTGGAATGAGGCTACCACCCCTTGAATGGTCTCCGGTGCACAAATGGTGACCAGGCCGGCGCCGGCCCGAAAAGCCGCCCCGGCGCTCAAAGCAGCCGCTCCGGCCTTCCCACGGCTTCCGGCAACGATGACGGTATGTCCAAAATTGCTCTTGTGCGATCGGGCTTGCCACAACGGAAGATACGACGAAATTTCTTCCTCGGTAAGAAGATTGAGGTAGTGTTCCTCCTTGTCCAGCAGTTGTTCAGGGCTTCCAATAGAAACCACATGGAGTTCTCCCACGGCTTCCTGGTCTTGGTGGAGGATGTGAGCGATCTTGGGAGCGGTAAAGGTGACGGTGGCACTTGCCTCTACGCTCTGCGGTCCTTCGCTGAGAGAGTCCGAAAACATTCCTGACGGAATGTCGACGGAAAGCACGAAGGCCGGCGTCAGATTGATGGTCGATACCACCTCCGAATAGAGTCCTTCCAGGGGTTTGGTGATCCCCGTACCCAGGAGGGCGTCCACGATCACGCCATATTTCTCGAACTGTTTGCTGATTTCTTCCCACTGCTCGAGATCCGTGATCTCCCGCACCGATTCTCCGGTTTCGAGGTAGGCATCCAGGTTGGTGCGCGCATCGCCGGAGACCTCGTCCACCTTGCCGAGCAGGTAGACATCGGGATAGATCTGGAGCTGCGTGAGGTGGCGGGCCAGGACGATGCCATCCCCGCCGTTATTGCCTGTTCCACAGACGATGGCGATCAATTCAGATTCCAGGTCCTCGAGATAACTCTCCAGCGTGGAATGAAGACTTGAGCCTGCGTTTTCCATCAAAAGCAGGGTGGGAATCCCGAACTCGGACTCCGTCAAGCGGTCGACCTCGGTCATTTGGTGGGTGCTCAGAATTTTCATCAGACGTTTTTTTCTGTTACTTACTAAACAAAATGGGCAGGGATGTCGATGAAATCCAGTAAAAGTGAAACATTTTCAGCAACTTCGTCGTCTTCAGTTAATAGAAAAACATTATACGACAATAGACGTGAAGGGGAGTTTGGGGTAGGCTAGAGTAAAGCCATGAAGGAGGAGTCCGAAGATGCGACTTAAAACAAAGCAAACAATGGGGTGTTTGCTGATCGTGGTGCTTCTTTTTCCACTCCAGGCCTTGGCCCGGAAGCATACCGACGTTGAAAATATTGGCAATCGCAACATCAACGGTCGGGTCGCCTGGTTCTTCCCCAATTTCGTCTCGCTGGAAAAGGAAATCCAGATGGGGGCCGAGTACTCTCAATTTTTCGAGCAGACGGCGCGTCTGGTTGAAGATCCGGTGATCGCCGAGTACGTGGATCGATTGGGCCAGGACCTGGTGAAACACTCCGATGCCAGGGTTCCTTTTGTCATCAAGGTGGTGGATACCGAAGAGGTGAATGCCTTTGCCTTGCCGGGAGGATTCTTTTACGTCAACAAGGGACTCATTCTGGAAGCGGAAAACGAATCCGAGTTGGCCGGGGTCATGGCTCACGAGATTGCTCACGTGACCGCTCGTCATGCTTCCGAGAGAATGACCAAGCAACAATTGCTGCAGTTTGCGTCGATTCCCGCCCTTTTTGTGGGAGGTGGTTACTGGGTCCAGTCCGCCATCTATCAGGGATTGGGTATGGGAATGTCACTGGCGGTTCTGGGAATCACCCGTGGAAATGAAGAAGAAGCCGATCAACTGGGCACCCAGTATCTCTGGAACAGCGGATATGATCCCCAGGCTTTCATCTCCTTCTTCGAAAAACTGCAGGCCAAGGAAAAAGATAAACCCGGTAAGTTTGCCGGCTTTTGGAGAACCCATCCCGGACTTGACAATCGCATTGTGAAGGTTCAGCAGGAGATCGCACTTCTTTCGGTTAAGGACGAATATGTTCTGAACAGTTCCGAATTTGAACGTGTCAAGGACCGTCTCATCCAGATCGATAACAACATTCTGACTCCTGGTGCTGCCGGGTCCGAAGGGGGAGGCTCAAAAAGACCGACTTTGAAGCGCAGGACCAACACGGGTAGCAAAGATAAGGAAAAGCCGACTCTGGAGAAAGATCGTCCCACCCTCAAGCGGGGTGGCGAGTCGCTCCTGTAAGGGTCTGCCGCTGGTCTTTGCCCAGCCCTTTCCAAGTGCTTTTCGACTGTACGCCCCTACTATCCGCTGTCGGGAAATCCTGAATTCGAAGTCCCAAATCCGAATCCAGTCCGAAATTCAAATCCGGGCCATTCTCCACGCGGAGCATAAGCGACGCGTTTCTCCACTCCGAGCGCGAAGCACGCTTCTCCTGTCTTTTGCCTTCTATTTTCTTCACCGTTTACCGATAGAATAGAGTCCTCATTGATTTGAATATTTGAAACGATTACTGCCATTTTTCGTAGAGCACTAAGCCCGGAGTATGCAGAATCCGGGCTTCACATGGAGAGAAACAGATGAAAACAAAACAGATTGTACAATCCATTTTTTTATTCACCTTGGTATGTTCCCAACTCCTGGCACAGCAGGAGGCGGTCCCGGCAGGAGAGGACCCGGCGCCAGGAAGTTTTCAGGTTCCCGAGTCCTATGTGGACCGGGTTCGGCGGGAGGGAACCATCTTGACTCTGGCTTTGAGGGACGTCATGCGCCTGGCGCTCACCAACAATCTGGAGATCGCCATTGAGGAATTCAACGAAGATCTCAATCGGGAACGCAATACCATCGCCAGGGGATTTTATGATCCCGTCTTGAGTTTCAGCGTAGGGTTGGAGTCCTCGGATTCCCCCAGCACCAGTATTTTGACGGCGGGAAGCGGGGTGGCAACCTTCTCCCGGGATGCCTTTACATGGAGCAATTCCCTCCAGCAGAACATACGGGGAGGCGGAAGTTTCAGCTTGAACTTCAACAACTCTCGCAACATGTCCAATAACACCTTCAGTACCATTAATCCTCAGTTTGGATCTGATTTTAACGTCAACTTTATCCAGCCGCTTTGGCGTGGTTTTCGCCAGACGTCAACGGAGCGTGAGCTCAAGCTGGTCAATCTGGACTCCGAAATCACCGAAAGCCAGTTTAAACAGCGGGTCTCGGAAATCGTTCAACAGGTCCAGAATCAATACTGGGAGCTGGTATATGCCATTGAGGACCATGAGACGCGTCGTCAGTCCATGGAACTGGCCATCGTCCAATACCTGAACAACCGGCAGCGGGTTCAAATCGGCGTTCTTGCTCCCATCGAGGTCACCTCAGCCCAGGCCGAGGTTTCAACCCGTGAGCAGGAGATGATTCAGGCGGAAGTTCAGATCGTGAATGCTCAAAACGCCTTGAAACAGCTGCTGGCTCCCGATCCCAGCCACAGCATCTGGAACCTGAGCTTGATTCCTACCGATCCTCCCGAGCCCCAAGAGGTTCAGATCGGGATGGAGGAGGCCATCCAGACGGCTCTGGCCCGGCGCCCCGAACTCGAGCAGATGCGACTGGAGCTCGAGAAGAATGAAGTTGATCAGGAGTACTTCAACCAGGCGGGCAAACCCATGGTGAATGTGCGGGCCAACTTCGGTTCCACTGGCCGCTCCGGAGTCGTCTTCAAGACGGTTGCAATCGATTTTGATGGTGACGGAATTCCGGACCGGCAGCAGAGGGTTCCAGACCCTGATAATCCATCCTTTGGCAACCTGGCGGGTGCCGTGGGTCAGGCTCTAGGTTACGATTTCATCAACTGGGGTATCTTTGCCGATATAGAGTTTCCTCTTTTCAACCGCAGCAGTGAAGGTCAGCTGGCTCAGGTCAGAATCAGTCAAGCCAGGCTGTTGAGCCAGATGAAGAATCAGCAACAGATGATCATCGTCGATGTGCGCAACGCCTATGAGAGTCTGGCCATCCAGGTGAAGCGCCTGGAGGCGGCCCGGGTGGCCCGGCGGCTGTCCGAAGAGCAGCTCGATGGTGAGAACAAGAGGTTCGAGGCGGGTTTGTCCACCAATTTCGAGGTGTTGAGATTTCAAAGGGATCTGGCCCAGGCCATCGGGCAGGAGTTGAGGGCGCAGGTGGACTTCCAGCAGGCTCTAACCGCCCTGCGCAAGGCCATGTATACCATCGTGGATGACAACGACATCATTCTGGCAAAGCAGAGAGAAACGGAAGGGAACTGACAACTAAAAACTGAAAGCTGACAACAGACAGCTGACAACAGACAGCTGCCAACAGACCACAGACCAACAGACCACTGACAACAGACCCACTGACCACAGATAACTATCAGCTGTTAGCTGTCAGTTGTCAGCAGCGGCGTCCTTTCGGACGCCGCTGTTATAATCTCCGCACATGTACTGGATAGACGGATACGTCATCTTGATAGGGCTCATGGTGGGGAGCTTTCTCAATGTCTGTATCTACCGGGTGCCGAGGGGCCGATCGGTGGTTCAACCTCGTTCGGCTTGCCCACACTGTAATCATCCCATCAGCGCTCTGGAGAACATCCCCGTTCTCAGTTATTTACTGCTGGGGAGAAAGTGCCGCCAGTGCGGCGCCGGAATTTCCTGGGTCTATCCACTCGTAGAGGCCTTCACTGGGGTGCTGTTCTACCTTCTTTATATTAAATACGGTTTCCAGACTCCCTTCTGGGTCAATATCGTCTTTTTCAGCATTCTCGTGATTTTGATTTTCATCGATCTCTTTGAACGACTTCTGCCCAATGTCTTTACTCTGGGCGGTCTGGCCATCGGATTCGTGATGGCTCCCTTCCAATCAGGTGAGTTCTTTCCGGATCTCGGTCCGATTAGTCTCTCCGCTGTAATGCTGCGCTACGTCGATTCCTTTCTGGGAGTCCTGATGGGTGCCGGGTTTCTCTGGCTGGTGGCAGAGATGTATCTGAGATTGAAGAAGGTAGAGGGGATGGGCTTCGGTGACATCAAGATGATGGCGATGGTGGGTGCTTTCCTGGGATGGCAACTCACTTGGATGACCATTCTGTTGGGGTCGCTGATAGGCGCCTTGGTTGGATCGTTCTACATTTATGTTCTGGGAAAGGGCGCCAAGTATGAATTGCCCTTTGGAAGCTTTCTGGCGGTTGGAGCGATGATCAGTACTCTGTGGGGCGAGTCCCTAATAACCGCCTACCTGAGTCAGTTTTAGTCCGGATCCTGCATAACTTCTCTACTGTAGCGTCGATATCATCCGTCCTGATGGTGTTGCACTCGGTCGGCCTCCTCGACGTACTTTACAGTACGCCTGCGGTGCCCTCCCCTTGCGTGTCTTGTCAGGCCGGCGTTTTTGCCGCTTCGTGACGAGAATCTATCCAGGACCCGGACTATCAAGAGATTTCTTCGTCCATTTTCTCCTTGGGACGTTCTAGTTAGGGAAAGGAGAACATCGATGAACACAAACCAGGGGAAATGGTCGATTGCTGTGGCGGTTGTGGTATGCCTGCTGTTCTATTCGGTGGCTGGCGCCGAACAGGCTTCCAGGCTCGATCTCAACCATGCGACTTTGTCGCAACTGGATGGTTTGCCGGGAATCGGTCCGGTAATCGCTGGGCGGATGATCCAGTTTCGTGAAGACAATGGTCCCTTCAAGCGGATTGAGGACCTGATGAACGTTTGCGGAATCGGCGAAAAGACCTTTTTGAAGCTTGCAGAGAGGATTACGGTGGAGGAGCCGGAATAGGAATTCAGGGGACAGGGGACAGGGGACAGGGTAGGGTGAGAATTGCGGGCTAGGCTGGCACGATCTTGCAGCCTGTTGTAGGGGCGCACTGAGTGCGCCCACAAGGCCAACTTGATCAATGGCTCGGCCCGTGCGCCCCTACTAAAAATAAACAGATCAGGGCGCTGAAGAGTGATCTTCTGACCCCGTGTAGGAGCAAGGTCTTGTAGCGGCCTTCCGGAATCGGCGCGCTGAGGCGCCGCCCAAATTCCGGATTCTTCATTCTGGAATCTGAAATCTGGATTCTATCTTCTATCTCCTGTAAATTGGTCCTCACGTGAATTCTTCAACTGTTCGATTCCAAGGGGTCATCCCCCCGATTACGACTCCTTTTTCCCCACAGGGGGAAATACTCCATGGGGTCCTGGAAGGAAACCTGGCCAAATATCTCAAGACCTCTGCCACTGGTTTTCTAGTGTTGGGGTCCAACGGCGAGGCGCCCCATTTAAGTCCCTCCGAGAAACTGGAGATTGTGCGGCGTTCGGGTGCGATCATTTCACCGGACCGGTATTTTCTGGTGGGGGTTGCCTCCTCGTCCCTGGTTGAAGCTTCTGAGTTTCTTGAAAAAATTGAAGAGCTTCGAATCGACGCGGTTCTGATAAGCGTC
>JAYZBY010000161.1:0-29461 GCA_036338555.1 Acidobacteriota bacterium | reverse complement strand
AGCGCTTGTCGCTCCTTCGGAGCGAGGCCGGAGAAGTGAGTGTAGGGGCGCACTGAGTGCGCCCACAGCAAGGTCGTTGTAGCGCCCGCTTGTTAGCCCGACTATCTCACACCCGCTCTACTGTATCGGCGCCATAATCCGTCCTGACTGTGTTGCATTCATTCGGCCTCCTCAGCGTACCGTACAGTACTACGCTTCCGGGGCCTCATTTCCTGCGCCTTATCAGGCCGGCCCTGCTGCCGCTTCGTGACGACCTGGTGTGAGAAAGTCGGGCTGGAGCGGCCTCCGGAATCGGCACCTGAGGTGCCTCCCACACTCCAGAGGTCCGGGGTCAGAGATCAGGAGTTAGCGGTCAGGGATCAGGAGTCAGGGGTCAGATGCCGACTCTTGAGCTCTTCCATCACCTCCCCCAGCCCCACTTCCCTTTGGTTGAGAAAGACCAAGAGATGGTAGAGAAGATCCGCCGTCTCCTCGATCGATCGCTGCCTTTCCTGAGAGGCGGACAGAACCACTTCAACGGCTTCTTCCCCCACCTTCTTGGCGATCTGGGAGAGTCCCCGGGTGAACAATTCGGTGGTATAGGAGTTTGACGGCATTTCCCTGCGCCGGTCGGCGATCACCCGATCCAGATATCCCAGGAATTCCAATCCGATGAACTCATCATCCGGGGCAAAGCAGGAAAGGGTGCCCTGATGGCAACAAGGTCCCTCCGGCTCGACCACCACCAACAGAGCATCCGCATCGCAGTCGTGGCTGATCTTCTTGAGCCTGAGGTGGTTTCCGGAAGTCTCCCCTTTGGTCCACAAGCTCTTCCGGCTGCGGCTCCAGAACGTCACCCGTTGACTCTCCCAGGTCTTCTCCAGCGCCTCCGGGCTCATAAATCCAAGCATCAGGACCCGGCCCGACCTATCATCCTGTACGATGGCAGGAATCAAACCGTCCGATTTCTCCCAATCCAGTTTTTTGATATCCAGGGTAGGTTCCATGGTTCACACCTTTCTCAGTCGTTTTGCGGCCGCTGCATCTTGGCAGAAAATCCAAAATCCGAAGTCCTGATATTCAAAACCTGAAATACTCTGGTTCTCTGCGCGCGATGCACGCTTCTCCTGACTCCTGCCTTCCGTCTTCTATCTTCTGTCAGTTGTCAGTTGCGCCCCCCTCACCACAATCCCGTTATTCGCCAAATACTCCTTCACCGCCGGGATCGAATGCCGATGGTAGTGGAAAATGCTGGCCGCCAAAACCGCATCGGCTCGTCCCTCCTCGAGCGCCGCCAGAAGATGCTCGGGGGAGCCGGCCCCCCCGGAGGCAATGACCGGGATTCGAACCCGCTCGGAAACCGTGCGCAGGAGTTCCAGGTCATACCCTGCCTGGGTTCCATCGCAGTCCATCGAGGTGAGCAAAATCTCTCCCGCCCCCAACGCCTCACCTTTGTCGATCCACTCCAGGGCATCCAGATCGGTTTCCACCCGTCCCCCTCCGATGAAGACCTTCCACTGATTTCCAACCCGCTTGGCATCAACGGCCAGAACGATACACTGAGATCCATAAGCAACCGCGGCCTCACCAACCAGTTCGGGCCTCTTCACTGCCGCACTGTTGATGGAAACCTTATCGGCTCCGGCCCGCAGCAGCTGATAAATATGGTCCACCGTTGTAATTCCACCACCCACGGTAAAGGGGATGAAGATGGAGTCCGCGACCCTTCTGACCAGATCCACGACCGTCTTTCGCGCCTCGACCGTGGCCGTGATGTCCAGAAAAACCAGCTCATCGGCTCCCTGCCGGTAGTAGCGACCCCCCAACTCGACGGGGTCTCCGGCGTCCTTCAAATCCACAAAGTGGACTCCCTTGACAACCCGCCCGTTGTCCATATCGAGGCAGGGGATGATCCGCTTAGCCAGCATGAATGAGCTCCTCCCAGGCCACATCGCCCTCGTAAAGAGCACGGCCAACCACCGCTCCGCTCACCCCGATTCGCTTGAGCCGTGCAATGTGCTCGGGCTGACTGACCCCCCCCGCCGCAATGAGCTGAATGGAACCGGAAAGCCGCTCTCCTAGATCCTCATAGGTCTGATAGTTCGGATGGTCCAGCGTGCCGTCGCTCTCAACGTCCGTACAGATCACCTGAGGAATGCCCCATCGCACGATCCGCTCACAGACCTCGTCCAAGCCGACCTCGCTCTGCTCCAACCAGCCCTCGCTGCGCAACTTCCCCATTTTCAGGTCCAGACTGACGATTAAGGATTCCGGACCCCATTCATCCACCCATCTCGTGACCTCATCCGGACTGGCCAGTGCCGAGGTTCCCACAATCAGATAACTCACACCGAATCCCAGAAGCTGAGCAATGTCCTGGCGGGTCCGGATTCCTCCACCCACCTGCACGGGAATTTTCAGAGCCTTCACCACTTCCTGAATGACCGGCCGATTTTGACCGGTTCCCTCGCGTGCACCTTCCAGATCCACCACATGCAATCGGGAGAAACCCACCGCCTGGAATTCTCTCCCCTGCTGGACCGGATCCTTTTCATAGGTGGTCTGCCGGGCAAAGTCTCCCTGATAGAGACGTACACACTTTCCTCCGATCAGATCAATAGCTGGAATCACAATCACGGCCAGCCCAACTCCACAAAATTTTCGAGAAGCTTCAACCCGATTTCCCCGGACCTCTCGGGGTGGAATTGCACACCCAACAGGTTGTCCCTGACCACCACCGAAGAGAAGGAGAGGCCATACTCCGTGGTACCCAGAGTCACCGGTTCCTCCACCGGGGCATAGTAGCTGTGGACGAAGTAGAAAAAGCTTCCTGCAGGGACTCCGTCGAACAGGGGCGAAGCAGGTTGGGATGATCCATTGGTCCCAGCCACGCGATTCCAGCCGATATGAGGCACCTTGACCTGGGAGCTGTCGAATCGAAGCACCCTCCCGGGAAGCAACCCCAGACACGGGGTGTCCTCCTCCTCGGAGACCTCAAACAACAGCTGTAGTCCCAGGCAGATCCCCAGGAAAGGCACGCTGACCTGCCGAAGGGCTTCAACCAGGCCCTGGTCGGCCAGGGATTCCATGGCCGGTTTGGCCGCACCCACTCCGGGAAGAATGATCTTATCCGCCCTGCCCACATCAGCGGGATCTCCCGAGAACATGAAATCGGCGCCCAGGTGCTTCAGGGCATGGCCGACGTTGTAGAGATTTCCTGCCGTGTAATCGATGACAACTATCATTTCGTTTCTTCGTTTTTTCGTGCTTTCGTGCTTTCGTAGGTCCATCGATAATCAAGATCGGGTGATAACTTGGACCTTAACTAATCTGACGAAAGCACGGGCTATAGTAGTCCCTTGGTCGAGGGGATGGCTCCCTTGGCTTCCGGATCGATGCGCACTGCCATCCGCAACGAACGGGCAAAGCCTTTGAACATGGCCTCAATCCTATGATGCTCGTTTTCTCCCGCATTCAGAAAACGGAAATGCAGGTTGCATCGAAGAGCCTCAGCCAGGGACTTAAAAAAATGAGGAACCAGCTCACAGGCAAGGTCTCCCACCTGATCCCTTTGGGGTTGATAGTCGCATGAGAAAGCAAAGCGCCCCCCCAGATCCAGGGCAACCACGACCAACACCTCATCCATGGGAAGAACCGAGGAACCGTATCGTTCAATTCCCTCCTTTTTTCCCAGAGCACTCTCCAGAGCCTGTCCCAGGACGATTCCCAGATCCTCCGTCAGATGATGGTCGTCAACCTTCAGATCTCCCTTGGCCTTGACCTTCAGATCGATCCGGGCATGGCGCGCCAGCAACTCCAACATATGTTCCAGAAAACCCAGCCCCAGATTGCATTCACAACTCCCCCGGCCATCCAGTGTGAGTTTCAGTTCAATTTGCGTTTCACGGGTTTTCCTTTTGATCAAAGCGGTCCGTTTACTCATAAAGCATTCTCCAAAACTCTTTGTAGTTCACCTAAAAACAACTCGTTTTCTCGAGGAGCTCCGATACTGACACGAATACAGTTTTCCAGGTTCTTGAGAGAACTGCGGTCTCGGACGATGATTCCCTTCTTCAGTAGCTGACTATAGACCAGTGAAGCCTCCGGGCAACGGAACAGCAGGAAATTGGCTTGAGAAGGAAAAACCTCCTCGATCTGCTCCATCCCCATCAAGCTTTCAGCAACTCGTTCGCGCTCCTGTCGAATCTCCCGGACCTGTGCGAGACATTGGTCCGGCTCGCCCATCACCCCACAACCCTCTTCCATGCTCAGGGAGCTCAAATTATAGGGAGCTTTCACCTTCATAAACTGAGCAACAATCTCCGGAGAGCTGACCCCATAGCCCAGACGTATTCCCGCCCTTCCAAAGGCTTTCGAGAGAGTTCTGAGAAGGATCAGGTTAGGCACTGTGTCGATTTCCGCTACCAGTGACGGCTCTTGTGAAAACTCGACATAGGCCTCATCGACCACCACGATCTTCCCCCACTGGCGTGCCACCTGAAGGATTTCCTCCCGTTCCAACAGATTCCCTGTAGGATTGTTCGGGGAGCACAAAAAAAGAACCTTCACCTCAGAAGGCACGCTTGCCAGGAAGGGCTCGGAACGAAACTGGAACCGACGGTCGAGTTGAAATCGGAAAGAAGAAATCCCGAAGATGCCGGCCATCACCTGGTACATCCCATAGGTCGGCTCAGCAATGGCGATCTGATCCCGCCCCGGCTGACAGAACACCTTCAGGATCCAATCCAAAACCTCATCGGAGCCCACCCCTGCCAGCACCTGGTCGCTTTCGATCTCCAGATATCGGGCCAGCGCTTCTCTCAATCGCCGCTGACGGGGATCTGGATAGCGGTTCAGCTTCACGCCTTCCCACTCCTGGTCGTACGGATTCTCATTTGCATCCAGCAACGTCCCCGCCTGGATACTCTCCCGAGCCGAGTGGTAGGGTTCCAACTCCAGAATGTTGGGTCGAATCAGTTGTGTGATCTCCATGGTCGTTTCAGGTTTCGGCCGCTGGTCTGCGACCAGCGCGTTTCAAGTTGCATGCTTCAGGTCAGGGGTTAGGGGTCGCCTTTCCCTTCTCCAGCCGGGCTCGAACCGCCCTCCGGTGTCCTTCCAGTCCCTCCATATCCGCCAATGTTTCCAGAATGGGTGCCAATTCTGTCAGGCCCTGTTGGGTTAGTTCCTGAAAAGTGATCTTCTTGACGAAGGTATCCAGAGAAACACCCGAATAGGCCCGTGCCAGCCCTGAGGTGGGCAAGGTGTGATTGGTGCCAGAAGCATAGTCGCCGGCTACCTCCGGAGACCAGACTCCAAGAAACACCGAGCCGGCACTTTGCACCTCCTCGACCCACTCCCCGGGATCCTCCAGATGCAGGACCAGGTGCTCCGGAGCGTATTGATTGGCGAACTCAAAGGCTGTCTCCAGAGACTCCGCCAGAACGGCGAAACTGTCCTTGAGGGCAGCCTGGGCGTATTCTCGTCGGGGAAGGTCTTCGATCTGGCTCCAGATCAACTGGGTCACCTGCTCCACAATGGTTGAAGAAGTTGAAACCAGGATGGCCCGGCTATCACTGCCATGTTCCGCTTGTGAAATGAGATCACTGCAAATCAGGTCAGGGGAAGCGGAATCATCAGCCATCACCAGAACCTCGGAAGGGCCCGCCACCATGTCAATGGCGGTTCCCGCCAGCATTGCCAGCAGCTTCCCCCCCTGGACCCAGCGATTGCCGGGCCCAACGATCTTGTCGACGGCCGGGACGCTCTCGGTTCCCAGGGTCATGGCAGCGATGGCCTGTGCTCCTCCTATGGCGAACACGTCACTGATGCCGGCGATCTCCGCCGCTACCAGAACCTCCGAGGCCACCCTCCCATCACGACCTGGAGGGACACACAACTGAATTCTTTGGCAACCCGCCAGCCGAGCAGGAATCCCCAGCATCAGAACCGTTGAGGGCAAAACGGCATTTCCTCCAGGGACATACAGTCCCACTGAGTCAATGGCGCGATTTTCCCGCCAACATAGGACGCCCTTCCGGATCTCCACGGCCTCCTCGACCATTTGCTGGGAAGCGTGGAATTTCTTGATGTTGCGAGCTGCTTCCTCCAGAGCCTCCTGGACTTCCGTTGAAATTTCCTTTCCGGCCTGGACAAACCGTTCCCGATCCACTCGGATCGCATCTGGCTTCACTCCGTCGAAACGCTCGGTCAGGAGACGGATCGCCTCATCTCCGTCAGCAGACACCTGGGCAAAGATCTCCCGACAGGTCTCCATCAGTGCGGCATCGGAAATGGGATTCCTCCGACACAGGTCTTCGATGACCTCCTGAGCGAGTTCTGAAAGCCGATACGATTTCATCCCGTCACCATGTTCTCTATGGGAACCACGAGAATGTCCGAAGCCCCCGTCTTTCTCAGCTTTTCAATCACATCCCAGAACAACTCCTCGGGAACGGCGGAGTGAATCGCCACCATTTCATCTTCGGCCAAAGGGACCACCGTGGGACTTTTCATGCCCGGCAAAATGGTCTTGATTTCTTCCAGAGCCGTTTTGGGAGCGTTCATCATGACGTATTTCGTGCAGCGAGCCTTGAGATTACTCTGAAAGCGCATGCGAAGACGCTCGATCAGTTCCCGCCGTTTGGGGTCCTTCAGAGACTGGGCGTTGGCAATCAGATACGCCTCCGATTTGAGAACCACCTCGATGGGTTCCAACTCGTTACTGCGCAGCGTGCTGCCCGTCGAGACCAGATCACAGATGGCATCGGCAACATCCAGGCTGGGAGTGATCTCCACCGAACCACTGATCTGGATGATACGCGCCTTGACCTTCCGTTGGTCAAGGAACCCCTCGACAATGCGCGGGTGAGAAGTGGCAATGCGCTTGCCCTCAAGATCATAGACACTGCTGATGGAACTCTTTCTGGGAACCGCGATCGACAAAGTGCAAGTCCCAAACCCAAGAGCGTCCAACTGGATCACCTGTGCTGCCTTCTCCTGAACCACGTTCAGACCTACCACCCCCAGATCGGCGACACCGTCTTGAACGTACTCCGGAATGTCATCGTCCCGAAGGAAAAGGATATCGAGAGGAAAGTTCTGACAGGGCGCAAACAATCGTCCCTCGTAATACTCAAAATCCAGCCCTGCAGACCTCAGAAGTTCTCGGCACAGCTGGGCCAAACGGCCTTGCTTCTGAAGTACAATCTTCAAATTATCCCCATCTAGTTTCATTGTTTTTCCACCTTTTTCCGAGGGTCATCGGTTGGTACCCCCTATCGTCGTTTCTTTTACCCTTCCCGATATGGCAAAGCCGGGAGACCCAACTGCAGTCCTCTATTCGGCCCGAAGGGTGCACAGCCGTGCGCCCCTACACTTCTAATCTTTCGAGCATTTGCCGGTACCCGCCTTCACCATGATTCACCCAGTGGGCGATCCGGGTAATGGTGGCGGTACTAGCACCGGTGTGTTCGCTAATGAGACGGTAGGGGATATCCTCGGATACCATCCGGGCCACGCGCCAGCGCTCCGCCATCGATTTCAATTCATTGAGCGTGCAGAGATCACGAAAGAAGTTGGCACATTCAGCACCGTTTTCTAGGCTGGCAATGATCTCGAACAATTCCCTGACCCCTTCGTCTTGTTCTAATTCTTGTTCCATAAAAGGACCCTCATCCATGTCATTGTGTTAACACGCTAATGTTTTAACACACTAAAACCACTGGCGCAAGTTTTTTTATCACAAAAAGAGGGGGGGTAGGGCCACTGACAACAGGGTCGTGCTCTTTGCCTCCTGACCGAAAACCTGAAATCCGAAGTCCTAAATCCGAAATCCAGATTCCAAAATCAAAATTTCCGAACCTGACACCTGGATTTTTACTGTTCTCTACGTTCCACATGTTCGTTCCAGAAAAATCGTACAGCGGCTACTAGTAGGGGCGCACGGCTGTGCGCCCAGGAGGCCAATCGATGGAGAGAAGAGGGCGTACGCAGTACGCCGCTACCATTCCATCTCAGTTCAGGAGACAACTCCATGAGTGTGGGAGGCGCCCCGGCCGCTGGTCGAAGACCAGCGCGTTTCACGTTTCAGGTTTCAAGTTTCAGGTTTCCGGGAGTATGGGAAGCGCCTCAGTGCGCCGAATCCTGAAGCCGCTCGCAGAGCGACCGCTACACAGTGATTCCAAAGGAACGAGGGTGCCAGGGATTCTCGTGGAACGTGGAACAGGTTGGTCGAAGACCAGCCCTCCCCTACATCAACTCCCGCATGACTTCTTCCAGGGCTTCGGGGCTCGGCCGACTCTTGTCCTCGGGAATGCTCGCCAGGGGCGTCTCGGACATCTCCAATAAGTCCATGAAGTTCTTGGCAACCGGATTGACATAGATAAGCCCCGTTAAAAACTCCTCGGATTCACGGGTCTGACTGAGCATTCTCAGGGCGGCTTCCTTGCTCATGGGATTATAGTCTCGTTCCAGCTTCCGGAGCCGGATGTGAGAACCGTCATGCATCTCCACATCCCTCGCTTCGCCTTCTTCATAGTGCACCTCGCCAATCGGTTCAAAATGAGGAATAAAGTCAATCTGGTGGAGCAGTTCTTCGTGCTCCTTTGCCCACTTATAACTTTTGGTGGAACTCTCGTGGTTATTAAAAGTCACACAGGGACTGATGACATCCAGCATGGCGGTCCCACTGTGACTGATCGCCCCCTCGAGCAACGCAACCAGTTGTTTGGGATCACCGGCAAAGGACCGGGCCACGTAGCTGCATCCCATCTCGATGGCCAGAGAACAGCAATCGATGGGCGGGAGGTCGTTGGCCACTCCCGTTTTTAGGTGAGAATCCAGGTCAGCTGTGGCTGAGAACTGGCCCTTGGTCAGACCATAAACCCCGTTGTTCTCGATGACATAAATCATGGGAACATTTCGGCGAAGCAGGTGACAAAACTGTCCCAGTCCAATGGAAACGGTATCTCCATCTCCGCTAACACCGATACAGATTAGGTCGCGGTTGCCCAGGAGAGCCCCGGTGGCCAGGGCCGGCATCCGTCCGTGGACCCCGTTGAAACCATGAGATTGGCTCAGAAAATAAGCGGGCGTCTTGCTGGAACATCCGATCCCACTCAGCTTGGCGACCTGATGAGGATTGACAGCCATCTGATAGAAGGCCTTCATAATCTGACTGGAAATGGCATCGTGTCCACACCCGGCACACAGGGTCGAGACCGTCCCCTGGTAATCCGCCCGGGTGAGACCGATTTGATTGACCTTCTTGGGCCGAGGCGTACTGACCGACATAGCTACTTACCCTTCCCTTTCTCGTGAGCAATGACCTGACTGGTAATGAACCGAGCATCGAGCGGTAGTCCCTGGTAGTGAAGAATCTTAACAATTTTATCCTGATCGCCTTCGACCTCTAGCCGAATCAGGTCTCCCATCTGTCCATCCCGATTCTGTTCCACGGAATACACCCGTTTACAACGACTGACAAATTCCTTGAGGTGGGAGGTGAAAGGAAGTGCACGAATTCTCATGTAGTTAACCTCGATCCCATATTCGGAGCGTAACTGCTCCCGGCATTCCAGCATGGGAACATCGGTGGATCCGTAGGCAATGATGCCGATCTCCTCGCCCTCCTGGTATTCGACAATAGGCTCAGGAATCATCGTTTTGGCGGTTCCCATTTTCTTCGCCAATCGATCCATCAGGTTGACGTAATCTTCCGGCCGTTCCGTATACTTGGCAAATTCATTGTGACCGCTGCCACGAACGAAGTAGGCTGACAGAGGATGGTCCGTCCCCGGCAGGGTTCGATAGGGGATGGCATCTCCATCTACATCCTTGTACCGAGCAAACTCTCCTATCCGCTCCAGATCTTCTGCCGTGAGTACCTTGCCTCGATCCAGAGGTTTTTCCGGGTAGTCAAAGGGTTCGGACATCCAGTTATTCATTCCCAAATCCAGATCAGACGCCACGAAGATAGGCTGCTGAAGCCTTTCAGCCAGATTGAAAGCCTCTCCTGAGAACTCAAAACACTCCTTCATGGAGGCCGGAAAAAGGACCACATGCTGGGTGTCTCCGTGAGAAAGGTAGTAGAGCGAGTTGATATCGCCCTGCGAGGTTCTGGTGGGAAGGCCGGTACTGGGCCCCACTCGTTGAATATCAAAAATAACGATTGGGATCTCCGTGAAATGGGCCAATCCAACAAACTCCGACATGAGAGAGATTCCGGGACCCGAGGTCGAAGTCATCGACCGGGCACCCGTCCAACCTGCGCCAATCGCCATTCCCACGGCTGCCAACTCATCTTCGGCCTGCACAATGGCATAGGTGGCTTTTCCCGTTTCCGGGTCGATCCGATAGCGTTTCATGTAATCGGCAAGGCTCTCCCCCACGCTGCTGGCAGGCGTAATGGGATACCAGGTCATGACCGTCACTCCCGCGAACATACTGCCCAATGCACAAGCAGAATTCCCATCGATAATGATTTTGCCCTCGGTTTTGTCCATCCGCTGGACCCGGAAAGGATCGCTCTTGGACAGATGATCGCGAACATACTGGGCTCCCAGATGGGCTGCCTTGATATTGAGATCGATTGCCTTTTGCTTCGTCTTGAACCATTTGGAAATTGCGATTTCGACTTCGGCCATCTCGATCCCCAACAACTCAGCGGTGCTGCCCACATACACGATGTTGGCTATCAATTTTCGAAGGCGCACGTCCTTGATCACTTCCCCGGCCAAACTGGAAAAAGGAACGGGATAGTAAGTCAAATCATCTCGGATCTTGGACAGATTGAGCTTTTCGTCATAGATGACGACCCGGTCCGGTTCCAGAGTTTCGACGTCTTCTTTGGCAGTCTCCGCATTCATGGCGATGAGGATATCGATCTCTTTTCTGCGCCCGTTGTAACCGTCCTTGGAGACACGTATGGTAAACCAGGTGGGTAATCCGGCAATATTGGAAGGAAAGAGATTCTTTCCACTAATGGGAATTCCCATCTGGAAGATAGCCCTCATCAACACATTGTTCGAGGACTGACTTCCCGACCCGTTCACGGTGGCTACCTGGATACTGCAGTCGTTGACAATTTCTTGTCCCGGCTTCGCCTGAAGATCCTCTTGGGGCTGTGTCTGAATTCCCACGTCTACTTCCCTCTCTCCTCCATATCTTCCAAATCTTCTATATCGTCAATAGCAGTATTTGCTTCACTCCTCAATTCCACATTAAGCCCATATCTTAGCAAAATACGGGTGTCGGAAACAGAATCGAGAAACCGGCTGAACCCTGACCCCTGACCCCTGACCGGCCGCTCTGAGAACGGTCGCCACATGACCTAACAGGAGATTCGGATGGTGTAATCTCGACCTTAATTTCATAGTCGTTGAGATCTTTTTGGAGGTGGATTTTTGAATGAAATCTTTCGAATTTCGGGGTTAGCCAATCTTCTCAGAGACTGTCTTGGCCTGGGTGAAAAGAAGGAGGCAATCAGGACCTCCTGCCTTGGAATCCGTTCCGCTCATGTTGAATCCGCCTAAGGGATGCACTCCCACCAAGGCTCCTGTGCATTTTCGGGTGATGTAAAGATTACCCACATGAAACTCGTTTTGGGAACTTCTTGCTTCTCCTCCCATCAACAGGCATCCTTCCTTTTTCCCGACTTCGACATAACCCTGAATCGACATTCGGTACCCAGCCCGAATATGCGTAATCCGGGCCCGACGGGTCTATTTACAGCACTCCCGGATTCCTGTCAATCCATGAAGATAACGAAGCGCACTGGTCAGACGCCAACCAAGGAGCCAGAAGTCAGAATGGAAGGTCATTGTTTCGGATTTGGGACTTCGAATTTCGGATTTCCGGTCAGGGGTTAGGGGTCAGCCGGTCGATTGTCAGTTGTCAACTGGTCTATGGTCTGCGGTCAGTGGTCTGTGGTCTGCGGTCTGCGGTCTCTGGTCTGTGGTCTGTGGTCCTCATGACATCCATGAAGGAAGAGACGGAGAATACTGCCTGCCCTATCCCGGGACGACCATACCCTGGTAGAGGGTCCAATCCATACTTTTCATGGGTGTCTCTCCAGGCACGAAGCAGTTTGAGGTGATACTCGAGGGGAGCCCCTCCAGGATTTTGCTTTCCCAGAACGCTCAGGGGCTCCGGGCACCAGGTGGTAAAGCGAGGTGAGACTCCCCGGGACATAAAGAACTCCAGGCCTTCGGTGGTGGAGGCTATGGCCTCGTCCACGTCTTGAAACCCGTGGGGTTGAGACATTTCAATTCCACCTACAAAATTGGGAATGACTTGAGAAGGTCCAAACACCTCAGCCGCATCCAAAATACGGCGAATCCATTCATCTCGGCCAATATAGCGATTCTTGCCGGCGCAAATGATCTCAAAAAGCCGCGGGTCCCAGACTTCGTAGTTGGGATGATAGATTTGAACGCCGGCATCCTTGAAGAGCTGTACTTCTTCCTTGGGCAGGGCCTGTACCACCACCTTGCCAATCCAACGACCGGGGAAGCGTTTCTCGATGGCTTCAGGATAGGGAACATAGAACTCGACTTCGCTTTTCCCATTCAGCTCCGAGGTAATGCTGCCTCCGGTTACCGTATAGGCATGGCTCTGGGAATCGGTTTCGTTAATAATCTCCAGGGCCTCCACAACCTCCTCGACGCTTTTGACACCCGTATAGGACCTGCCGCTTTTCTTCTGTTGCCGATAGTTTTCGTTGATGTCACAAAATTGGCACTCCTCTTTGTGACCAAAGTACTGACAAATTCTAAAAACAGTAAGATAGAGGAGATAACCCCACTCGATAGTGGGTGCGATATCGGTGATGGGTTTTCCGCTACCGAGAGTCTTTCGATAGTATTCCGGCATTTTTTCAAACTGGACTCCGGCCACCTCACAGTTTTCCAGCATGAGAACGGGTTCTCCCTGATCCGAAATTCCCACCTGATAGGGGGAGTTGGGATTCAATCGAACGGAAACGATGGTTCGGCGAAAATTCCTCTTGCCACCCTTCAGACAAATCTCTTCTGGTGCCCGCAGGTTCTCGTTCAACTGCATATCGGAAATGGGAACCAGGTCAAAGGAAAAGATAAAGTACGCCTTGGGTTTAAAACCGGAAGCCACCCTGAGACCGTCTTCCGAAAAGGAGATTCCGGTACGAAGCAGATCTTCCTTGAAGATGGCCTCCGACGGCAGGTCCGGATACTGCTCCACCAGGCTGTCTATTAACTCCAATCGTTTCGCCATCAGGGCATCTTAGCCGAAAAAGCGCCATCAGGGGTAGATGATCGATTGCCCGAAACGACTTGACTCCACACAGGATCGTCCTATAATACTTCGGGTTTCGGTAATTCCATTCTTGAGAACTGGAGGGTATGATGCCGGCCAAGAAAAAATCAGCAACCAAGAAGACGAAGGCCAAAAAGAAAACAGTCAAGAAGAAGGCCGCCAAGAAAGCACCCAAGAAATCCCCGAAAAAAGCAACTGCCAAGAAAAAATCAGCCCAAGCCAAGACGAGACGAGCCCAGAAACCCGTCATCACTCCCCAATTCGTCGAGAAACCGAAACGAGAAGCGTTGCCCGTTTACAAGGCCTACGAAGAGGCGCTCAAGCTCTTCCATAAGAAACAATTTGCCAAGGCAAAAGATCGACTGACCCAGGTCATCTCAAAATTTCCTGAAGAAACCGAAGTTCTTGCGCGTGTTCAAAGTTTCTTGAAAGTCTGTGAACGACAACTCAAAAATCCAAAGGCAACTGCAAATTCCCCCGAGGAACTTTTCAATCAAGCGGTCTTCTATCACAATGCGGGGCAGCACGAACGGGCCTTGGAAAATTACGCCCGAGCCTTGAAGCTTTCCAAGAAAGACAAGGATCATATTTACTACGCCATGGCTGCCACTGAACTCTCCATGGGCAGCATCGATACGGCTTTGAAGCACCTGGAACAAGCCATTCAGATGAATCAGGAGAATCGGTTCTTCGCTCACAACGATCCCGACTTCCAACTCCTGGCCACGGACACAACCTTTCAGGAACTGGTCCAGCCGGATTGAGGCTGATCGAATGTCTGCTCCGGCGATAGGAGACAAGAGGTACGCTCTTGTTCTGGCGGCCGGCAGGAGTACTCGATTCAAATCCCCTATCCCAAAAGTCGTTCATCCCCTACGCGGTAGACCGCTGCTCGTGCACATCCTCGAGAAAATTCAGAGTTTGGATCTTGAGAAGACCCTGGTGGTGGTAGGCCACGGGGACGCCATGGTTAAAGATACCGTGGCCGATTACGGTGTGGAATTTGTGGTTCAGGAGGAACCGCTGGGTACCGGCCACGCAGTGATGTCGGCGAGCCCTTTATTGAAAAAACTCTCGGGAAGCCTCCTGGTCATCTCAGGAGACACTCCGATGGTTCGGATTCAGACCCTCGAACGGCTCTTCGAAGCCCGGAAAAAACACCACGCGGATGAGATTGTGTTGACGGGTGCTTATGAGGATCCTCAGGGGTACGGGCGAATTATTCGAGATCACAAGGGTGAGGCAGTGGATATTATCGAAGAAAAAGACGCCACTGCTGATCAGAAGGAAATCCGTGAGGTCAATACTGGAATCGCCTGCTTCAAGATCGATACCCTTTTACAAGGGCTCTCCCATTTGTCACGGAACAACGCCGCCGGAGAGTATTACCTGACAGACCTGGTTCGCATTTTCTGCGGCCTGGGACACACCGTCAGGACACTCCAAAGTTCCTACCCGGATGAAACCCTGGGAATCAATAGCCTCGAGGAACTGGCGCAGGCTGAGGAGAAGATGAGAGAAGAGGAAGACAGAAGACAGAAGTAAGAAGTGTAGGGGCACACGGTCGTGCGCCCTCCAAATCAGAAGCCCAGATCTCGGATTTGGGACTTCGAGTTTCGGATTTCCTACCAGATTGTAGGGACCCGTCAGCTGTTCATAATCAGCTTCCCTTCCCGGTCTAAGGAATGATACTCCTGCAGACTTTTGACTCGAATTTCTTCCCGCTGTAGAGCCCGGATCGCGCTAACCGCAGCAGCAGCCGCTGAAAGGGTGGTGATGGCTGGTGTCCTGTATTGGGTACAGGCCCTGCGAATCGCTTTTTCGTCAAAAAACGATTCCCTCCCCAAAGGGCTGTTGATCACCAGGTGGATCTTCTGACTCTTGACCAGATCAACAACGTTGGGGCGACCTTCATTGACCTTGTAAACCATTTCGACTTCAAGATCTGACTCCCGCAGCACCTTGGCGGTTCCCCGGGTTGCAACAATTTGAAACCCGAGCTCCTGAAAATCTCGGGCGATGTTGGCAATGAAGCGTTTGTCTCGCTCATTGACACTGATAAAGACCACTCCTCCCTTGGGAAGATGCACCCCGGCACTGAGTTGGGCTTTGGCATAAGCATATCCAAAGTTGTCGGCAACACCCATGACCTCTCCCGTCGACTTCATTTCGGGCCCCAGAATCGTGTCTACGCCGGGAAACTTGTCAAAGGGAAAGACAGGAGTCTTGATGAAACAGTGATGCACTTTCAGGTCTTCGGTAAACCCGAGTTCTTCGAGTTTCTTACCGACCATCACCTGGGCAGCCACTTTAGCCAAAGCCACACCCGTGGCCTTGCTCACAAAGGGTACGGTACGACTGGCTCGAGGATTGACCTCTAACACGTAAACCTGTTCCTCCACGACTGCGAATTGAATGTTCATGAGGCCCACTACCTGAAGGGCGTCACCGAGCTTTCGGGTGTACTGGCGCATGATCTCCAGGTGTTCATCCTCAATCACAATGGGAGGAAGCACTGAAGTACTGTCACCGGAATGAATTCCGGCCTCCTCAATATGCTCCATGATTCCTCCGATCACCACTCGACTGCCGTCGGCCAGCGCATCGACATCATATTCGCGCGCATCCTCGAGAAACTTGTCGATGAGAACCGGATGCTCCGGCGAAACATCCATAGCCGCTGCCACGTACTTGTCCAAAGATTTTTCGTCAAAAATAATGGCCATGGACCGGCCACCCAGAACATAGGATGGCCTCACCAGAACCGGATACCCGATGTCCTGGGCCACGACTCTCGCCTCTTCGACAGACATGGCATTTCCGTTTTCAGGTTGGGGAATGTCCAGACTCCGAAGCAGACCACCGAACCTCTTGCGATCCTCGGCCAGATCAATCGACTCGGGAGACGTTCCAATAATCGGCACACCGGCGTTGAAGAGCTTCAAAGCTAGCTTCAAAGGAGTCTGTCCACCGAATTGGACGATCACCCCGTTGGGCCGTTCTTTCTCCACAATGGCCATGACGTCCTCGAAGATCAACGGCTCAAAATACAGTCGATCGGACGTGTCATAGTCTGTGGAAACGGTTTCCGGATTGCAGTTGACCATGATGGTTTCAAAGCCCGCCTCTTTGAGAGCAAAGGAGGCGTGGCAACAGCAGTAATCGAATTCGATCCCCTGTCCGATCCGATTGGGACCGCTTCCCAGAATAATGATCTTGTTGGAATCGGAGGGTTCCGATTCGTCCTCACTTTCATAGGTGGAATAAAGATAGGGGGTATGAGACTCAAATTCCGCTCCACAGGTATCCACCCTTTTGAACACCGGC
This sequence comes from Acidobacteriota bacterium, assembly GCA_036338555.1. GTDB lineage: Bacteria > Acidobacteriota > UBA6911 > RPQK01 > JADFOI01 > JAPYTY01. Next base: position 12,865 of record JAYZBY010000161.1, on the reverse strand, counting down.
AAAATGCCATGCTTCTTCCGAAACTCCCACAGATCTGTTTCTTTCAAAGAAGGGTCCAGAATCTGAGCCAGCCGGAGATCGGACAGCCCTTTCCGCTTGGCTCGCCGAACCAATTCCGGGTCCAGGGCCTCCAACCGGGTCGGTGGGATTGTCTGGCTGAAATCGACGATCTGGAAAAGCTGCTCGAGGAACCAGCGATCAATCCGGGTCAACTCATGGACCTGATCCACCGTGTATCCGTCCACAAAAGCGCGTCGAATGTAGGCCAAACGTTCCGGGGTAGCCTGAGTCAAATGTTCCCGAATCCGATCCGGGTCAACCTTCTCGGAAGCAAGGGTCTTTCCCGTTTCCTGAGAGCGCAGGCTCTTGAGCAAGGCCTCTCGAAAAGTTCGTCCGATCGCCATCACCTCTCCCACTGACTGCATCTGGGTACCCAGGATGCCACTGGCTTCGGGAAACTTCTCGAAGTTCCACTTTGGCACCTTCACCACCACGTAATCCAGGGTGGGTTCAAAACAGGCAGGGGTCTTCAAAGTAATGTCATTGGGGATTTCATCCAGATTGTAACCGAGTGCCAGTTTGGCGGCGATCTTGGCAATGGGAAAACCCGTTGCTTTGGAAGCCAGAGCCGAACTTCGACTCACCCGAGGATTCATTTCAATCACGACCATCCGGCCAGTTTCGGGTTCCACCGCAAACTGGATATTGGATCCGCCCGTTTCCACCCCTACTCTGCGAATAATGGCAAGTGCCGCGTCGCGCATCGTCTGATACTCTCGGTCGGACAGGGTCTGAGCCGGAGCCACGGTCACGGAGTCACCCGTGTGCACCCCCATCGGATCGAAGTTTTCAATGGAACAGATGACCACCACGTTGTCGCTCAGGTCGCGCATGACCTCCAGTTCGAATTCCTTCCAGCCAATGATGGATTGTTCCACCATAATTTCATGGATCGGAGAGAGTTGCAGCCCTCGGTTTGAAATCTCTTCGAACTCCTCGGTATTGAAGGCAATGCCTCCCCCCGTCCCTCCCAATGTGTAGGAAGGACGAATGACAGCGGGAATTCCGATCTTGTCGATGATTGCTTCCGCTTCCTTCAAACTGTTGGCAAATCCGGAACTGGGCACCTCCAGTCCGATCTCCTCCACAGCGGCCCTGAAGAGTCGGCGGTCCTCGGCAATTCGAATGGCATTGAGTTTGGCTCCAATCATTTCGACGCCATACTCATCCAACACACCACTTTCACAAAGTGCTACGGCAACATTCAGGCCCGTCTGACCTCCCACCGTGGGAAGCAAAGCATCCGGTCGCTCACGCTTGATAATCTCCGCCACGTACTCAGGGGTCAGGGGTTCTACATAGGTTCGGGTGGCAAGTTGCGGGTCCGTCATGATGGTGGCCGGGTTGGAATTCACCAGAACCACCTCAAACCCGTCGCTTAGAATCGCCTTACAGGCCTGAGTTCCTGAATAGTCAAACTCACAGGCTTGGCCGATCACGATAGGCCCTGATCCGACGATTAGGATTTTCTTGATGTCTGTTCTCTTAGGCACGATTATTTCAGTTCCCTGTTCATCTCCCAGTCAGCGGGTCGGGAATCTCCTGGCTCCCGTCTCGTTACCGGAAATCCGAAATTCAAAATCCTAAATTCGAAATTCCAAACTTGAACCCTGGGATTTTCTCTCCTGTCTTCTGTCTTCTGTCTTCGGTCTTCTGTCAGCTGTCAGTTTTTTCCTCTTTCATCATGCGAATGAAATCGTCAAACAGATAAAGCGAATCGTGGGGTCCGGGCGCGGCCTCAGGATGATACTGAACACTGAAAACGGGTAGAAACCGGTGACGAAACCCTTCAAGCGTCTGATCATTGAGATTCAGGTGAGTGAGTTGGATCTCTTTTTCCTTGAGCGAGTCAGCATCCACAGTAAAACCGTGGTTGTGACTGGTGATTTCTACTTGATTCGTAACCAGATTTTTCACGGGTTGATTCCCTCCCCGATGGCCAAACTTGAGTTTGTAAGTCTTTCCTTCAAAGGCCAAAGCCAGCAACTGGTGTCCCAGACAAATTCCAAAAACCGGTTTTTTATGAATCAACTTCTTGATATTGGCCACGATGTACTGAAGGGGTTCGGGATCCCCAGGCCCATTGGAGAGGAAAATCCCGTCCGGATTCAGTGCCAGGACCTCTTCTGCTCCGGTGGTAGCCGGCACTACGGTAAGTTTACAACCTCGGGCTCCCAGACATCGCAAGATGTTTTTCTTGATCCCGAAATCATAGGCCACAACATGAAAAAGTGGATCTGGAACCGGCCAGGCGTAGGTCTCCTCCGCCGTAACGGCGTGGACATAGTCACTTCCTTCCATGGTGGGGTGCGCCAGCACCTTTTTCTTCAAAGATTCGGAATCGAAATCGATTGTGGAAATAATGCCTCGCATGGCGCCCAATCCACGAATGTGACGAACCAAGGCCCGCGTGTCGATTCCCTCCACACCCACAATGGAATGGTCCTTCAGGTAGTCATCTAGAGTTTTCTGGCCCCTCCAATTACTGAAGATGGAACTGCACTCACGAACGACGAACCCTTCCACAAAGGGCCGATGCGACTCCTCGTCCTCATCATTGACTCCATAGTTCCCGATCTCAGGTTGAGTCATGATGACGATCTGGCCGGCATAGGAAGGATCGGTCAAGACCTCCTGGTAACCGGTCATTGAGGTATTGAAGACCACCTCCCCCATGGTCTCCTCCGCACCGCCGAATCCGACGCCTTCAAACTGTCTCCCATCCTCCAGGTACAGTACCGCTTTTCGATCGTTCATAATTTAAATAGAAGACAGGAGCCCTGACTGCTGACCCCTGACCGCCGAAGGGCCGCTCACAGAGCGGCCGCTACATGACCCTGCTGACTGACCGAAGGGCGTACGTCTGTACGCCCCTACACTTCTTTCTCCTGGCTCTTCTCTTCCTTACTCGACGAATCCTATCCTTCGTAAGGGCCAGTAGCGGAACACTGCTGCACCGAAGATGTTCTGCTTCGAAACGCTACCCCAGTCCCGACTGTCGCTACTGGAATTCCGGTGATCCCCCAACACAAAATAATGTTGGGGAGGAACCACTTCCGGAGGGTGAGAGTTGGCGTCGAGTCGCTTCAGAAGATAGGGTTCGGACAAACTCTGTCCGTTGACGAAAACCGTCCCTGATCGGATCTCCACGCTGTCTCCTGGCAACCCGATGACCCTCTTGATGAAAGACTTTGAGCGATCCCTGGGATACCAGAACACCACAACATCTCCCCGCCCGATGTCGGAGACATAATACACGAATTTGTTCACGAAGAGTCGATCCTGAGGTTGGAGCCTCGGTTCCATGCTGGTGCCCTCGACCTTCACGGGCTGAACAACAAAGATGACAATCAGAATCGCACCCATTACCGCCACAACAATGTCCTTACTCCAGCCCAAAAGTTCCTGCACCCAGGAGGAACTCCTACTCGGTAAGGGTTGATTCAGTTTATCGACCACCCTTTGACCTGGGTCGGTGTTATCTGAAGTTGTCATCGCCACTTCTCAATAACATATTTACAAAACAGAAGACAACCGCCGGAACCTCGCCATTTCGTCATAACTCCCCATTTACAGTACGGAACTGGACTCGAAAAGTTGCAGAAAATCCCGTCGAACCCTATTTTCGCTTGTTGAGAGTTCACCGGATGGGCGAGAATGAGCCGGGTATTCGCCGGGATTACTCATCATCCCGGCTATTCATACAGGTCATCAGGATATGAGGAAGGACAAACGGATTGACCCATTTGATAGCCAAGGAAATTTTCCTCACCAAGGGTAAAGGCACACACCGAGAGAAATTGACCAGCTTCGAGTTGTCCCTGAGAAACGCGGGCATCGCCGCTTTCAATCTCGTACGCGTTTCCAGCATCTTCCCGCCCAACTGCAAACTCATCTCGAGAAAACAGGGACTCACCAAGCTCCAACAGGGTCAAGTCGTCTTTTGCGTGATGAGTGAAACGGCTACCAATGAACCCAATCGCCTCATCGCCTCGGCTGTCGGAGTGGCCGTGCCGAGGGATCCAGGCCTTTACGGCTATCTGAGTGAGCACAACGGTTACGGGCAAACGGAAAGAATGGCCGGGGATTACTCAGAGGACATCGCCGCCGAGATGCTGGCAACGACGCTGGGAGTAGACTTCGATCCGGATCACAGCTGGGATGAAAAAAGGGAACTGTGGAAGATCTCGGGCCGGATTTTCCGAACCCGGAATGTGACCCAGTCGGCAACTGGTCACAAGGATGGATTGTGGACTACTGTCATAGCTGCGGCGGTCTTCGTCCTTTAGCCCTAGCCCTTCACCACCAAGACACAGAGAAATCTGACCCCTGACCGCTGACCCTTGACCAGTTAGTCGCCTGACCCACAGCTACAGTATGGGTGTACAGACGTACGCCCTTTTATCAGCCGGCACCGCCTTGTAGCGGCCGCTCTGCGAGCGGCCCTTCGGGTCAGAGATCGGGGGTTAGGGGTTAGTATTCCCGGCGCTTCAGTGCGCCGATTCCGGTACGAAAGCACAAGCGCACAAGTCCGCCCTCAGACCTCGATGATTTCCTTTTCTTTTTGCCGGGCGAGTCCATCGATTTCTTGGATGCGAGCATCCGTCAGCTTTTGCACCTCGTCCAGTCCTTGATGCTCCATGTCCTCAGAGAGCGTTTTCTCCTTGAGCTGCTTTTTCAACTTTTCATTGGCATCTCTACGAATATTCCTGATTGCCGTGCGGTGCTCCTCGGCAATCTTACCCACCTGTTTGGCCAGGGAAGCTCGTCGTTCCTGGGTCAAGGCCGGGATCGGCACTCGAACCAGTTTCCCATCATTAGAGGGATTGAGACCCAGGTCAGCCGTCATAATGGCCTTTTCAACACTCTCGATCTGGCTGACATCCCAGGGCTGAACGGTGATCAAGCTGGGTTCAGGTGCATGCAGGGTCGCGAGCTGGTTGAGCGGAGTTTGACTGCCATAATACTCCACCATCACATTGTCCAGCAGATGAACTGAAGCTCTCCCCGTTCGAATCGTCGCCAGTTCCCCCGTCAGATCATCGAGGGTTTTCTTCATACGCTGTTTCGTTTCTGATAGAATCTCGTCAAACATCGTTCAAGCCGAAATGACTGAACCCACTTGCTCTCCCATCACCACCTTCTTGATGCTTCCTTCCTGACGAAGACTAAAAACAATGATGGGTAATTTATTTTCCATGCATAAGGAAATGGCTGTGGTATCCATCACCCTGAGACCTTTTTCCAGAACCTGCAAGTAGGTTAACCGCTTGAACATTTTGGCTTCTGGGTTCTCCAAAGGATCGGAGTCATAAACTCCCTCCACCTTGGTGGCTTTCAAGATGACATCCGCCTTGATCTCCATAGCGCGCAGAGCAGCAGCCGTATCCGTTGTAAAGTACGGATTGCCGGTTCCGGCCGCCAGAATGACCACCCGCTTCTTCTCAAGGTGACGGATGGCCCGGCGGCGAATAAAAGGCTCGGCGACTTGAGCCAAGTCAATGGCACTCATGACTCGAGTGTAGATCCCGGTTTCCTCCAGGGCACTTTGCAGAGCCAAGGCATTGATCACGGTGGCGAGCATGCCCATGTAGTCTCCCGTGGCCCGGTCAAATCCTGCTTCGCTGACCTTCACACCGCGGATGATGTTTCCGCCTCCGACCACGATGGCGATCTCGACGCCAAGTTGATGGACCGCTTTTATTTCACAGGCGATCCTCTCCATAATGGCGGGATCCACCCCGAATTCTTGAAAACCCATCAGGGCTTCCCCACTGACTTTGATGAGGACTCGATTGTATCGCGGTTTCTCAACTGCGACAGGTTCTACGGCGGCCGCTTCCCTTTGGTGAGCCGCGTCGCCTGCCATCAGTTTCGTCCCCCAACCTGTGAAGTGTAAACGATTATTCCCCTACCTTAAAACGAACAAACCGCTTGACGGAAATGTTTTCTTTCAAAGTTGCAATTCTGGATTTTATTAATGCCTCAACTGTTTGTTCAGGATCCTTAATAAAAGGCTGTTCGTACAGACAAAACTCAGAATAGTATTTATTGAGCTTTCCTTCAACTATTCTGTCCACCACCTTCTCGGGCTTTCCCGAGTCAAGGGCTTGCTTGCGGTAAATTGCCTGCTCCTTTTCCACATCTTCCGTGCTGGCATCTTCCCGTCGCACATGAGAGGGATTGGCGGCGGCAATCTGCATGGCGATATCCCGCACCAAATCCTGAAACTCATCAGTCGAGGCGACAAAATCCGTTTCGCAGTTCACCTCCAGCAGGACTCCCAATTTCCCTCCTGCGTGAATGTAGTGACCGACAATCCCCTCTTGGGTCTCGCGGTCTGACCTTTTGGCAGCAGCCGCCAGACCCCGTTCTCGAAGAATCGTGACTGCCTTCTCGAAATCACCCTCGGCCTCAACAAGGGCCTTTTTGCACTCCATCATTCCGGCGCCCGTTTGATCTCGCAGCGCTTTGACTTGTTCTGCAGAAATTGCCATCAGGGTCCTCCTTCTGTCTCCCTCTGAATTTGCTGCGTTTACCTCGCAAGCCCTTTTCGGCAAGATTATCGTACTTAGCCCATGTTATGCATGTCTTGTACTACAGTACCCCCCGCCTTTATCGGAGCGGAGCCAACCGATGCATAATTCGGACTAGGAAGCGAGGCAATTGCCGGGATGATGCATAAGTTTCGCCTGCGGGGCTCTTGGGGTACCCGCAGGCCGGGCCGCGTGCCATGTCATCGCGGCGCCGGCGGCCCTTCGTGACCTAAACCTGATAGAAAAATCCCGGCTAGGCCGAAGATTTCTTGGCAGCAGTGGCCTTGGCGGCTTTGGTCTTGGCCGTGCTTTTGGCGGCCTTGCCTTTAGTGGTCGTCTTTTTGGTTTTGGAAGCCGCTTTCTTCGATTTGGCGGCTGACTTCTTGACCTTGGCAGTGGTGGCGGCCCTAGCCGACCCAGAAATAGCCTTCTTGGCTGGTGCTTTCTTTTTGGAAGATGCCTTCTTGGGTTCCTCTTCCACCGCCGCAACAGGAGCCTTTTCAGGCACGCCTTCTTTTTCGGCCTCCAACACCTCAGTCGATTCCAAAGGCTCCTTAACGGCCACCTTCTCAGCCTCGGCGACTTCAGGTTTGACCTCTTCCGGCTCCTCTGTCACCACCTCTTGACCGGGAACATCACCCGGTTCATCAACAGGAACCCCCCTGTCGGAAGCGCCCTGCTCTTTCACCTGTTCAGTCTGCGCTTCCGCAGAAAGCTTGGCGGCCTCCTTGGCCTCTTTGGCTGCTTTCCGCTGAGCCTCTTCCTTGGCCGCTTTCTCCTGTGCCTCCTGCATCTCTGCCTCGACACGGGCCGTATAAACCGATCTACCGGCCAAAATCGCATCCGCTACCGTTCCCGCGAACAGTTTCACGGCTCTCAAGGCATCGTCATTTCCGGGAATCACGTAGTCAATCAGATCGGGGTCAGAATTGGTATCCACAACAGCGATAATAGGAATGTTCAATTTGGCCGCTTCCAGGACCGCAATGTTCTCCTGCCTGGAGTCCACTATGAACAGAACATCGGGACACCGGTCAATATCTCGAATACCTCGTAAGTTCTTCTCCAGCTTTTTGCGCTCCCGTTCCAACCGAGCCACTTCCTTCTTGGACAGCTTTTCATAAAAGCCGTTGTCCCGCATGGTTTCTAATTCCCGATACCGCTTGATGCTGTTCTGTACGGTAGAAAAATTGGTGAGCAGGCCTCCCAGCCATCGGTTGGTTACCCAATACATTCCACAACGGCGCGCCTCTTCTTCGATCGTTTCCCGGGCCTGACTCTTGGTCCCCACGAACAGCACGGTTTTCCCCTGCGCTGCCAACTCGGTCGCAAACTCAATGGCGACCTTGAAAAATTTGAGGGTCTTCTGCAGATCAATGATGTGAACACCGTTACGCTCCCCGAAAATGAAAGACTTCATTTTCGGGTTCCAGCGGCCGGTCTGATGGCCAAAGTGAACACCGGCATCCAGCAGTTGCTTTATCGAAATGGTCGCCAAACAGTTCCTCCTGAATTATCGTTTGGAAAATTGATATCTTTTCCGGGCTCCTGGCTGGCCGTATTTTTTGCGTTCTTTGATTCGGGGATCCCGGGTGAGAAAGCCGGCTTTCTTCAGAGCTTGACGGAGTTCAGGATCGACCTGCAACAGAGCTCGGGCAATGCCCAACCGGGTGGCACCCGCCTGTCCCGTATAACCTCCCCCCCTCACATTGACATAGACGTCAAAGGTCTCAAGATTATCAGTAAGAACCAGAGGTTGGGTGACAGCCATGCGGTGAGCCTTGCTTTTGAAATACTCCTGGAAATCAATGTGGTTGACGATGACCTGACCGCTCCCTCCGGGCATCAGGAAAACCCGCGCCGTGGAAGTCTTTCGTTTACCGGTCCCGTGATATTGAACTTTGTCCAAGTTTCAACTCCTCACAACACCAGGGCTTCCGGCTTTTGGGCCTGGTGAGGATGGTCATTTCCCGCATATACCTTGAGCTTCTTGATCATCTTCTTCCCCAGTTTGTTCTTGGGAAGCATCCCTTTGACAGCAAATCGCAACAGGTCTTCCGGATGCTTGGCGAGCAGGTCTTTTGCCTTAATTTCCTTCAGTCCTCCAGGATATCCGCTATGGCTATAGTAACTCTTGTCTTCCCACTTCTTTCCGGTAAGACGGACCTTGTCGGCATTGACCACAATCAAGAAGTCGCCCGTGTCGAGAAAGTCGGTGTACCAAGCCTTATCCTTGCCCATTAAAATGGTAGCCAGACGCGAAGCCAGGCGACCCAGAACCCGGTCGTCAGCATCCACAAGATACCATCTCCGCTCTATTTCCTTCACCGGGGGAAGATAAGTCTTCATAAGAAGGGTTTATACCTCTCTCACCTTCATGACATCCCAAAAAGTAAACGCAAAAAATACAGGAACTACCCGGTCGGTGTCAAGTTCACCGCCCCCCTACCAAAGTACCTGATTGGACCCTTGTGGAGAGGGACTTCCATCGATTGGGAGTTCTCCACACCCTCCAGAAAGAAACCGCTGAAAGATCTCCCTTTTATTAAGAGTGCCCCATCCAACGGTCCAGCTTGAGAGGAAGACGACAAAGTTGACAAGCCGGGGGTAAATCCTCCATTATTTCATAGTATTGCAAGGGTATAAGGGGGAACGGATGGGCTGGAAAAGGTGTCCAAAAATTGTGGATAAAGTGCAACTAACTTGTGGAAAATATCATACTTAAGGGAATATGTTAGGCCTAATATCATAGTCAGTGGCACTTAACGAAGCTTGCTGCCTTTTTTGGCGGTAAACCCGGCGATCGGGTAACGACCAATGATGGTCTATTTACCCAGAGGCCGTTGCAGTCGGACTGGAAGCACTATGTTTTTGTCACCGACTCCAAGTGGGAAGGATCTGACGATACCCGAAGAGAATCGTTTCGACGGTTGTTGGGGTTCGATCCAGCAAAATTTCTCCCTGGTAATGTCCCGGTCAGTATTTCTGAAAACCCAACTAAAAGGCGAATCCATCAAAAACAGGAGAACCTAGCACATTGATATAAGGTTCCTGATTCAACCATGATTCGAGTCAATCTTTATCCAGCTATAGACATCGTTGAGCACACGCCTCCGCAACTCTATGGAGTCGTCGTGTTCGCCGTGTGTGCAGCCGGTCTCGGGTATTGGTACTGGGACCTAAGCAGCGAGCGATCCGCCCTGGTAGAGCAGACTGCCACACTACAGCAGGAGGTGCAGCGACTCGAGCAGGTGACAGCTGAAGTGACAAAATACGAGCAGCGAAAGGCAGCTATTGAGGCTCGACTTGCCGTTATCGCCCAACTGGAAGCCAACCAAAGGGGCCCGGTTGAGTTGATGAACAATGTGATCGCAGGTATCCCGGAGAATCCTCGAGGCCTATGGTTAACCAGCCTGAGCCAAAACGAAACCTCCGTTAGTTTGGAGGGACGGGCATTTGACGTCACCTTTATCGCTGATTTCATCTCGGCACTCGAGAGAAGTCCTGCCTTGAGAAATGTGGAACTGGAGTATTGGGATCAAGACACCGAATCGACGATCCGATTTCGATTGAATTGTGAACTCGAGGAATTAAGCGGATGATCCAGAAAATCGCTGAACTCCCTCAACAACAACAAATCATGTTGGCCGTGGTTGCCGCGGGTTTGCTTTTTGGGGGGTGGTACTACGGAGTCACTCCTTTAACGGGGGAGGTTGAAGGAATGAAGGCCGGAAACCTACAGCTCACCGCAGATATCGAGACCGCGCAAGTAAGGGTAGCTAGACTCCCTCAGTTTCAGGACGAGGTTCAGCAGCAAGAGTTGGAGTTGGAAGAAAAACGGAAGAAATTGCCGGACGAAAAAGAAACGGCGGAAATCGTCCGTCAAATTAAGCAACTGGCCGAAAATTCCAACCTGGACCTCAAGAGTTTCACACCTCAGTCCACGGTTCGATATGAATTCTACGAAGACTGGCCCATTCGAATGTCCATCGAGGGCAGTTATCGAAATCTGGGTCTCTTCTTTCAGGAAGTAGCCCAGTTTGAACGGCTCATAAATATCACAGACATCGCAATCTCAACCCTCGGAACCACCACTGAAGGGCGAACCATTTCGGCCACCTGCACCGCGACGACTTTCGTTTTCCTGGAGGAAGCGGTGCCCGAGGTGGGAACGGACTAAAACGAGGAACAAGTGACCCGAACCAAAACGAGAATTGTTTTCAGTCTCCTCGCTGTTTTGATCACCTGTGGCATCGGCTTGACAGGTCAACTTCAAGCCCAGGAATTCAATGACAGAGGCAAGCTGGATCCCTTTATCGACTTGAACGAATGGATCCGTGAGACGCAACCGAAGGTTGTCATTCCCAACACGGTACTCCCCCCCCTGAGTCAGCGACCACCCGGGCTGGCCGGACTGGCCATCTCCGAATTGATCGTGACCGGCTTGGCGGTGGGTGAGAGTTCCAAGGTTGCGCTTCTGCGAGGCACCGATAATTTCACCTACATGGCCCAGGAAGACGCCAAAGTATATGATGGCTATATATCCCAGATTTCCAGGGAAGAGGTCGTGTTTGTCCAGGAAAGGACGGATGCAACGGGGAACACCGAAAGCTCTGAGATCATCAAACGGATCTTTACCGAAGAAGACTAGGAGAAAAGTATGAGTAGTATTCAAAACGCGCTATGGCGGAAAAACCTGATTTCGCTCATATGTCTCATGCTGGCCTGCTCTTCCGTTTTTCCGGCAAGCCCGAGTCCAACCCTTGCGGCAGTACAGGGCAGTGGTTATTCAGGCGAACCGATTTCATTGAAAGTGGTGGGAATCTCAGTCACAGACTTCTTCAGGACCATCTCCGAACTGAGCGGACTCAATATCCTGATCGATCCTGACGTGTCCGGAACGCTTACCCTCAACGTGGAGCAGGTGCCCTGGGATCAGCTTTTTGATGCCGTTTTGCAAAGTCAGGGATTGGCCAAAAGGATCGAAGGAAACTTAATACGTATCACCTCCCAGGGAACACTGAGAAATGAGCAGGAAACGCAACAACTGTTGAGAGAAGCAGCGCTTCTGGCTGCCGATACACTCTTGATTAGTCGACGCCTCAATTACGCCGATGGCGCGGAAATCATGGTCAGTTTAGAGCCCCATCTAACGGCTCGAGGTAGTATGAACGTGGATGGCCGCACCAATACCCTGATTATTACCGACACCCCTGAAGGGCTGGAACAGGTGACGGAACTTATCCAGCTCCTGGATGTCCCCGAACTGCAGGTTGAAATCGAAGCCCGCATCGTCGAGGCTTCCGCTAACTTTGCCCGCGCACTGGGAGTTCAATTGGGATTTGGCATAGGTCGGCTCGGTGGGAGGGTGCTTACCGATGAGGAGCCCACCTTTGGAACCCGTAATGCCGACCGGGTAGGGGGTTTTGGATTTACGCTTCCTCTGAGCCAGGCGACTGGATTCAACACCATCCTGGGCCTAACAACGGGCAATCTCATGGACACCATTCAGCTGGATGCCCTCATCACGGCAGCTGAGAGGGACGGTGATGCTCAGATTCTGTCCAAACCCCGTGTGACTGCACAAAACAACACTCTAGCCACCATTACACAGGGGTCCCAGATTCCGGTTCCCGTCAGTCAAAACTTCACCACTACCGTGGAATTCCAGACCGCCGCTTTACAGCTCACGGTAACACCGCGAGTGACCAACGTTGACACCATCTTGATGACGATCGGTGTCGAGAACAATATCCCTGATTTTGGTTCCACCGTACTGGGTATTCCGGCCATTCGAACCAGTCAAGCTCAAACGCAAGTACTGGTTGCCAACGGAGGGACCACGGTAATCGGCGGCATTTACATCGAGGCCGAGAGCGAAAATGAAGAACGCGTGCCCGGCCTGGGTCGCATTCCCGTGCTGGGACATCTTTTTAGGACCACCAGTAAAAGTCAAGAAACCCGGGAAATCCTCTTTTTCATCACGGCTCGCATTCAGGATACCCCCAGCCTCATGGGCACTGTGGGCGTCCAGCAGACGACGGGCAGTGCCGAGGATACCGCTAGCGCCCCATCCCAGGAGTGATTTGCCGAATTCTACGGCTCGCCACCGGCAGTGGCTCAAGAGTTTGGAAGCCAATCAACTGGACGGTTTTCTAATTGGCCATCCTCCCAATCTCTCCTACCTCTTCCGCTTCAGCGGTTCGGCGGGTTTAGCTTGCTGCCTGTCCGGTGAATGCTATCTAATCGTTGACTCCCGTTACATTGAA
>JAYZBY010000160.1:0-7836 GCA_036338555.1 Acidobacteriota bacterium | reverse complement strand
CTCGGTGCGTTCCTACAAACCCATCTTAGTTCAGGAGACAACTCCAGGAGTGTGGGAGGCGCCTCGGCCGTTGGTCTTCCACCAAGCGCGTTCCACGTTCCAGGTTCCACGTTTCACGAAAAGAAGAACGGGGTCCCAGGCCGATTCCGGAAGGCCGCTCGCAGAGCGGCCGCTACAAAATTTTGCAGGATCTGGAAGTTTCCATTCTGGATTCTGCCTTCTATCTTCTATCTGCTTTCCCCTGTATTCTTCCTTCGGAAGGAGAATCGCGATGAAGGAACGCATTAATGTGGATAGTGAAGCGGGTCCCCTGGGGCCTTATTCATCCGCCATTCGAGCCAACGGGTTGATCTTCGTCTCGGGTCAGATCCCACTGAATCCCGATTCCGGTGAGGTCGTGGCAGGCTCCATCCAGGATCAGGTGCGCCAGGTTCTGGATAACACCCGGGCGTTGTTGCAGGCAGCCGGCTCATCTCTGGATAAGGCGCTCAAGTGTACGGTTTATCTGACTGACCTGGGGGACGCCGATGCTATGAACGAGGTTTATGCAACCTACTTTACAGGAGAGGCCCCTCCGGCCCGCACCACTATTGAGGCGGCTCAATTGCCCAAAGGCGTGGCTGTGGAGATTGACGTGATCGCCGAGGCTTAGCAGGGAAAAGGGTGGAAGTTCTCACTTCCACCCTGGGTCTATGGATCAAGTCCTGGGGTTTACCCCGGAACAACAAAATAGGAGTGTCAGTTCACCGAAACGGGGATCTGACGGGGTTTGGCTTCCTCTTTCTTCGGGACGCTGACAGTCAGCACACCGTTTTTCAGCTTGGCCGAGATCTTCTCGGGATCTGCCGATTTGGAGAGCAGGAAGCTGCGGTAAAATTTTCCGTACCAGCGCTCGATCCGGTGCTTTTTCGTTTCTTTTTCTTCCGGGTAGTTTCTCTCAGCGGCGATGGTTAAGCGACCGTCGTTGACGGCGATGTCAACGTCGCCCTTTTCAAAACCGGGCAACTCGGTCGTGACAACAAGCTCGTTCTCGGTCTCCTTCACATCCGCAACCGGAGTCCACACATTCGGTGTGGGGCTTTCAATCCCAGTGAGACTGTTATTGAAGAAACGATCCATCAAAGTATCGATTCCGCGCGACTCCAAAAAGGGATTGTATCTTACTAATCTCATCATTTTTGAACCTCCCTTATGCTTTCCGCCAGGAGCTTTGGCAGGTGCCGTGATCCCACCGGAAAACGTTGTTTAACATATTGATCCCAAATTACTTATCGGGATCATTCACAGTGCCTACTGAGTATGTAAGATCGATTTCGAGTGGTGTCAAGGTGGGTGGCGTGAGGGGCGAGGAAAAGTTGGTGAGTGTATATTCCCGATGGTATGATCTCAGCAGCGTGCGCCAAGTTTATCTCGACAACAACGCCACAACTCTCGTCGATCTGGCTGTCTTTGAGGCCATGAAACCCTTCTTTCTGGAGGAGTATGGAAACGCCTCCTCCATCCACGCTCTCGGGCAGAAGGCCCGTGCGGTGGTCGAAGATGCTCGTGCGCAGGTGGCCGACCTGATCGGAGCCAGGACCACTGAAATAGTTTTCACCAGTGGCGGTACCGAATCCGATAACACCGCGCTTCGTGGAGTTGCCATGGCCCTTCGTTCCAGAGGGAACCACATCATCACCACCACGATCGAGCATTCCGCCATCTTGCATCCGTGTCGGCAATTGGAAGAAGAAGGATTTCGGGTGAGCTTTCTTCCGGTCGATCGAAAGGGGCTCCTGTCGTTGGATCGGCTTCGAGAGGCGATCGATGAGGACACCATACTGATTTCCGTCATGCACGCCAACAATGAGATTGGAGTGATCGAACCCCTGGAGGAAATTGCGGCCATGGCCAGGGAACGAGGTGTTCTTCTCCACACCGATGCCGTCCAGACGGTGGGGAAGATCCCACTTGACGTTGCAGATCTGGGCGTCGATCTGCTGTCGCTTTCAGCTCACAAATTTCATGGCCCCAAAGGAGTGGGAGCCCTCTATGTAAGGAGTGATGTCCCCATGCTTCCGCTGATTCACGGAGGGTCGCACGAACGGAGCCGGCGTGCGGGAACCCTGAATGTGCCGGGCATCGTGGGTTTGGGAAAGACCTGTGAGCTGGCCAGAGCGTCCCTCCAGGACTTTGGTACGCGGGTGCGAGGACTTCGCGACAAGCTGGAGCAGGGAATTATCGAGGGTATCTCCGATACCGTGGTCAATGGCTCGACCCAGGAGAGAGTCCCCCATTTGAGCAATATCAGTTTTCGGGGGATCGAGGGCGAAGCCCTGCTCATCGCCCTCGATTTTCAGGGCGTCGCCGTTTCCACCGGTTCGGCCTGTTCCTCAGGAACGGTAGAGCCTTCTCATGTGTTGATGGCCCTGGGGGGAGGGCGAAGTCTCCATAAGTCGGCCATCCGTCTCAGTCTGAGTCGCATGAACGACGATCAGGATGTCGATTACGTCCTGGGAATATTGCCGGAAGTCGTAAGAAAAATGCGGCAGGTCACCCCCACCTACCGCACGGGGTAGGCGGCCGAAGACCGCCGTTTCTTTGTGCTTTCGTGCCTTCGTGCTTTGGTCAAAAGGTTAGCTGATCAGCAGGTCAGTTCTTTCGATGGCGACCATTTGTTCCTAGCCACCTGTCTCGGATTATTCCAGCTCTAGCTGGATCTTGTGGCCGCGCTTCACCCCCAGGATGTCGGATGCTCGCTGGCCGGCGACTGAAATTTCATAGTAGCCGCTGCTGCCGACCAGGGAAAAGAGTTCCTCCGGGGAAGCTTCCGCATAAAAGCGGAGATGACGAGCAATCTGCCGGCCATTCACTAAAAATCGGGGAGAACCATTTCGATCCAACAGTTCCGAAACATTCTCAGGCGTAATGCTGGTGATGATGTTTCCAAACTTGTCAATATGAGCCACCTCTCCTTCCAAGCGGTCTGGTTCTCTCTTTTCGACCTGCAGGGTGGCGGTTTTTACGAAGTCCTTGATCTCCGGTCCGAAGGCTTCCGGCTCCGTTCCTCGCACCAGCCAGGCGGCCACGGGAGCAAATACATCACGACCATGGAAGGTGGGTGCAACGGGCTGCCGAAGGTACGTTTCCTTTTCGATGGAGAAAACTCGGTGGGCCGTCTCGCGATTATAAATGAAGGAGAAGAGACCGTTGTCGGGACCTACAAACGAGTATTTGTCAGTCGCCACCACAAGGCCGCGCCGATCGGAGCCAACGCCCGGGTCGACCACGGCAAGGTGCACGGTCCCGGCGGGGAAGTAGGAATAGCAGCAAAGAAGGTTGAAGGCACCCTCCAGTATGTCGTGGGAAGCCACGTTGTGTGTGATGTCGACAATCGAGGCATCCGGGCAAACGTCCAGAATGGCTCCCTTGAGGGCACCCGCATAGTGTCCTTCGCCGAAGTCGGTGGTGAGGGTGATGATTTTCGTTGTCAAGGCTCAAATCCGTCATCCGGATTATTTCACTTTCCCGGTTCCAGGAAAAGAAAACAGAAACGGTCAGCGGGCAAGACCTTGTAGCAGCCGCTTTTTGACGATGAGCGGCCTTCCGGAATCGGCGCACTGAGGCGCCTCCCACACTTTGGAAACGTGGAACCTGGAACGCGCTGGTCGAAGACCAGCGGCCCGCCGGTTAGCGGAGCAAGTCTTCCAGCTTGACGGACTCCTCGGTTTTCCAGTCCCGGTATTTGACGATGATCGGGGTGTAGACGGAAAGCCCTTGGGACTTGCCGTAACCGGAAGTAATGGGACGACTGCCGGGGATGACGACCGCGCCCTCGGGGATTTCCAGGGGCTGTTCGCCCTCAGCTCGAAGCACCTTTTCCTGAGTCAGATCGTGAACCGGAGTCCCGCGAGTCAGGATCACACCGGCGGCCAGAACGGCTCCCCGCCGCACGATTGTTCCCTCGTAGATGCCGCAGTTGCCCCCCACCAGCACCTTGTCTTCCACGATAACGGGAAGGGCTCCCACCGGCTCCAGGACTCCACCGATCTGGGCCGCCGCACTGATGTGAACGCGCTTCCCAACTTGAGCGCACGATCCCACCAGGGCGTGAGAGTCCACCATCGTCCCTTCATCCAGGTAGGCGCCCACGTTGATGTACATCGGCGGCATGCAGGTGACTCCTGAGGCCACATAGGCTCCACGGCGAATGGAAGATCCGCCCGGCACTATGCGAACGCCGGAGTCGAGTTGGAGGGACTTGAGAGGAAAGGTGTCCTTGTCAAAAAAGTGGAAGTTTTCATCGATGGATTGATCCGTCAGAGCCCCCATTCGAAACCCCGCCAGGATTCCCTGCTTGACCCAGGTATTGACCTGCCACTGGTCCCCCACCTTCTGGGCGGCCCGAATCTCACCACGGTCCAGTTGATCCAGAAAAGAGTCCAGAGCCTTTCGGTCCTCGCTGTCAAAGGTGTCCTGGTCGGAGAGCCTTTGGATGGTTTCTTGGGTGGACATGTTCAGATGAGCCCCAGCTTTTCCAGTTCCTGATTCATGGTTCGTGTGTTCTCTTTCTTCATGGGGCACAAGGGCAGCCGGTAGACTTCTTCCAGTTTTCCCATTCGAGACAAGGCGTACTTGACGGGAATGGGACTGGTCTCCACAAAATTGAGTTCCATCAGGTCGAGATACCGGTAGTGGAGTTTTCGTGCCTCTTCCAAATCTCCGTTCCGACCCAGATTGACGATCTCGGTCATCTCGGCGGGAATGACATTGCTGGCCACCGAGATCAGACCTTCCGCGCCCATAGCCACCATGGGCAGTGTCATGCTGTCGTCGCCTGAGAGGAGCAGAAAGTCGGAAGGTTTTTCCTGGAGGATCCTCATGATCTGGACCAGGTTGCCGCTGGCCTCCTTGATGCCTGCAATGTTGTCGATCCGGGCCAGTTCCAGGGTGGTCTCAGCGGTGATGTTGGTGACGGTTCGGCCCGGTACATTGTAGACAATGACCGGAATGCCGATGGATCCGGCGATCTTACCGAAATGCAGCAGGAGTCCTTCCTGGGTGGGCTTGTTGTAGAAAGGAGTGACGGCCAGCAGTGCGTCCGCTCCCAGCTTTTCAGCCTTTTGGGCCAGATGAACGGCATACTCGGTGTTGTTGGTTCCGGCTCCCGCTAGAACCGGGACCGCCCCGGAAGCGGTTTCGACACAGGTGGCAATGACGTCCCCGTACTCCTGTTCGTTCAGGGTCGCGCTTTCTCCGGTGGTTCCCACCGGAACCAGGAAGTTGATTCCTGAATCGATCTGCCACTGGACTAACTGGCGGTAGGCCTCCAGGTCGGGTTCGCCGCTGGATTTAAAGGGGGTCACCAGAGCGGTACCGCAACCGGTTAGGTCAATCATTGGTCATCTCCGAAAAGAACGTCCTCAAAGTTGTGAAAACCACTTTTCCCCTGGACCCACTCGGCCGCAAACAGGGCCCCGCGAGAGAACCCTTCCCGACTTCGTGCCTGGTGTTCGAGGGTCAGCGTGTCAAAAGGAGAGTCGAATCCTACCACGTGATTTCCCGGGATAGAACCGGCACGAGTACTGGAAGTGGGTACCTCGGAGCTGTACGAATCCTGAAGTATCTCCTTGAGACTCAGGGCCGTGCCCGAGGGGGCGTCCACTTTCTGATCATGATGGGCCTCGTGGATGAAGGGACGATAGTCCTCCCACCGGGACAGCAGTTTTCCGGCCTGCCGGGTGAGATGAAAAAGGGCCAGCACTCCCATGCTGTAGTTGCTGGAATAAACACAGGCTCCCTTGCCGTCCTCCACGATCCGGCCAACCGTCTCCAGTTGCTGGTTCCATCCGGTCGTCCCCTCGACAATGGGCAACCCGGCAGCGATGGCATTTTTGATGTTGGAGACGACGGCCTCGGCCACCGAGAAGTCGATCACAACGTCGGAATTCTCCACCCATGCTCCCGAGAAACCACCCTCGCCCGGGGCATCCTCGATATCGATGGTGTGGATGATCTCATGGCCCAGACCCGGGCTGATCTTCTCGATCATCCGTCCCATTTTACCGTAACCGATCAGTGTGATGCGCATGGATTCGTTCTTTCGTGCCTTCGTTTCTCCGGGTGCGACGCTCGTTCTATGATTCTTTTGTTCTATTGTTCTACTTCTCTATCAAACCGTTTTTGACCGCCAGTTCGGCATTCAAAACGGAAGCTCCCGCCGCACCCCGAATGGTGTTGTGGCCCAGTACCACGTATTTCAAGTCAAACAGGGAACACTCCCGGACTCGGCCCACCAGAGCGCTCATTCCATCATACTTTTCAACATCCCGTCGCGGCTGGGGCCGGTTTTCCTCCGGGACCACGACCACTGGCTGAGCCGGTGCCGAGGGAAGGCCCTGGACCTGTTCCGGGCCCCGAAACTCCTCCCAGCAGCCAATGACCTCTTCGACTGAGGCCTTCCTTTTGAGAGAGAGCGATACGCATTCCAGATGGCCTTCCTCCACGGGAACTCGATTGGCATGGGAACTCACGATGAAGTCGGCGGGCTCGAAGCCGTCTTCCGCCACACTCCCCAGGATCTTCTGGGATTCTGTTTCAATTTTGTCTTCTTCACCGGGAATAAAGGGAACCACGTTGCCCAGGATATCGAGGGAGGCTACCCCGGGAAAGCCGGCTCCGGAGATGGCCTGGAAGGTGACCACATGCACGCGCTCCAGTCCGAAACTCTGGTGGAGCGGCCCAATCGAGAGGGCCAGCACGATGGCGGAGCAATTGGGGTTGGTGATGATGGCCCCTTTCCAGCCTCGATTCTGCTGTTGCCGAGGGATGATCTCCAGATGGTCCGGATTCAATTCGGTGATCAGAAGCGGGACATCCGGATCCATGCGGTGATTCTTGGCGTTTGAGAAAACCCAATGGCCTTCCTGGGCGAAGGCTTCCTCGATTTCTCCCGCTACGGAAGAATCCAGGCCCGAGAATGCGATCTTGCATTGGAGATCGGGCTGGCACACCTTCACCATCATGTCCCGGACCGATTCGGGCATGGGCCTGGACTGGATCCAGTTGGCGGCATCCTGGTAGCGTTTCCCGGAGGATCGCTGGGAAGCGGCCAGTTCCTGAATTTCAAACCAGGGATGATCCGCCAGTTGCAGAATAAATTTCTGCCCGACCGCCCCGGTGGCACCCAAAATGCCAACAGGAATCTTTGCCACGAATTGCCACTCCTTTCGTCTCGTCCGAACTCTGGATCGTTCTGAGCAAACCTGCTCAGTCACAACGAGTTAGCACAATAGCATGAAAATGTTAATCGGTGTCAAGATCACCCTGCGGAGCGGAGAATGGATGGGAAAGCAAATCGAGGACGGGGCAAAAAAAAAGTGTCCCAAGAGATATCCACGCTAAGCCGATCCTGCTGGCTCGAGAAGCTCTCTCTCCTGGCCTCGTTAAAAACCAGTTTCTCTTCCTCCCGAGTGGACAATCTCCGTCCCTCGAGCCCTCGGCAGATCCCCGAAGAGATCAACCGACGACCCAGAAACTGAGTCACCCTTCCCGCCTTGATTTTTCTCTTTCGAGAATCTCCTCAAGACGAAAGTTCCCGGCCTGCGTCCGCCCCGGCTCATGCTTCCGATCTCCCGAAGAAAATCGGTTTTCATCCCGGCCCGGTTCCGCCTCTTTCTGTCCTACCGAAGCAAGCCAGCTTTTGGCTTCTCCCCTTGTCCGTCTCCTCGTCTTTCCGACCGAGGCCTGAATGACGAATCTCTCGGACTCAGGGCCGCCGCCTCAGGGTTTCGGCTTGTTGCGTTTACCCCTTGGGACGCTTCCTAGTTTATCCACTTCCCTGGGCCTCACAAGGGG
>JAYZBY010000159.1:0-11402 GCA_036338555.1 Acidobacteriota bacterium | reverse complement strand
GGAAATAAAGAAAGCCTTCCCGGAGATGGGCGACCCCGGAGACAGACGCTCCGCCGCCAGTAAGTGGGCGGCGGCCGCATCGTCCACATAGGTAAAGTCCACTAATTTGGGAGTGTTTCCGATCTTCCGTAATCTGCCGGTCCGCCCCCGGGACAAAATCCCGGGAATCAGGTGGGTGTCCCCGGGTCCCCAGATCAGATGCGGCCTCAGGGCCACGGTAGAAAAGGCCTCGTCGTTGGCCCTTAGAACCAACTGCTCGGCGACTGCCTTGGTTTGTGGGTAGGCCGCTTTGTAGCGCTCCGGGTAGGGCACCCTCTCATCCACCCCCTCCATGTCCTGGCCGGCGAAAATGACGCCGGGAGAGCTGGTGTAAACCAGCCGGGAAATACCCTCTCGTCGGCATGCCGCTATCACGTTTTCCGTACCCTTTACATTCACCTGGTGAAATTCTCGATACTTCCCCCAGATTCCCGCCTTGGCGGCAACATGAAAGACCACCTGGCAATCGCAACAAGCCTCTTGAACCTTCTCCGCCTCCGCCAGATCTCCCTGCACGACTTCAACTCCCAGTTCTTCCAGGGCGGGATAAGCTCCACGCGAAAAACTGCGCACCTGGTGTCCCTCCCGGAGCAGACCCCTGACGATGGCCCCTCCCAAGAATCCTCCGCCGCCGGTCACCAGGGCTTTCATGAGACCCGCTTTCCGGCCCACCGGGACAAGCGCTCCCGGCCAATTTTGGCATTGTGCCGCACATCCACGGGAAAGGAGGGATGAAACAGAAGATCCTTGATTTCCCGGGTCTGAGAATGGGCGGCACCTAATTGGAGAATCTCCTTATTTAGGGCGTTTGAGTTCCCTGCTCCGGCCTCCACTTCCACACACAGAACCGGGAACTGATCGGGAGCCTTTCCCACACCCACCAGCGCACTCCGAAAAACCTGGGGATGGGCATTGAAGATACCCTCGCAGGGAACCGTGAACAGCGTACCGGAAGAGGTGATGACCCTTTGCGACTTACGCCCACAAAACCAGACCCGTCCCTCAGGGTCCAGATATCCGACATCGCCCATGCGGTGGCGAATCTCCTCTTTTTCCCCCTGAATCTTGGCCATCCGATCGGCTTCCGGCCGGCCCCAATAGGCACGGGAAACATTCGGTCCCCACACCACCAGTTCTCCAATCGTGCCTGTCGGAACCCGCAGGTCTTCCGACCAGGTGAGAATAGGCTCATCGATAATCTCAATAACGGCCAGTTCCACCCCGCTGATGGGAGGTCCCACACAGACACCCCGGCCTTCGGCGGTTCCGCCCTGGCTGAACACGTCCCGGGCTGAAATGGAGCAAACCGGCAGGGCCTCAGTCGCCCCGTAAGGCGTATGGATGTCAGCCTCCGGGCCCAACAGAAGAGAAAATCGTTCCAGCACCCGGGACGAGACGGGTGCTCCTGCCGACAGAACACGTTTGAGAGTGGAAAGCTCGATACCATGCGCTTTCCCATAACGGCCCACTCGATCCAGCAACGCCGGCGATCCGAACATATGAGTCACCTTGTGTTTTTGGATCGGGTCGATAATCCTCAAGGGATCCACTGTGCCGGGTCGAGTAAAGTCCATTTCGGGGAAAACGGTGGTCACTCGCATGAAAGGATCAAACAGGGCAAATAGAGGAAACGTGGCCAGATCGATTTCTCCTGGCTCAATGCCAAAATGATCCCGAAGCAACTCTGCCTGAGCGGAAAACATTCCGTGAGTGTAGAGGACTCCCTTGGGGGTTCCCGTACTTCCCGAAGTGAAAACAAGAGCGGCTGGTTCATCGGCATTTGACGGCTCCGGCTTAAATTCATCCTGCTCAGCCAGACCCATCACCTGCTCCAGTGAAGGACCACCCCACAACTTGATCCTTCCCACCGTCACGCAGATTTGCGCCGTCCGCGCCCATCCCAGGACGATTCGAGCTACGTGGGCTAAGGGTACCCCGATGAAGGCTTCCGGCTCCGCCTCTTCCAGGCACTTCTTTACATTTCTGCGTCCGATTCCAGGATCGATCAACACCAACGTCGCGTTTAATTTGATCAGCGCGAAACTCAGGATCACAAAGGCAATGCCCGGCCGCACCATCAACGCCGTGTGGGTTGCTCTTTTAATTCCAATTCTTCTGAGCCCCAGGGCACACCGATTACTCTCGTCTTCCAGTTGACGATAGTTCAATTGGCCTTCATTGGTAATCACAGCCGACTGGGTGGGTCTCTCGGCTGCGAGTTTGGAAAGATGATGTGCGATATTGGGCGAGGTGCTCATTGGCCTTGCGGGTTGTGGTTTTCCAGGAACTCCTTCACAAGAGGGATCACACGCTCCGGCAACTCCTCCAGAACATAGTGGCCCGCCTCTGGGAAACGATGAACCTGCGCCTCAGGGAAACGCTTGATCCACTCTTCCAGAAAATCCAGGTCAAATGCAAAGTCCTGTTCTCCCCAGCAAATCAACATGGGAGTCTGTTGAAACCGACCCAGCTTCTCCTGCACCTCCTGAAGAGGAGCATAGGCCGGATCGGATGGGGAAAACGGAATATCCCGAACGAAGGCCAGGGTGGCTAAACGATTTTTTGAAGAGTCGTACGGACCCGCATAGGCACGCCGGATTTCCCTGGGCATGCGCTTGGAGCGACATCCCATGTAAGTGGCGACACGGGCAAAGGCATTGAATTTTAGGATCAGGAAGGCGGCCAGCCGAGAATTCCTGGCAAACAGAAGGGACCAATGCAGATTTTTCGCTTCCGGCAAAAGAAATGCCGCGGTATTGAAGATCACGAGTCGTGCAATTCTGTCAGGATGGCGCACCGCAAAACGCATCCCAATCGGTCCGCCCCAGTCGTGCACGACCAACGTGATATTCGATGTAACTCCCAGTTGATCTAGCAACTGTTCCAGATCACCCGCACGCCGCTCCAGTGTATGTTCGTATTGGGAGCTATCCGGTTTATCGGAAAGTCCGCAGCCCATGTGATCGGGTGCGATCACCCGGTGGGTCTTCCGCAACGAACAAACCAGTTCCCTATACATAAAAGACCAGCTCGGATTGCCATGGACCATCACCACCGGCTCACCCTGCCCTTCATCCAGGTAGTGATACCGGTGCCCCTCGAGATCCAGATAGTGGGACTGGAAGTCATAAAGGTGCCGGATATGATCCACGGAAAAATTCATTGGAAGGGAAAATAAAGGATTGCCGGGTGACCGGGCATTTCGGTCCCTTAATAGGTGAAGGAACCTACCGCAGTGCTGACACCAGCACTTCCCATCAGCAGCAACACCCTCATCCCCCGCTCGAGTCTTCCCTCTGCCTCAGCCACGGCCAATGCCAGAGGTAAGGAAGCCGAGACCGTGTTGCCAAACCGGGGATGAGTCTCAAAAATGATTTTCGGGTCAATCTTGAGCATCTTGACAACCTTCAGAGTGGTGGGGACATTGACAGCGTGGCCAATCAATAAATCATGAACCTTGGTGGCAATGGGATGACATTCTCGGGCATGCCCGACCAGCTTGCGGATGGTGAAGGTGAGCAACTCGCCGGGAACCGTGAAGAACGACATGGGCCTGAGGCCATTTCTTTCATGCGTTGGAGTAAAATCTGCCGCATTAGGCAAGGGGATCTTGCACAACCCGTGCTTCTCTCCCCAGGTTTTGAAGGAAAAGTGGGAGTCGTCCTCCAGGTCATCTGCGGTCAAAATCGTGGCGGTTGCAGCTTCGCCGATGGTGAAGGCGGAAAAAGAGTTCTCCAGGTCCTCGTTGTTCTTGATGTCAAAGTTGGCATACTCGTTGAAGTTGAACTCGCAATTCAGGATCATGACCAGTTTGTAGATCTTCTGACTCAAAAAACTCCTGGCAATATCCAGACTCCGAATCCAGCTCGCACAAGCATCCATGACATCGAAACAGGTGGCGGATTTAAGACCCAGTTCACTTTGAAACAGATTGGCCGTGGCGGGTTCCATCCATCCTCTTCCGACCCCCGCATAGATGAGCAGATCCACGTCTTCCCGCTTCACTCCCGCCTTCTTCAGAGCTTTGTCTCCAGCTTGCATGGCAAAATCCAGGGCGCGTTCTCCAATCTTACGATGATACCGGACCATGGTCCCGGACATCTTGAAGAACCTCTTCATCTTCTCCACCAGGGTCTGCAGTTCCTTGGATGAGAGGCGGTTCTTATTATTCTCGATGAACCGCGCGATCAAATCCTCGTTGGAGACCTTCTTGCTGGGAAGAGCATAGGCAATACTTAATATTTTCATCGTTTTCCTTAGCCTAGGGGCGCTGCCTGACGTTTCCGGGCTAACCTGGCAAGCGACACTCCCTCCCTCTATCGCCAAAGTAACTTCTAAGGTCGTATTTGTCAATGTTTTGGGCATGATTTGAGCCCTCCGGGGTGCGACCCGATGGCAGGACAAAATAATTCTTCCGTAGGAAGGGAGAAATTTCCTCCATGCTGTATAATACGTGCGTTATTTTTGGTGAGTGTACCGCTTAGTCTCGATTTTTCCAGGGAGGCAGCAGAATGAAACAGGGTTCTTCGGATCAATCCAATATTCACATTATTTCTCTCGATCTGGGGAGTTTATTGAGACTCGATCTGCCCCCTGCAGTCATCGATGGCGCGGGCCAATCCCTCGACAAGAGGGTGTCCCAGGGACAGTTGCGCGGAGCGTTGGCCTATGGCTTTGCCGAGGATCTGCACATTCATATCAGCACCAGCAACTCGGACTTTGCCGGACCAGACGCAACCAATCCCGGCGTTGTCGCCCTTCAAGCGGCCCTGGAAGCCGGGTTGGAATCCCTTCGAAAAGCTCAGGAGATGGGCCTGGGCTCTACTGAAACCGAGAAACTTTTCTCCCTGGATCCGCAGCAACAATTCGCTGCACTGGGTCTTCGCCATCTGGACTACCCCTACACGGAAAGAGGAGCCGAACCTATTTATGTCGCTAAAGCCATTAATGGCAGTTGGGGATTTTTCAACCGTGCCGTCTTCAATCTCTGCTTCAACCCGGATAAGGGTTCCGGCCGGCGCATTGAGGGCAATGATTTCCTGGCAGTCGTGGAATCCATCGATGATCTTCGCAGGGGGCAGGAAAAGGTCCGAACCTATGAGTTCGGACCCGAGCATACCAATGAAATGGTGGCCCTGATCGCCGACGCCGACGAGTGGCGGTTGAGTCGTGTGTACGCGGTAAGGGGAAAATTTGGAGAAGGCGATCTGGCTGATGAACCGGCTATCGCAGTGGATGGCAGCGTCAATCCCGTCATGATCGGTCGTTCCCAGTCCGGACTCCCTGCCATTGGCGAGTTCACCCAGGCCACCGCCGAATTTTTCTTTGGTCCCGGGGGAGAAGGGGGAGAATACCGGGTGGGACTCATGCCGGCGACCTTCCAGGAGGCCGGCACCCTCTATTCTTCGCCTGGAACGGCCCGGGTCGTCG
Source organism: Acidobacteriota bacterium (assembly GCA_036338555.1). Taxonomy (GTDB): domain Bacteria; phylum Acidobacteriota; class UBA6911; order RPQK01; family JADFOI01; genus JAPYTY01. The sequence goes on along the minus strand of JAYZBY010000159.1, from coordinate 5,933 downwards.
CTTATGCCTATCAGTCCTATGACAAAGGCCGCATACCTACCGCGACTGACGTGGTCGATGTCTTTGCCCAGAACCGAGCCGAGACGGTTCGGGTACAGCAGGAGGCCTGCCATCTGATCGGTCATATGGTCAGTCATGGAAAATTTGAGCCCTACCTCAATCCCACGGCCGCAGAACGGCTGGCTCTGGAGGAAACCGAACATCTCCAGGAGCGTTTTGGAACCATCCCCGATCACGACCCCCTGGTAGCGGCGGCCAACCAGCAGGCACTTTTCACCCTGTCGGACATCAAAGCGGACAGTGGAGGTAAGGTGGGACACACCACTCCTCCCCATCATTTCGCTCCCGTGGCTGCGGCCAGCCTCGAGGAAGCCAAGGCGGCCGGATTGATTCATAGAACTTCCGAGATCATTGAAGTCGGCGACGATGGTCATCTCCTGATGACCCACAACCAGGGCGCCGACAACAATGACATCCATCTTTTTGCCTACCGAACTTTCTTTCGCCAGGTCTGGGTGGCCGAAGTTCTGGGCTACAAATGGTACGGGCTGGGCCAGGATCTAGTGGGAGAAACTTCGGAGGGGAGTACTACCGAAGAACTCGCCAATCTCACCGACGCCTTCATGGAACTCCTTGACGGCAAACTTCCTTCGGCTGAACAAAGTCGAATCGATGAGCTCAAGGAAACCTATTCTCAATGGAAGGGAGGACACGAGAAGGGACGTAAACCCCTGGCGGTCTTCTCCGGTAATGTCTCCGGGCAAGGCCCGGGATTTGCCGAACTTCCCTCGAATCGGCCCGGCAGATTTGGTCTGCTGGCCATGGACAAAACCGGCCCATCGGCCTTTAACCTGCCCGTCTGGTGGAGTTTGAATCGGGCTCGAGACGATGAGACGCTGGCAGCTTATCTCGATTCCATCGGAGACAAGGGAACGGTCGTGGAGATCTGGGACGTGGAACACCACACCCGCGCTTTTCTGGACCTGGAGACGGAGCTCAGCAGTATCAGGAGTCTGCTCGGGGCGATTGAGCATTTCAACGTGAAGCGAGTCTGGAGCCGAAAATCTTCCACCTGGGACCCGACTCGACTGGAGGAAAGCCTGGGCGAGATCCTGCTGGCCGCCTCCACCGAGAAGCTGGCGGTCATCACCGGAGGTGAATATCGGGGCAAGGACGACCCCGTGCTTCTGGCGGTCGAGCCCCTGGCAGACGCCCTCAACCTGTTTATGCGCGACCATTACTACATGACCCAGGGAGACGGCCGCGGTTCGCACTTCATGTTCCCCACTCCTCTGGCCTTCCAGGATGCCATCGCCACCATCAACAGTCGGGCCGTGGCCGTGGCCGCCTGGATCACGGTTGATACCTCGGGTGAGATTCGAGCCTTTGAAGACATCTTCGCGAAACCTGCTTACAGAGCGGCACGCGACCGGGCCTTTCAAATCAACAAGGCCATCTGGGATGTCCAGGGAGGCAACTTCATCCCTGTGGGTGTCGGTTCTTCAAAAGTCGAGCAATCCTACCCGCTGGCAAAGACATTGGCGCGCATTACGGCGCCTGATTCCAAGTTTATTTCAAAACGAATTCTCTCTGGCGCAGCGTCGGAGGAATTGGTTGGAACCGAGGGCTAACCCAAATAATGGATAGCGAATCCCAATCCAAAAACGATTCTCGGTACGTCTATCTTTTCGGTGAAGTGGAAGCGGTAGAGGAAAAGGTAGGAGGAGACTGGGAGGAAGTGCGTGCCTTGCTGGGCGGTAAAGGGGCAAATCTGGCTGAGATGACCCGGCTGGGCATTCCGGTGTGCCCGGGGTTCACGGTCACGACTGAGGCTTGTAACGCATACCTCTCCGCCACTGGCCGGTTTCCAGGGTCTTTGTGGGACCAGGAACTGGCTGCCATGAAGGAAATTGAGAAGGCGACCGGAAAATTCTTCGGAGATCTGGACAATCCTCTTTTGGTTTCCTGCCGCTCCGGCGCCAAATTCTCCATGCCGGGCATGATGGATACGGTCTTGAACATCGGCCTCAACGACGAAGTCGTCCAGAAGTGGGTGGAGCGGAGTGGAGAGGCTCGCTTCGTCTATGACTCCTACCGAAGACTGGTTCAAATGTTTGGTAGCGTTGTGCTGGGTGTAGACGATGAACCCTTCGAAGCAGTGATCACCGAGCAACGGAACAGCGCCGGTGTCGCCAGCGACTCTCAGCTCTCAGCGGAAGACTGGATGAAGGCGACCGAGAAATTCAAACAGATCGTGAAAGACCACACGGGTGAAGCATTCCCCGCCGACCCCTATGAGCAGTTGAAACTGGCGACCGAAGCCGTTTTCAAGTCCTGGGATGGAAAACGGGCTATCGATTACCGCAACGCCGCTCGAATTCCTCATGATCTGGGTACGGCCGTCAACATTCAGACCATGGTCTTCGGCAACATGGGTGACGATTGCGCCACCGGCGTGGCCATGTCCCGCAATGCCTCCACGGGAGAACCGGAACTGGAAGGAGATTTTCTGATCAACGCCCAGGGGGAAGATGTGGTCGCCGGCACCCGACAAACTCAACCCATCGAGGAGCTGAAGGAACACATGCCCGAGGTTTACGATGCCTTTGAAAAAATCTCTCAGAGACTGGAAAAGCATTACCGCAACATGCAGGATATGGAATTCACCGTTGAAACCGGACAGTTGTGGTTGCTCCAGACGCGGGATGGAAAACGCACCGCCCAGGCCGAAGTGCGGATTGCCGTCGACATGTTCGAAGAGAGACTCATCAGTAAGGAAGAGGCCGTCCGTCGCGTTCGACCCGACCAGGTGGACTTTTTTCTTCATCCCCAGCTGGACGCCTCCGAACGAAAGAAAAGCCAGCTCATCGCCACCGGTTTGAACGTCTCTCCGGGGGCTGCCGTCGGACAGGTGGCCTTTGATGCCGATACGGCTGAGGCCTGGGCCCGGGAAGATGGCAAGAAGGTCATCATGGTGCGGCCCGAAACCAAACCGGACGATGTCCACGGCATGCTGGCCTCCCAGGGCATCTTGACCAGCCGTGGGGGCAGAGCCAGCCATGCAGCTCTGGTGGCCCGCCAGTTCGGCAAGCCCGCGGTGGTGGGAGTCAGTAAAATGGAGATCGATCTGGAGAAACGCCAGATGACGATCGGCGAGACGGTGATCCGGGAGGACGACTGGATTTCACTGGATGGGAGTTCCGGAGAAGTCCTGCTGGGTGAACTGCCCACGGTGGTCCCGGAATTCGACAACCCATACCTGCTGAAAGTGCTCAAATGGGCCGATGAAATCCGGCGTCTCGAGGTCTGGGCCAATGCCGATTCCCCTCAAGATGCCACCCGGGCCCGGAGCTACGGCGCCCAGGGGATCGGGCTGTGCCGAACCGAACACATGTTCTTCGGGTCCGAACGTCTGCCCATTGTGCAGAACATGATCATGTCCAAATCCGAAGAGGATCAAAAAAATTCAATCGACCAATTGTTGCCCTTGCAGCGTGATGATTTCCATGGTCTGTTCAAGGCCATGGACGGCCTGCCGGTGGTCATCCGCCTGCTGGACCCACCGCTGCACGAATTTCTTCCTGCTTACGGCGAGTTGATGCGGGAACTGGCCGATCTGCACGTCAAAGCTGCACTGGCTGAAAACCCCGAGGAAGAAAAAGAAATCGATGGCCAGATCCAGGTTAAGAATGACATCCTGAAGCGAGTAGAGTCGCTGCACGAGTCCAACCCGATGCTAGGTACGAGGGGCGTGCGCCTGGGCATTCTCATTCCTGCTCTCACCAAGATGCAGGTCCGCGCCATCTTTGAAGCAGCCTGTCTGGCTTCAAGGGAAGGCTTCACTCCCATCCCTGAGGTCATGATCCCGCTCACCTGCCACGTGAACGAACTGAAGCTTCAGCAGGAGGAGTTGCAGCAGGTCGCCCGCCAGGTCATGGATGCTGAGGGTATCGAGATCAAATACAAGTTCGGCACCATGATCGAGATCCCGAGGGCCGCACTGACAGCCGACGAATTCGCCGAGGTCGCCGAGTTCTTTTCCTTTGGCACCAATGATCTAACCCAGACGGTTTTCGGCATCTCTCGCGATGACGCCGAGGCCGGATTTCTGGTTCACTACCTGGAAAACAACATCCTTCCGGAGAATCCCTTTGCCAGCCTGGACCCCACAGGGGTAGGAAGGCTCATGGAGATGGCGGTTGAGTATGGCCGCAGGACCAATCCCGATCTGGAAATCGGCATTTGTGGAGAACACGGTGGCGATCCCAGCAGCATCGCCATCTGCCACCGGCTGGGCTTCAATTACGTCTCCTGCTCGCCATTTCGGGTACCCATCGCCCGGCTCGCCGCCGCCCACGCAGCCCTGGACGGGAAATGAGCGGCCTCGCTCCGCTTGGCTACGTTCCACGTTTCACGAAAAGAAGAACGGAGTCCAGCGCCAATTCCGGAAGGTCGTTCTAACGGTCCGGCAGCCACACTGGCATCGGCGCCCAGGGTGAACTGGCGGTTCAACAAGGCCTCCGCACTCTTCCCGGTCATCATGAACAACACCAGCTCAGAGGCTTGCACCCCGATTTGAAACCCGATGCTGCCCCCCCGAGAATTTAACAACGGAAGGAGGGCTCCAGACACCCTGATCATTTCGGCAGCTGGCAATCCCATTGCCATTACGTCCACCAATGCCGAAGGCGGCTTTGACTACATGAGGAATCACCACAACGCCTTCACAATCCTCCAGAAGTGACTGGGGAACACCCTGATCTAGAGCCTCAATTAACGCAGTGAAAACATCCTTCAATTCAGCAACGCGGTCGGCAAATTTATCCGCCAGAAGTGAGGGCATCAAAAAAGACCCAACCATCAAAGCACCACTCACTGCTGCAACGTTTTTAATTCTCATTTCACTCTCCCGCTCTGCTCAGGAAATCATCTTTGTTTTCTACCAGAATACCCTAGAGCTTTCTTCCACCGGAGGTCTACAACCCAGCCCTCAATGCGCAACAGACAATCAAGATGGTGACCGCAGGCATAATCTTAGATATGATCGTGGCTGGAGGTGAGTATGTCAAAAGAACTGGGATCCACCCTCCCTCACAATGTACTGGAATATCTCTCTGACAGTGGACAAGACGATAAATTCAAGGACGTCATCCTTTTTAACACCGTTGACCAGGATGGATGGCCCCGGCATGGCTTGCTCAGCCATCATGAGGTGATTGCCAAGGACCCCCAGCGACTCCTGATTCTCCTTTACAGCGACAGCAACAGTACTCGAAACGTCGAGAGAGAGAGAAAGATTTCGCTGTTGGTTGTGAATCCCCACATGAGTTATTACCTGTTCTGTAATGCCCGCCCCCTGCCGCCTATTCCGGATGCATCCAGGGAAACGCTCTTTGAATTGACGGTACATCGTGTTGTGGAAGACGCCATCCCTACCGCCAAGATTCTAACGGGAATCACCTTTGAAGGTTATGACCCGGGCATGACCCAGGAGAACCGCGCCCAGGTCTACCAGCAGCTTGTCGCCTTGGATTAAGGAGGGATAAACATCGACTTGAGAGCTTCACTTACCGCCCTGACATGTCTTTTCTTTCTCCAGGCCCAGGCGGGTCCCGCCCTCCACTCTCAGTCATCTCAGGAGGGGTCGCCCGATATCAAATCCCCGCCCACACTCACCTTGGCTTTTGAGGAGACCATAGGAGCCGTGGGCCAGGAAGTCTCACTTCCTATCCAGCTCACATCAACCCAGGACATCGATGCCCCCTTCACCATCATCCTTCGATTTCCACCCAGCAAGCTGGAATACAAGAAACTGGGCGTCGCCTCACAACCTCGAAGCGCCGGGTGGAAACTGGGGCCGGAATTGAGAAAGGCTCCCCCCGCCTTTGACATGCATTTTCTGGAAATTTCTGTGGAGCCCGGTCCGGGAGAGT
>JAYZBY010000158.1:0-11613 GCA_036338555.1 Acidobacteriota bacterium | reverse complement strand
TCCAGAGGAGGTAAGCGGCGATCACGGGCAAAGAAGTCTCCGGTTTCACACACCGGACCCACGACATCCACCACCATCGAAGCCTCACTTTTTTGCTGGAGCGGACGGATCTCGTGATACGCCTGATAGAGGGACGGCCGGATCAGATCATTCATGGCGCCGTCCACGATTATAAAAGTTTTCTCATTGGCGGCTTTCCGATACAGGACGGTGCTCAAGAGAACGCCGGTGTTGCCGACGATATAGCGGCCCGGTTCAAAGAGAATTCGACGGTCGTCTTGATGCTCCGCCAGTAAATCGGCGTAAACGCTCAAGTCGGGCTCTTCTTCCTCCTGATAAGGGATGCCGATGCCTCCGCCCAGGTCGAGATGCTCAATTTTAAAGCCTTCGACCTCCAGTTCGCCGGCTACCTTCAGGAGAATCGTGAAGGCATCCATGAAGGGTTGCACATCCAGAATCTGTGAGCCGATATGAAACCCCAGGCCGGTGAGCCGAACCGACTGAGAATCTCTTAAAAGCGCCGTGATGTGCTCGATCCGGTCCAGATCGATGCCGAACTTGTGTTCCCTCAGCCCGGTGGAGATATAAGGATGAGTGGGAGACTCCACATCGGGGTTGACTCTCAGGGAGATGTCCGGACACACGCCCATTTCCCGGGCAAGAGACATCAGGGTCTCCAGTTCCTCGACCGACTCGACATTCAAACTCAAAACCGGCATCTCCAGAGCCATCTTCAATTCATCCACGGTCTTTCCCACTCCGCTGAAGATCACGCTGTTGGGATCGGCGCCAATCTTCATCAATCGAAAGAGCTCACCTCCTGACACCACGTCAAAGCCGCTTCCTTCCTCCTTGAGAAGACGCAGGATGCTCAGATTCGAGTTGGCCTTGACGGCATAGCAGATGAGCGGATCGACACGCTCAAAGGCTGAGCGAAAAGCCTGGAAGTTCTCGCGGATGGCATTCTTGCTGTAGACGTAGCAAGGTGTACCCACCTGCTTGGCAAGGGTGGCGAGGGCAACGTCTTCGCAGTGGAGCTGCCCGTTGTTGCGGTAGTGAAAAACCTGCGCGAGGGACATGGGCTGAAGGGCAGGATGTTAGCAGAGGCCCCTGGAAAGTTCTACTCTGTACTACAGAGACACAGCAAAGATTATGCTCTGGTCGCTCTTTCGGAGCGAGTTCTGAAGGGTGAGTGTAGGGGCGCACTGAGTGCGCCCACAGCAAGGACTGTGAAGCTAAGGAGGGAATCTCCGGAGTGTGGGAAGCAGCACCTCAGGTACAGATTCCGGAGAGCCGCTCGCAGAGCGGCCTGTCAGTTGTCAGCTGTCAGTTGTCAGTCTTCTCTGTGTCTTTGTGGGGAGAAGGATGGCATAATTCGTCGCGTAAGAAACAGGGAATGGTGGAAGATTCATTTGATGTCGTCACGGGAGGAGCGGGTTTCATTGGCTCGCACCTTTGCCGTGCGCTGGTCGAGCAAGGTCGTCGCGTTCGCGTGGTCGACAACTTCGTCACCGGGCGAAGCGAGAATCTGGCCTCACTCCTTGAGCAGCATCCCGATCAACTGGAGATCTGCCGGCAGGACATCCGTCAGTTGGAGGAGCTAAAGCAGGTCTGTCAAGGTGCCGCGACCGTCTATCATCAGGCGGCTCTGACCTCGGTTCAACAATCGGTTGAAGATCCTCTCGAGTGCAACAGCGTCAATGTGGAAGGGACCCTCAAGGTCCTGCTGGCCGCCAGGGACGGGGGCGTTCAAAAGGTCATCTTTGCCACCAGTACGGCCATTTACGGAAACTCCGAGGTCCTTCCCAAGCATGAAGCCATGGCTCCGGAACCGGTGTCGCCCTATGCCGTCACCAAATATATCGGAGAGGTTTACGGCCAGGTCTTCTCGGAAATCTATCAGCTCCCCACACTGGGGCTACGCTACTTCAATGTGTTTGGACCTAATCAGGATCCCAGGTCGGATTATGCCGCGGTCATCCCACGCTTTATCACCCGAGCACTGTCGGGAAAAGAGCCCATCATCTTCGGCGACGGGGAGCAGAGCCGGGACTTTATCTTCGTGGAGGATGTGGTGGCAGCCAACCTCAAGGCGGCCCAATCGGAGGTTTACGGAAAAAGCTTGAATGTTGCCTGCGGTCAACCGTTCACTTTGAATCAACTGGTCGAGGTGCTGGGGGACATCGTCGGTCGGAAACTGACGCCCGAGTATCAATCGGCCAGACCCGCCGAGGTTCGCCATTCGGTGGCCGATATTTCCCTGGCTCGCGAGCTGATCGGCTTTGAGCCTGCCACCTCACTTGCTGAGGGCCTGGGTCGGACGGTCCAGTGGTTTCAGGACCAGGAACTCGAAGTCTAGCCCGGATGATGCATAAGGCGGGCAAGTCGTCGCTTTCGTACGATATATTGGAGCAGGAGGAAAGAACGGGCGATGGATCTAAGAGAGAAAATCACCAATCACAAGGTTGAAATCGGGCTGGTGGGTCTGGGTTATGCCGGATTGCCGATGGCCATCGAATTTGCCCGCTCGGGTCTGACGGTCCACGGCATCGACACCGACGACGAAAAGGTCCGCCAACTCAACCGGGGCAAGTCGCATGTTCAGGATGTCCAGGACCAGGACCTCCAAAGCGTCATCGACTCGGGACACTTTCGCGCCCATTCGGCTTATCAAGTGGTTTCCCAGCTGGACTGCGTCATCATCTGCGTACCCACCCCTCTGCGGCAAACCAAAGATCCCGACATCAGCTTTATCATGGATGCCGCTCAGAACATCCGCAAGCACCTGCACGAAGGTATGCTGATCGTTCTTCAGAGCACCACTTATCCCGGCACCACCGACGAAGTTCTGAAGGTGGAGTTTCAGACCGAAGGCCTTGAGTTTGGAAAAGACCTGTTTCTGGCCTTCTCTCCGGAACGGGTGGATCCCGGCAACCCGACCTTCAATACCCGGAACACTCCCAAGATCGTGGGAGGAGTGACGCCCGAGTGTACCGAAATGGCCCAGCTGTTTTACCAGCAGGCGATCGACGAGGTCATCACGGTCTCCTCGGCGGCCACGGCTGAAATGGTGAAACTCCTGGAGAATACCTTTCGAGCCGTCAACATCGGACTGGTCAACGAAGTCACCATCATGTGCGATAAACTGGGGGTGTCGGTGTGGGAAGTGATCGAAGCCGCCGCCACCAAACCGTTCGGCTTCATGCCCTTTTATCCCGGTCCGGGACTGGGAGGACACTGCATTCCGATTGACCCTCTGTATCTTTCCTGGAAGCTGAAGATGCTCAACTACAATGCGCGTTTCATCGAGCTGGCCAGCGAGGTCAACACTCAGATGCCCGAGTATTGTGTTCATCGAATTGTCGACGTTTTAAACCAGAACCAGAAGTGCGTCAATGGAACCCGGGTCCTTATGTTGGGGTTGAGCTATAAGCGCGATGTCAGCGACGTCCGGGAATCACCCTCCCTGGATATCATCCGTCTCCTGGAGGAGGGCGGGGCCAGAGTGGACTACTCCGATCCCTACGTGCCCGAGCTCCATATTGATGGGACCGATAAAGAGTCCGTCACCCTGAGCCGCGACACCGTCTCCGAGTATGACCTGGTGGTGGTCGTGACCGATCACACGGGGCTGGACTACGAAATGATCCAGGAATCGGCCCCCTTGATTTTTGACACTCGTGATGTCTTTACCGATACTCATGACAACGTCGTAAAGCTCTAGCGGTGAGCCTTTCTGATCCAAATGACCCGATAACCCCCTCCGACGAGGGGTTTCGTCGTTGGATTTCCTTTGCCATCGGAGGCGGGATCGTGGGTTCGCTCGTCTCCATCTCTCTCTCCTATATCTTCTTCGGAGTGGTCCTGCTGCTGTGGATCATTCATTGCATCAGTTCGGGAAGGCTTCACCTCAGGGTTCCGCCCTTTTTTGCCTTTGTGATGGCCTTTGTGGCGGCATCGGTTGTCTCCATGATTTTTTCCAGTGATGTCTCAAACAGCGTCCCCAGTTTGAGGGAACACATCCGGTTTCTCTGGATCCTGATGATCTTCACCTATCTGGGACGCCGCCAGGCCGAGAAGATCCTCAAGGCCCTTTTCATCGTGATGGGAATCAGTGGAGCCTACGGGGTGCTGCAGTATTTCTGGCTGTGGGAAATCGATCTACTTCACCGGATCCAGGGTTTCATGGGGCACTGGATGACGTTTTCCGGACAGCTGATGCTGTGCTCCGTCGCCCTGGGGGGGTACCTGTTGTACCGTCTGATTCCGGAACCCGCTGCAGTTGACGAGATCCCGTCCGAGACGGCATCCCGGGAGCCTTCCGGTCGGGAGGTGCCCTTTTGGGTCTGGGTCTTCCTGTGGCTCGTGATGTCTTTGGCCCTGGTTCTGACCCAGACCCGCAACAGCTGGCTGGGAGCTCTGGTCGGATTCTTCCTCCTTCTTTGGGTGTACCGTAAAAGGTGGATGGTGCCGGGGCTGATCCTGGTAGTGGTTGTGTTTCTGGCTTCTCCCGAGGCTCTCAAACAGCGTCTTTATTCCAGCTTTGATCCCAACGATACCACCACTCAGATCCGGCTGGAGCTACTCAGAACCGGCCGCAACATCATCGCCGATCATCCCTGGACCGGCCTGGGTCCCCGCATGGTGCCGAGGTTGTATCAAAACTACAATGAGTCCGATGAGTTCCCGGCCTGGATCTACCAGCATCTTCACAACAACTTCGTGCAGATCGCTGCCGAGATGGGCCTCATCACCCTGGCCCTCTGGGTGGCTCTCTGGATTCGACTGCTCCGGGATTTCGTGTCGTTCGCCCGCCGGCCCGCATCGGACGGATTCTCCACTTTCTCGGCGATCGGTTCGATCGCCGTGCTGGCGGCCTTCTTGACGGCCGGACTGCTTGAGTATAATTTCGGGGATTCGGAGATTCTGATTCTGCTGCTGTTTTTTATGACCGTTCCTTATGTGATGCATGACGGCCGGGAATAAACTGAATGTCGCTCTGATGGGGACCCGGGGCATCCCTGCCAACTATGGAGGGTTTGAGACCTTTGCTGAAGAATTCTCCTACCGCCTCGTCGAACGCGGACATCGCGTGACCGTCTATGGGCGGTCCCACTTTGTGGATCCCCGGCTGAAATCCTATCGGGGCGTTCAGATTCGGTCGCTGCCCTGTGTAAGAACCAAATATCTGGAGACGGTTTCTCACACCCTGGTGACCACCCTGCTCGGACTCTTCCAGCCTTATGACGTAGTCTTGATGTGCAACGCCGCTAATGCTGCCTTTTGCTGGATTCCAAAGCTGGCCGGTCAGAAGGTGGTACTGAACGTGGATGGGATCGAGCGCCTGAGAAAAAAATGGAGTCCGATTGGAAAGTCCTACTATCGACTCAGTGAGTTCCTCTCCACCGTGCTTGCCGATCGCATGGTGACCGATGCCCGGTCGGTTCAGAGCTACTACCTGGAGGAATACGGAGCTCGCTTTCCGTTTATCCCCTACGGCGCTCCCGTCGAGAAGTCTCTCGAGCGCGATGAACTCGACAAGCTGGGAGTCACGCCCCACCAATATCTTCTTTATGTCAGCCGTCTTGAACCCGAAAACAATGCTCATCTGGTGATCCAGGCCTACATTGATTCCGGGGTCCAGTACCCGCTGATAGTGGTGGGAGATGCTCCTTACGGAAAGCGCTATATCAAACAGCTCAAGCGTCTGTCCGAGGGAAACAAGGTGGTCCTGACGGGAGCCATCTACGGCCGGGGGTACCGCCAGCTGCTTTCTCACTCGCTTTGTTACCTGCATGCCACCGAGGTGGGCGGAACCCATCCGGCACTGATTGAAGCTATGGGGGCGGGATGTCTGGTGCTGGTCAACGAGACGGTCGAAAACCGCGAGGTGGTGGGAGAGGCCGGTCTTTTTTGTTCCTTCAATGACCAACCGGCCCTGGCCCGCCTGATTGGGCAGGTCTGTGCCGAGCCCAACCAGTACCGGGCCTACCAGGAGAGGGCAGAGCAGAAGGTCCGGGAGTGCTACGACTGGAAGGACGTCGTCAACCAGTACGAGGCCATCTTTTACCAGCTGGTGGGGGGGGGTGAGGAGGAACACCCAGATCCCTGACCGCTGACCCCTGTCGTTCCTTCGGAGCGAGATCGGAGATGTAGCGAGCGATTGTAGCGGCCGCTCTGCGAGCGGCTCTTCACATCGCCCTTTCAGGGCTTAGAAGCCGGACTCTTCATTCTGTCTCCTCATTGCCTCGACTCCACCTCGTCCCCACATTGACATTGCCTGGACAGGTTCTCTAGGCTAATCTGAGACCGTGAAAGGCGATGCTTCCTACCATGAGTCCCGTCATCCCATCGGGGTGGTGTGTCGCCGCACCGGCCTCAAACCCGATCTTCTGCGGGCCTGGGAGAACCGCTTTGGTGCCGTCTCGCCGCTGCGTTCCTCGGGGAATCTTCGCCTTTATTCCGACGCCGACATTGAAAGATTGCAGCTCCTTCACCAGGCCATCAAGGGAGGGCGCAGAATCGGCCAGATTGTCGCCCTGAACCCGCGGGAACTGGAAGCATTGGTGACTGCAGACACCCAAAGCATGGCCAGCGTGAGAACCCTCAGAAGCCGGGTTCGACGACAGGAGATCGAGGACCGAATCACCAACTGCCTGGCCGCCATACAGGATCTGGATGCCCCTGAATTGGAGCTTCAGCTGGAAGGTGCGGCAGTCGCCTTGAGTCAGCCTCAGCTCTTGACCCTGGTGGTTGCCCCTTTGATGGAAAGAATCGGAGATCTGTGGAATCAGGGCTCCCTGAGAGTAGCCCACGAACACCTGGCGTCCGCAGCGGTGCGTTCCTTTCTAGCCGGCATGCTCTCCGAGAGCGAGGCCTCTCGAGGGGCCCCCCGGGCTCTGATCTGTACGCCCCTGCATCAAACCCATGAAGTGGGCGCCTTGATTATCTCTGTCGCCGCGGCCTTTGAGGGTTGGGGCGTGACCTATCTGGGACATTCACTACCGGCTGAGGAGATCGCCGCAGCCGTCCTTCAGAAGTCGCCTCGGGTGGTAGCTTTGAGCATCAGCTACCCTCCGGATGATCCTCGATTGCCGGAGGAGCTTCGAATGCTCAGTCGTCATCTTGGGGACGCGGCACTACTGGTGGGGGGCCGATCCGCCAAGGCCTATTGGGATGTGCTCTCGGAAGTGGGCGCGGTTTTGGTCAGGGATCTTTTCCAGTTCCGGGAGTTGCTAAAAGGTCTGCGGTCATAAGAAAAATCCGAAATCCGAAATCCCAAATTCGAAAACAAATTCAATATGTAAGCCACCGAATTACATTCCCAGGCGGTCGGCCGGAGGGCCGCTCGCAGAGCGGCCGCTACAATTTGGCAGAAATTCCAAAATCCGAAGTCCCAAGTTCGAAACAGATTCCAGTTAGGGTTCCGGATTTAGGATTTCGAATTTCTTTCCCACAGCACCACTGCACCACAGCACTAATCACTTCGAGCGACGCACCAGACCGCTGAGGACCGTCTGACCCTGACTCAGGGGCCCTTCCTGGCTGTAAAGATTCACCATCTTCACGATCCGGGGCGGCGGGTCAAGGGGAAGTCCCGCGGCCTCCAGGTAGCACTCCAGAAAGTCTCGGACCAGGTGGTTGGAAGCGGTGAAGGCGCCAGGCAGGGAAGTCAGCAGCTGAATCAGGTCACGGGCCGCCAGGACATCTCGCAGCAGGCGGGGGAGACGGGGAAGATAGCGGCATTTCTCCAGGTCGACGAAAAAAAAACGGGCGGTGGAGTCGGTGCGGACCAGAATGTGCCGGGTTTTGAGGTCGCCGTGAAAAAAACCCCGGGTATGAAACCGAACCAGCTCTCGGGCCAGCTGGCCCGCCAGCTTCGGTGAGAGCTCCTCAGCAGGGTGAACCTGGTAGATGTGGTGTCCTTCTGAAGCAATCTCATGCACCGATTCGATCTCCCGGGCCACCACCAGGCTGTGCCAGTTCAGCCACTCTCCCTTTTTCTTGACGGCTGCCACCACTTCCAGGGTGCCGAAATCCTCAGCCCGCAGCTTCTCGGAGATCTTGAGGCTTTGGAAGGCATAGCAGGAGCGTAGACTGCGACTGACGGAGCTGTTCTTGAAGTAATAGGTGAAGCAGGAGTGGGGACCGTCCTGGAACTTCAAAGGGGTCCGAAAGATCTGTCGGCCCCGGCAATCCAGGACCGGCTCGGCCCCGGGGAGTTCCCCTGCCTTTTCCGGAGTCTCCAGCAGCTGCTCCGGTGGGGAAAACTCGGGATGGATCCATCCCTGATAATGTGTGCCCAGGTGTCGCTGATATCGCATGCTTCCTGTCATCTTATCGAAACCAACCCGGGTGATGCATAGGTTCTCTTCGTTCCTCAGATAAAGGCGGCGTCACGAAACGGCGATGCAGAAGAGAATTCATGCATAATACGGGTTAGGAGCTTTGCGGCACCCTGTGGACGCTGGTGAGGGTGGGGCGCTAACGTAAAGGATTATCCGAAACATGGACCTGAGTGTGGTCATTGTCAATTGGAACAGCGGAGACCATCTGGGTCGTCTGCTGGACTCGCTCGCTCCCCTGCATGAGGAGTTGAGAGAAACCTGGGTGGTGGATAATGCTTCCCGGGACTCGAGCTTGGATGGGTTCCAAAGCTATCCCGAGGTTCGTATCCTGGCTCTGACCGAGAATCTCGGGTTTGCGGGTGCCGCCAACGAAGCCATTTCCCGCTGCCGATCCAGCTTCATCCTGCTGCTGAATCCCGACATCCAGATCATCCCGGAGTCTGTGAGCAGGCTCTACCAGGAGATGGTGAGCCGGCCCCGGGCGGGGATCGTGTGCGGCTCCCTGAGAGATCCTGAGGGCAAATCTCAGAGCGGTTTTCAGATCCGTCCGCTCCCCACCTGGAAGAATGTTCTTTCGGATGTTCTTTTTATCGACGAACTCAGGCAGTGGATTTTTGGAAACTCCCGGCCCTCCCCATCCTGCGATCAACCCCAAAAACTGGTCTCCGAGCAGCCGGCAGCAGCGGCCTGGCTGCTGCGCAAAGAGGCCTGGGGAGAGTTGGGTGGATTTGATGCTCGATTCTATCCGGCCTGGTTTGAGGATGTGGATTTTTGCCGACGGTTGCAGGATTCCGACTGGGAGGTGTTTCACTTTCCCCATTTACCCCTGATTCACCAGGGAGGGCTGGCCCTGGAACACTTGAGTTATTCCAACTTCGTCGCTATCTTCTACAAGAATCTCCTGAGATACTTGAAGAAACACCATCCTCGTTCCTATCCCATGCTCTGGCTTCCCGTTCAGAGCGGAATGTGGGTGCGGAGGCTTTTCGTGCGCCGATGACCAAGCAGGATCAAACGCCCGTACTGGTGAGCCTGGTGACCTACAACGATGAGCCCTTTTTGGCTCGCTGTCTGGAATCCGTCAGGAAGCAAACCGTTCCCGTTCGGGTGAAAGTCTTTGATAATGCCTCCGAAGACCGGACTCGAGAGATCGCACGCCGATTTGAAGTCGACCTGTACGAGTCCCCAGCCAACAAGGGCTACAGTCATGGCCACAATCAGAATCTTCGGGGCGAAGATTTCCAGGCGGCCCTTCTGCTCAATGCCGACGTCACCCTGGAGCCCGATTGGTTGGAGCTTCTGGTGGCGGCTCTCAATGAAGTGGAGGGCGCGGGGATGGCGGGCGGAAAGCTGTATCGAATGGATCAAAATGGAAAGCAGGTCTTCCGACGCGAGGCGCCGGTGCTGGATAGCAGCGGCATCTTTTTTACTCCCTCGCAGAGACATTTTGACCGGGGAAGTGAAGAGGAAGACCATGGACAGTATGATCGCCGGCATCTGGTTTTTGGAATCACCGGGGCCGCCCTTTTGTGCAGCCAGGAAATGCTCGAGGATCTCCGTCTGGACCAGGAGTATCTGGATGAGGACTTCTTCGCCTATCGTGAGGATGCTGATCTGGCCTGGCGAGCCCAGTTAAAGGGTTGGAAGGCGGTTTACGAACCTCAGGCGCGGGCCTTTCACTGCCGCCAGGTTCTTCCCTCGCGTCGGCGCCAGCTTTCCGCCCTGATCAATTATCACTCCCTCAAGAACCGCTATCTGATGCGGATGAAAAACCTGGATTCGACTCTTCGGTGGCACTGTTTTCCCTACATGTGGCTTCGGGATGTCGGCATTCTGGCTTATGTTCTGTGTTTTGAATGGAGTTCACTGCCAGCTTATCGAGAGGTTTGGAGGCTTCGGCACAAGTTTCGTGAAAAGAGAAGGCGGGTGCAAAGTACGCGGCGCGTTGACCCCCAGGCCCTGGCTCACTGGTTCTCGTTCACGCCGACGGCCCTGGATCCTTGATGCGGGCCGGGTACCCGATCCGGGAGGACCCCTCGTTGCATCGGCCGGGGATTTTCTATAAATTAGTATAGAAAGTGTGAGAAACGCAGGCTACAGGATTATCGCCGTTGCATCAACGGGAAAGGGAAGGAAATCATGGGAGAATTGACCAAGGTGGCCACCACCGGCCAGTTGGAACTCGGCGCCGCCCTTTGTGTGGAGGTGGAAGGCAAGCAAATTGCTTTGTTCAACGTTGATGGGGAATTTTACGCCATTGACGACACCTGCAGCCACAGTGGAGGACCTCTCTCGGATGGGATGTGTGAGGGCCCGGTCGTGACCTGCCCCTGGCACGGCCAGAAGTTTGATCTCAAGACGGGAGAGCCGCAGGGCCCCTTGCCGGTTCACGGGGTCACCGCTTATTCGGTTGTGGTAGAGGGCGATGAACTCAAGATCGAAGTTCCCTCGAGTGAGGCTTGATTTGCTAAAAAGGAGGAATCTGTAATGTACGATCCCCAAATGGTCCAACCCATGAGAGATGAACTGACGGCCGTCGGATTCCAGGAATTGAAGACCCGGGAAGAGGTGGATGCTCTCTTTGAGAACAAGGAGGGAACCAGCCTGGTGTTCATCAATTCCGTGTGTGGTTGCGCCGCCGGTGTGGCCAGACCTTCGTTGGTGGCCTCTCTGGAAAACGCCATCCTTCCCAAGACTTTGACAACGGCTTTTGCCGGCAATGATGCAGAAGCCACCGAGCGGGCCCGCGAGTACTTCGTTGGGTATGTTCCCTCCTCCCCCAGCATGGCCCTGTTTCGGGACGGTCAGCTGGTGCATATGGTGGAAAGACATCAAATCGAGGGTCAGTCGGTGGAGTCCCTGACCAAAGTACTCACCAGTATCTACGATCGGTACTGCGGGGAGACAGTGGATGAATCCGTCGATCTGTTTGATCCCATGGCCGAACTCGAGGTGACGGTCCAGGAGGCCCGTGAGCAGATTGCCGCCGACTCGGAGACGGCGATCCTGGATGTTCGCGAGCCTTTTGAGATCGAAAAAGGAAAAATCGAGGGTTCCCGGAAGGTGGATCAGGAACTGGGGAACGAAATCGTCCGCGACTGGCCGCGGGAACGCCAAATTATCGTTTACTGCGAGCATGGTGACCGGAGCCTGAGGGCGACCCAGTACCTGAAGCAGCAGGGATTTGAAAACATCCGCTCTCTCAAAGGCGGATTTGCAGCCTGGTCGGAAGCGAACTGAAGTTCGCGTCCGACAAATCTGAAAT
>JAYZBY010000157.1:0-20062 GCA_036338555.1 Acidobacteriota bacterium | reverse complement strand
CACCTGGTCGTGGAGGTCAGGGGCAGGGCAGAACCGCCGGGCCCGGCAGGGGGCCACTGTCCGGAGCAGGTCCGGGAACGGGTGATGGTGGAATTTACACGATCGGCAGT
Organism: Acidobacteriota bacterium; assembly: GCA_036338555.1. Taxonomy (GTDB): domain Bacteria; phylum Acidobacteriota; class UBA6911; order RPQK01; family JADFOI01; genus JAPYTY01. The sequence continues at coordinate 19,952 of JAYZBY010000157.1, read as the reverse complement.
GGAGTAACCATGCCTCAGATTCTGCAGCAGTCCACTCCCAGCTATACCGATGACGCAATCAAAGCCAAGGTGCAGGGCATCGTCATTCTCCAGGCGGTCATTCGGAAGAACGGACGAGTCGACAGTTTCAAGGTCTTGAGGGGCCTCGGCTACGGCCTGGAGGAGAAAGCCATCCAGGAAATTGCCACCCGATGGAGATTTCGACCGGGAACTCTTCAAGGGAGACCGGTCGATGTGCTGGCTACCATTGAGGTCCAGTTCAATCTCCGTTAGCCAGCCCGCATCTCTCACACCCCCTCTACTGCATCGGCGCCATGATCCGTCCTGACTGTGTTCCGCGACCCGCAAAGCGGGTACCCCTCGACCTCCTCAACGTACCCTATAGTACGTTTGCGGGGGCCTCGGTCGCGCGTCTTGTCAGGCCGGCCCTTTCTTCGTTCCTCAGATGAAGGCGCCGCCGCTTCGTGACGAGAAGGTGTGAGAAATCCGGGCTAAGCCCCACCTCCATTAACAAAAACCTGTTTCTTTTGTTAAAGTTCTGGTTTGCTCAACGCCTGATAAGGCGCCTGCCAGAGGCCCCAGCATAGTCAGGGCTAGAGAATGGATGCAGAAATACGCGGTGCCAGGAGGGACCAAAAAGAGATTGACCGAACAACTCGATCTGAAAAAAACGATTAATCTTCCGAAGACCAAGTTTTCCATGAAGGCGAACCTTCCGGTCCTCGAATCGCGAATGCTGGAAGAGTGGGAGGAAACGGATCTTTATGGGAAGATCCGCGCCTCGAAAAGGGGCAAAGAGACCTTCATTCTGCACGATGGCCCTCCTTATGCTAATGGGCCCATTCACCTGGGGCATGCTCTCAACAAGATCCTCAAGGACCTGATTGTGAAGTCGAAAACCATGCAGGGTTTTGACTCTCCCTATGTGCCGGGTTGGGATTGTCACGGACTTCCGATTGAAATCAAAGTGATGGCCAAGAAGCGAGAGGGTGTGGATCCGCTGCAAATCCGCCGGGAGTGTAGAGAGTACGCCGAAAAATTCGTCAAAATCCAGAAGGAAGAGTTTAAAAAATTGGGAGTGTTCGGAGAATGGGATCACCCCTATCTCACCATGGACCAGGCATACGTGGTGGAACAGGTGCGGCTGTTTGGAAAGTTTGTGGAGAAGGGAAGTGTATACAAGGGTCTGAGGCCTGTTCACTGGTGTATCTCATGTGAAACGGCTCTGGCTGAAGCCGAGGTGGAACATGGGGATCATTCGAGCCCCTCGATTTATGTGAAGTTTCCCGTCACTGAGGGACTTGCAGGTCTGGGTTCCGATCTTTCCGGGCGCCAGGTTTTTGCTCTGATATGGACGACCACACCCTGGACTTTGCCCGCCAACCTGGCCATCTGTTTCCACCCTCTTTTTGATTATTCCCTGGTGGAGTTCCAGGATGAGATCTACATTGTGGCGCGTGAGTTGCTCGAGCAGGTCGCTCTGGATTGTGGTCTGGAGTCCTATCGGGTGATCGACACGGTCAAGGGAGAGGTCCTCGGAAACCTGGTTTGTCGTCATCCCTGGCTAGATCAGGACTCCAAGGCCATCCTGGCAGATCATGTAACGCTCGAGCAGGGGACAGGAGCGGTCCATACGGCTCCCGGCCATGGTTACGACGACTACTTGGTGGGGCTCGAAAACGACCTGGAAATCTACAGTCCGGTGGACGCCCTGGGTCGATTCACCTCAGAAGTTGAGCATTTTTCCGGATTGCAGGTTTTTGAGGCCAATTCACGGGTTAACCAGTTGTTGGGTGAGAAGGGTGCTCTACTGGCAGAAGCGAAGGTGGCGCACAGCTATCCACACTGCTGGCGGTGTCACAATCCGGTTATCTTTCGTGCCACCTCTCAGTGGTTTATCAGCATGGATCATGCAAACTTGAGACAGGAGGCTCTTGAGGAAATCAAGCAGGTAAGGTGGATCCCTTCCTGGGGTGAAGAGCGAATCAGTAATATGATCGCCAGTCGGCCGGATTGGTGCATCAGCCGTCAAAGGATCTGGGGCGTTCCCATCATCGCTTTTTATTGTCATCAGTGCCGTGAGCCCTTGCTGCGTGGCGAGGTTGTGAATCACGTAGCGGATATCTTCCAGCGTGTTGGACCCGATGCCTGGTTTTCTCTTGACGTTTCGGAGCTTCTTCCGGAGGGAGTTCGCTGTAAGTGTGGCCATTCGGAGTTTGAAAAAGAGAGCGATATTCTGGACGTTTGGTTCGACTCCGGAGTCAGCCATCAAGCTGTGCTGGAAGCCAGAGAGGACCTGAGCTGGCCTGCAGATGTCTATCTGGAGGGGGGAGATCAGTTTCGTGGATGGTTCCACACCTCTTTGCTGGTGGCACTCGGAGTTCGGGGGAAGGCCCCTTACCGTATTGCTGTCTGCAGTGGTTGGGCTTTGGACGAACAGGGGCATGCCATGTCCAAAAGTCGTGGAAACGTCATCTCGCCTATAGATGTCATGAAGACCAACGGGGCGGAGCTCCTTCGATTGTGGGTCTCCTCCGTCACCTATACCGAGGATGTTCGTCTGGGTAAGGAGATTCTTTCAAGGTTACGTGAAGCCTACCGGAAGATTCGAAATACTCATCGATTTCTGCTGGGCAATCTTTCCGATTTCCAACCCGATATGGAGGTTTCCCGGAAGGATTTAACCGACATCGATCGCTGGGCTTTGGCGCGTATGGCCCAGGTTGCCGAGCGTGCCGAGCAGGCTTACGAACGTTTCGAATTCCACCTGGTGTACCATACGCTTTACAATTTTTGCGTGGTGGACTTGTCCAGTTTTTACCTGGATGTCCTAAAGGATCGGCTCTACACCTTTGCTCCCAACTCGACCCAGAGGAGAGCTGCTCAAACCACGCTGTTTAGTATATCGGATACCCTGGTGCGTCTACTCGCTCCAATTTTGCCCTTCACCTGTGAAGAAATCTGGAAGAATCTCCATGTTCACGGGAAACCCTGTGATTCCGTTCATCTTGCTGAGTTCACAGGAGACATTCAGAAGTATCGCGACGATGAACTGGTGCAGGGGTGGGAGCAATTTCAGGAAGTTCGAGCACAGGTCAGCAAGGCACTGGAGGAAAGCCGTCAGCAAAAACACATTGGCAACTCCCTTGAGGCAAAGGTCAGTCTACGCTGCGGAACGGACATCATGAGTTATCTGGAGCCATTTGCGGAGGATCTCCGCTTCCTGTTCATTGTTTCCGATGTCGACCTGGTAGAAGCTTCGGAACTGGATGCCCAGGCAATCGAGGTCGCAGTGTCCCAGGCAGCAGGAGAGAAGTGTGCCCGCTGTTGGACCTATTCTCCATCGCTGCGAACGGTCTCTGAAACGGCTGAAGTTTGTGAGCGCTGCTATGCTGTTTTGGAGGAGATCGGTCAAGTATCGTAAGATGCAGGCGTCGTGGATTTACCGAGCAGGATGCGGTTTACAGCTATCGGCCTGGGGTGCATTGTCACCTTTCTGGACTTGCTGACCAAGTGGATCATTCGTAACACTGAATTACTGCACAACTACACGGTCATCGAAGGCTTCTTTAGCATTCACTATGTCCGAAATGAAGGGATCGCCTTCGGGTTGTTCCATGAGTCCGAGTCTCAGTGGAAGCCTATTATTCTAGCCGTCTTGGCCATTGTGGCCCTGATGGTTGTACTCTATTACATCTGGACCACCCCGCTGGATGAACAAGCGATGTCGCTTTGTCTGGGACTGCTTTTAGGGGGAATCCTGGGGAATTTCATTGAGCGGTTGATGCGACAGCATGTCACCGACTTTATCGAAGTGCACTGGAGGGAATTGTATAGCTGGCCTACCTTCAATGTGGCGGACAGCGCCATCACCTGCGGGGTACTCGTTATCCTTTTCCAGACTTTTTTCGGGAAGCATGAAGGGCAACTTGAAGATACCAAAAATCCGGCTGCCAATGATTAAACGGAACGCATGGTTGATTTCCGGCTCGCTGGCCTTTCTTTTGATCGGGGTGCCGTCGAAGGCTGAAACGGTCGATGAGGTGGTGATTGGTCTCCAGGAGAAGTATGAGCAAATGGAAAGCTTTTCGGCGGAGTTCGACCAAATATTCCAGAGCCGCATCCTTCAATTGAAGGAGTCGGGTATCGTGATGATGAAAAAGCCGGGAAAGATGTATTGGGAATACCAGAAACCCACTTCCAAATTCTTTGTTGCGGACGGTCAGAGAAGCTATTTTTACGTACCGCGGGACAGGCAGGCCATCGTCTCGGAGCTGAATCTGTCCGAAATTCAAACACCCCTGCTTTTCTTACTGGGAAAAGGAGACATACAAGAGGATTTCCAGGTTGAATTCGAGGAGCAGGAAGAAGCCCTCGAGCCAGGGAATACATTGATCAGGCTGATGCCCAGGCAGCCGCAAGGCGAGTTTTCTTTTCTGGTTTTGGAAGTCAACTCGTTAACCTATCTGATCCGTCGGTTGGTTGTGGTAGAGCCCATTGGGAATCGAAATGAATTTATTCTGAGTAATTTCAAGGAAAATATCGGGATCCCTGATAAACAGTTCGATTTCAACGTGCCCGCGGGCGTCGAGTTGTTGTCGCAATAGGTTGATTGAGGGATAGCCCATAGACGAGGAGAGAAGCAATTGACGAAGCGAAGAGCCAAGATTTCCGCACTTGGAATGTATGTGCCCGAGCAACGCATGACGAATGACGATATGGCAAAAATCGTGGATACTTCCGACCAGTGGATCCAGGAGCGAAGTGGTATTAAAGAGCGTCGAATTATCGCCAAGGATCAGGCGAACAGCGATTTATCGGTGAAAGCAATCGAAAATGCATTTGAAGGTCGAGACTTTCGCCCGGAGGAGATAGACCTCATTGTGGTGGCTACCGTCACTCCGGACATGATGTTTCCCTCCACTGCCTGTATTGTTCAAGACAAGATTGGGGCCAAGAATGCCTGGAGCTTCGATTTGTCAGGGGCCTGTTCGGGGTTTCTCTACGCCATGGCGACGGGGGCCCAGTTCGTACAGACAGGTATGTGTGAAAAAGTTCTGATTATCGGAACGGATGTTATGAGTTCAATCCTGAATTTTGAAGACCGGACGACCTGTGTTTTGTTTGGAGACGGGGCGGGGGCGGTCCTTTTGGAACCCACGGAAGAGGAGGACACTGGGATTCTTGACTTCATGCTTCACAGCGATGGGGCAGGCGGGAAATTCCTGTACATGCCAGGCGGTGGCAGCCTCCATCCTACGAGCCATGAGACAGTCGATAAGAAAATGCACTATGTACACCAAGACGGAAGAAACGTATTCAAATTCGCCGTCAAGCTCATCTCGGAGGTATCCGCCAAGATTTTGGAGAGAAATGGTTATACGGCTGAGGATGTGGCACTGTATGTCCCCCACCAGGCCAATCTCAGAATTATCCAGTCATCTCTGAAGCGGCTGAACCTTCGTCGTGAACAGGTCGCGATCAACATTGATCAGTACGCCAATACCACAGCGGCAACGATACCTATCGGACTTGCCGAGTCCCATAAGAAGGGAAGGATCAAATCGGGAGATTTGGTGCTCCTGGCCAGTTTCGGAGCCGGATTCACCTGGGGAAGCGTTCTGCTGAGGTGGGACGGGTTCTAGATGAAGAGTTCTTCCTCTTCGGGATGGCTTTCGGTGGGTGGAACCGGGGCTTTCTTGTTGAACAGATAGGTGAGACCCGCTTTGAGGCCCTTGAGGAATGAGGAAATCTCGACGGCCGGCTTGAGGACATCCTCCTGGATCATCTCCGTCGTCTGTTCGAATTTCTGGACCGTGTCGTCCACGACGTAATTGACCTTGGAAGCCTGTTCCCGACTCATCTCGGTTATTTCCTGTACAAACTGATCGAGGTCCTGGGCCCGTTCGGTCACCATCTGAGAGATGACGTCGATATTGGTTTTGAGACTTTCGGCCATTTCACCCAGGGGTGCCATTTGTTCGACAACTCCCTGGACTCGCTGCAGTACTTCCTGAGCGCTCTCTTCCATCTCCCTGGACCGATGGTCCAATTTCTCGACCATCCGGGTGATGGATCTGGAGGTCTGCCACATGGAAAGGCTTTGAGCTACCAGGGCGACGGCACTGATGCCGACAAAAACAATCAAAAGAGCTTCAGGACTCACTCAACACACCTCTGCTAAGATTTTTTGCTTTTCCTCTTCTTTTTTCCGGCCGAAACATCGGTAAGATCTCGCCTTTCTGCCTCATAGGCGTCCTTCCCGGCGTCAATGGCAGCAGAGACCTGGTCTTTCTGTTGCCTGAGAATCCCTTTCCCTTTGGTAATGTTCTCCGTCACAAGTCCCGCCATTTCGAGTGACTTTTCCTTGACGCGGTCTTTCCCCTGCCGAGCCGTGTCGCCTAAACGTTCAGCACCTTCTTCGTATTTTTCTTCCAGGAATTGCCGGTTCTGTTCTCCGGATTTGGGAGAAAACAGCAGGGCCACGGTTGCACCTACAAATCCCCCCACTACAAAGTAAACGAACTTATCTCCTCCAGAAGCCATAACCTATCTCCTTTCATGCACTTACCGCATGATGAAAAAGTAGTAGCTACTAACCAGATTATCACAAAACGCTCGAACGGACCAACCCGCCAGTTGACAACTGACAACTGACACCGGTCAGGTTGCAAGACTTTTAGGGGGTACGTAGGGACGTACGGCCGTGCGTCCACAGCAAGGTCGTGCCAAATCCGGCACCACTGCACTACTGCACTACTGCCCGAAGGGCGCACAGCCGTGCGCCCCTACACTTCTTTTAACTGTCCCAGTATTTCCAGAAATGTCCCAGCGGTCCATGACCATGACCCAGGGAGAAGGAGTGGCGAATGGCTTCGGTGACGAACTCCTTGGCTCGGCGCGCCGCATCCTCCAGATCCATTCCCCGAGCTAGATAGGCGGTGATTGCTGAGGCGAATGTGCAGCCGCTGCCATGCGTGTTCTTGGAGTCTAATCGCGGGCCGACCAGTGAGGTCAGTGCCTCGCCATCGTAAAGGTAGTCTGTTGAGTATTCCGGATCTTCCAGGTGACCGCCCTTGACAATGACTGCCCGGGAACCCAGCTCAAAAATTTCCCGTGCGGCTTCCTGAAGGTCCTGTTTCCCGGTAATTTCACGGCCGATCAGGGATTCCGCCTCCTGGAGGTTGGGAGTTACAACGGTCGCCAGTGGAAACAGCTCGGTTTTCATGATCCCCAACACCTCGTCCTGGACCAGGCGATCCCCTCCCGTACTGACCATGACCGGGTCGACCACGATACACCGTATCTCGAATTGTTTCATCTTCTCGGCTACCAGCCCGATCACCTCTACTGAGGGCAGCATGCCTGTTTTCATGGCATCCACTCCGATGTCCTCGACGACGGCTTCGATTTGCTTCTGGATGTTCTCCAGCGGTAGGTCTGAGGAAAGGTGGACGCGACAGGTGTCCTGGGCGGTGACAGAGGTAACCACACTCATCCCATGGACTCCCAGGGCGGCGAAGGTCTTGAGATCTGCCTGAATGCCCGCACAGCCTCCACTGTCCGATCCGGCGATGGTCAAGGCTCTGGGTGGGGATCCTGAAGGATGGTTCATGACCGACTGCTGTTTCCCAGGATTATCGGCATTTTACTTCAGAACTCGTGAGAATAGGGACAGAGATCGGTGAGAACACATTCCCCGCATCGCGGACTTCTGGCTTTGCAGACTCGTCGGCCATGGTGGATCAGCTGGTGTGAAAAAATGATCCAACGTTTTCTGGGAAGCTCTCTCATGAGATCCTTCTCGATCTTGTTGGGATCTTTTTGATGAGTCAGCCCAAGACGGTTGCTCAGACGTTTGACGTGCGTGTCCACCACCACGCCATCGCTGATCCCAAAGGCGGTGCCCAGTACGACGTTGGCAGTCTTACGGGCGACACCGGGAAGGCTCAGCAGTTCTTCCATACTTTCAGGGACCTTGCCTTTGAATGAGGAAACGATCTTGTTAGCGGCTCCCATGAGATTTTTGGCCTTGTTCCGGAAAAACCCGGTACTGCGGATCAGTTCTTGTAACTCTCCAGCCTCAGCTCCAGCCAGTACTTTGGGCGAAGGATAACGTTCAAACAAAGCAGGGGTCACCATGTTGACGCGTACATCGGTACACTGAGCAGAAAGAATGGTTGCCACCAGCAACTGATAGGGGTTTTGGTGGGAAAGGGCACAGTTGACATCCGGATATTCATCATCCAGTCTGCTGCAGATCTCCGCAACCCGCTGCTGCTCTTTATCTACCTTGCTGGTCCTGGATTTTCTCGCGCCCATCGGTGAGACTCATCTTATCATTGAAGGATATAGGCTAGCTCCCGTGAAATTGTGCTGCGTGCGATGATAGGAAAGTGTGGGGGCGCGCACACGACCTGTGCGGCCGCTAAAGTTTCTTCTGGACGACTAGAGGGCCCTGGGTGTCGGTCTTGGCAGGGAGACGAGAACGTCCTCGGAAGCCGAAAAGGATTCCAAAGACCACAAGGCCCAACACGGCTCCGGCTATAAGTGACAGGGGTGAAATTGAATAACGCAGGCGAGCCATCATTTCCGCCGGGCTGACCGTCAGGTCCTGTGAACCCAAGAGAATCCTGTCTCCATCGGAACTGATGAGGTGTACGAAAAGCGAAGCCGACTCGGGTTGAGTGACTTCCCCTTGGAACATCCATGGCCATTCGATGGTTTCTCTGGGCACGACCGATTGCACCGGATCCTTGTCCAGCAGGACAATCTTGAGGTTGCTGGAACGGGTTTCCCAGGTGGTCTCGATCTGAAAGGTTTCTCCCAGAACTTTGAATATTTCTCGCTCGTCAGACGAGAATTTAACCGTGTCGGGGGAGGTGGCTACAAATCGCACCGGATGAACGGTCCCCGTAATTGGCGGGACCTGAACTTCGAGCGTGCCAATAAGTTGAGTCAGGAGATAGAGATCGGCAACTTGAAATTCATGTTCTTCGCGGCGTTCAATTCGCCGCTGTAAACTAAGAGAGTTGTGTAGAAGCTTCGCGTCTTGCAGGCGTTTATTCTCCTGGATTAGTTCCGCATAACGGCCTTCGAGACCCTGGCGATTGGAGGTCAAGACACTAAAGTCAGCCCACAGTTTCTCCTTCTCCTCCTCAGTTTGTTCCAGGTCTTCGGACAAGGCGCGATTCATCTCGTTGAGCCCGTCTATCTGTTGGTTGAGGTCCTGGATCTCACGACCGCGGGAGAGGCGTTCATCCCGAAGCGTGCCAATCGATTCGTTCAGAACGTCAACTTGGGCCCCCAGACTGGTCGCAGAGGATGTCTTGACATTGAGGGTCTCGATGAGTCTCTGGACCTGACCTTCATAGTCTTCGCTGAGTCGTTTGGTATCGGCCCGGAGTGTGTTGCGTTCATTTTCCAGTCGGCTCAGTTCCGACCTGTTCTGATCAAGCCGACCCTCAAGGCGAGTGACCTCCGATTGCACCTGTGATCGAGCTCTTTTCTCTTGTTGAAGATTCTCTTCGGCTTTCTTGAGCAGGGTTTTCGTTTCGTCGTTCTCGAGTCTCAGGGCCTGGTAGGCGGGAATTTTGTCTCGTAGGACCGTCACCACAAAGTCATCGGAAGCATTGTTGGAGCGAGCCAACTCCTGGACCCAATGGTCAAATTCGCTTTCGATAAACTCTTGCTTGGCGGATTCAATGTCGGTATAGGAAAGTCCTTCTGTCAGGGTTGCCTTCAAGGTGACATCAAAGGCACCTCGCTGGGGGAAATGGTCCTGGAGGTCCAGTCTAAAAAGGAACTCAACCTCACTCTCCCGGATGAGATCCAGGGATGAAATTTTAAAGCGAACGGCATCACCTCTGAACTTGACTTCGGTGATGCGCACTTGATCGCCCACTTTGAAATTCAGGGGATCGGTGACGGAGGCAGGATCAAGGCGATTTCCATTGACCCGGACATGGATCACCTGGTGCGTTCCCCGGATGGGAACCTTCAGAAACATCGCCTTGTTCTCGTAATTCAGGATGTAGGAATTCTGGATTTCCCGCCCTACGCCCGCATGTAGCCACCAGCTCATCATCAAGAACATTACGAGTAGCCCTGCTTTTCTGTGGCCCTTCATAATCTGATTCTTAAAGACTGCTTTGACGGTCTCCCAGGCATTTTCTCGAGTGCCCGTTGATTTTAGCACAAACAAGCCGTCAAGCTGTTCTGCTTTTCCCAAGCAAAGGTGAGACATGGTTCAGGAATTATCCGATATAATACCGTTGGTGACTGATCCCAAGGACTCCCTAACCGTTAACGAGATTTTCTTCAGCATTCAGGGGGAATCGACCCGAGCTGGGCATCCCTGTGCCTTTGTGCGTCTTGCCCAATGCAATCTTCGATGCACCTATTGCGACACCGAATACGCTTTTTACGAAGGGAAGGAAATGTCCCTGGAGAACATTATTCGTCAGGTGGATGATTACCCCACTGATCTGGTGGAGATAACGGGAGGGGAGCCGTTGCTCCAGTCTGCCGTTTTTCCGCTCATCAAACGTTTTCTTGATGATGGGAAAATTGTTTTGATTGAAACCGGAGGAAGCATCGATGTGCGCCCCGTCGATTCCCGAGCGATTCTGATTTATGACATCAAGTGTCCCGACAGTGGCATGATGGATAAGAATCTTTGGGAGAACCTGCCTCAACTGAAGCCGAACGATGAGGTGAAATTTGTCCTGGGCTCCCGCCGCGACTATGAATGGGCCAAAGAACAACTCGATCGTTGGGATCTTGTGAGCAGGCATACGGTCTTGTTTTCGTCGGTGTGGGGCCAGTTGGACTCCCGAGAATTGGCGGAGTGGGTTCTACAGGACGGACTGCAGGTTCGACTTCAGGTGCAGCTGCACAAAATCTTATGGGGCAAGGAGGTGCGGGGAGGTTAGCCCGGATCATGCATGAATTGTCTACTGCAGGGCCTCATTCATTCGCACTGACTGTGTTGTGCTTCCTTGGGCTCCTCGGCGTACTGCATGAGTACGCCTGCGGGGCCCTTCGTCGCACGCCTTGTCATCGCGGCGCCTGCGGCCCTTCGTCACAACAACCTATGCATAATCCGGGCTAGCGGGAGAGCGGCCTCGCTCCGCTCGACCACGTTCCAGGTTCCACGTTTCACGTTTCACGTTCCAATTCGGCACGATCATGCAGCCTGTTGTAGGGGCGCACTGAGTGCGCCCACAGCAAGGCCGTTGTATTGGCTTTCCGGAATGTGGGAGGCGCCTCAGTGCGCCGCTTCCGGAAGGGCGTACCTCTTGTGCTCCCCGACTGTGTTGGCTGGAGCTGGAGAGATAAGACAAAGAAAATAACTTTCTTCGCTGTGTCTTTGTGTCTCTGTGGTGAGAGCTTCCGTGTCTTGGTGGTGAAGGGCTAGCCCAGCTTGCCCAGCTGTCTGAGTGCTTCGTAGGCAACAATTGAAACCGCACCGGCAAGATTAAGGCTCCGGACTTTAGGGTGAAAAATGGGGATCCGCCAGATTCGATTGGAATAGCGCTCCAAAATCCACTCAGGAAGCCCTTCCGTTTCACTGCCAAAGACAAGAAGACTTTCTTCCTGATAGGGGGCGTCGATATAGGATTGCTGTCCTTTCTTGGAGAAGAAAAGCAGCTGATCAGACGAGCGTTCCTGAAAGAACTTCTCCACCGAGCTATGGCGGTCGATCTGCGCATATTCCCAATAGTCAAGTCCGGCTCGCTTCAGTTGTCGGTCTGTCACCTGAAATCCGAGCCTTCCGACCAGATGTAAGGGGAGACAGGTGGCAGCACACAGGCGCACGATGTTCCCTGTGTTGGGAGGGATCTGGGGTTCGACCAGTACAACATCCATGCCGCGCTCCGCGCAGCTTAACAGACCAACAGACCAACCGACCACAGACCAACAGACCTGCTAACCCCTGACTCGTGTCTCCTATCTCCTGTCTCCTAGTGCCTTCCTGAGGCAGTTCTCCAAAATCTGGTCTGGAGCAAAGTCCTTCAGCCGAAGAGCTTCAACGGCGTCTTCTCCGAGGGCATCCCGGGGTACCAGTCCGACGATTTCGCTGGAGTCGACCTCGACTTCCAGTCGATGAGCCTCTGCACAGATGCTGTTGAAGATCTTAAACAGGGAACTTTGTCGGTAATTCATCACATTCATGGACACCTGTGCGCGATCCCGGTGGGCGATATGAAAGCCGAGGGCCTTGACCCCGTGAAGGCCTCCTCCACTCTCCCGGATGGTAGCCGCAATCTCGCGAGCGATCTCCACCTCGGAGCTTTCCAAATAAACATTGAAGGCAATCAGTGTTTGTCGTGCGCCCACCGCGACGCCACCCGCCGTCGGATGATTTCGAATCGGGCCAAAATCCGGTTTTCTGCCGGGATTCTGGGCAATGGTTACGCCCAGCTTTTCAAATTCTCCTTCTCGAATGTGAGCCAGGTTCTCAAACGCAGGTCGGATTGCAGCCTCACCGTAAAGATAGACCGGGATCTCCAAAGTTTGGCCGATTTTCTCCGCCAGTTGGTGAGCTATTTTTACACAAATTTCCATGGAAACACCATGGACCGGCACAAAGGGAATGACATCCACCGCTCCGATACGAGGGTGGACGCCTCGATGTTGTGTGAGGTCAATCAGGGCAATGGCCTTGGTGGTGGCGGCAAAGGCCGCATCGGAGATAGAGGAAGGCGTACCGATGAACGAAAGTACTGTCCGGTTGTGGTCGGGATCGGACGAGGTATTCAGCAGAAAAGCATGCTGGTTGGCCCTGATTTCATCCGCTATGGCGTTAATTTTGGCGATAACCCGGCCTTCACTGATATTCATCACGCACTCGACGATCTCTTGCATGGGTATTACCTGACCCCTAACCCCTATCCCTTAACCTTGAGCCTCCAATGTGATTGCACTGGTCAGCGGTCAGGCGTCAGCGGCCAGGGGTTCACTTCAACCTTTTGAAAACCAAGTCCGTAATCTGAAGCCCTTTCATCCCGACAACACGAACCTTAAGCTGACGGGCGACCGTCATTTCGTCTCCAACCTCTGCCGTGCGTCCCAAGATCATCATTACATGACCTCCGATCGTGTCGTTTTCTTCGTCATGAATGGTCACCCCCAGTTCGTGCTCCACCTCGTCAAGCAGGGTTCGTCCATGAATCATGTACTGATCCTCGTCTGTTTTCCGGATCATGGGCGGAGGTAGATCGATGTCAAATTCATCCTGGATTTCTCCTACCAGTTCCTCCAGGATGTCTTCCAGGGTCACGATTCCGATGGTTGCTCCATATTCATCAACGACAATCGCCAGGTGGGTTCGGGTGTCCCGAAATTCTGTCAAGAGAGTTTTGATGTAGGTGTTTTCTGGTACGAACTGAACCGGCCTTTTCCCCAACTCAAGATGGAACATTTCTGTTACATGGCGGTGCCAGAAGAGATCCTTGACGTGGATAATTCCTACCACGCGGTCAAGCGTTCCGTCACAGAGGGGATAACGGGTGTGTCGGTGCTGTCGAGCTATTCCCAGATTGTTTTCCAGGCTATTTTGTAAATCAAGAAAAACGACTTCTACAGAAGGAACCATGACCTGTCGAACGGATCGATTTGCAAAGTCAAAGACCCGTTCCAACATCTTTTTCTGGTCCAGATCCAGGACTCCCTTAGCCTGCGAGTCAGTCAAAATCAGACGCAACTCCTCCTCAGAATGAGCAAGTTCCGTGTCCGAAATAGGTGCAATCCTCACCAGTCGCAGTAAGGCATTGGCGGTGCCGTTGAGAATCCAGATGAGTGGATACGAAAGCCTGTAAAACCATGCCAGAGGAGTGGCAATCCACAGAATGACGCCGTCGGCTCTTTGAATGGCCAAGGATTTGGGTGCAAGTTCACCCAGGACGATGTGTAAAAGGGTGATCAGTAGAAACGCCGAGGTGGCTGCCAGGCTGTGAGTGGCGATCGGGCTCCACCCGCCCAGGGTGTCAAAGAAGGGTTCAAAAATGGAAGCAAAGGCGGGTTCTCCCACCCAACCCAGTGCCAGGCTGGCGATGGTGATGCCTAGTTGTGTGGCAGAGAGATACTCATCCATACTCTTAACGAGTGAATGAGCCTTTTGGGCCTGCCATTGACCCTGTTGGACCAACTCCCGTAGCCGGCTTTCTCTCACTTTCACGATCGAGAACTCGGAAGCGACAAAGAATCCATTCAAAAAGACCAGGAACATTCCCAGTAGGATTAGGGTTAGCTGACTTGATATTTCCATGTTTAAACTTATAGCACACAAGCTCTTAGGTTGGTTGAACTGCATTCAGGTGGACCCAGATCCGGAAGGTATTGGGGGGTACTTAGCCCTAGTCGACTCGGAAGGAAAGATTGTTTTCTATAACGGGTTTTCCCATCAGTCGGGCCCGCAGGGTGTAGGGTCCGTTCGGCAGGGAGTGGCCGTCTCGGTCCACGGCTGAAATGCGTTCTCGAAAAACCCAAGGTTCCTCTGCCAATTTCCTTTCTATGAACAGCATCGCAAAAAAACGACCCTCAGACCATTTCCAAAGCTCCTGGCCGGTATCATCCTGGATCAGAAAATCGTACTGTTGGCTGTTGGGGAAGGTGAAGGAAATGGGGGAAGAAGTCGTATTTTTGATGGTGAAGGTGGCTTGAAAGGAGGAAATGGAGTCTGTGGAATGGGTGATGCGATCCATTTCGAGGGTGGAAACGATTCCATTTTTCCGGATCTTATTTTCCACCGTCATTCCCTGGCCTAGGAAGGGTTCCCTCCTGGCAGTACTACAAGCTGCGATCAAGACAATGCCAGGGAAACAAAAGAAGAGATCTCTACGAAGCATCGGTAAAGATAGTGCCATACCCTTGCACAGTATGCCACTACGGCACCAAAAGACTGCTAGCTGACAAGAAATCTCAGGAGTCAGGAGACGGAATCTAGAACCCAGAGTGAAATGTCCGGAGTGTGGAAAGCGCCTCAGTGCGCCGTTTCCAGCCGAACGCACGAACGCGCTAACGTACGAACGCATGACTAGGGGTGTCTCCGAGACACTCGGGCGAGTATTACAACTCTCGAGAAGGAGAAAAGACGAAAGAAAAGACGAAGACAGAAAACAGAAGACAGGAGTTAGGAGAAGCGCGCTTCACGTGCAGAGAACCGCGTCGCTTAGGCTCCGCGTGGAGCAGTGTCCGGAATTGAATTTCGGTTTTGCTGTCAGATTCAGGGCTTCGGATTTTGGATCTTCTGCCAAGTTGTAGCGACCGCTTTTTAGCCCGATCATCTCATACCCGCTCTACTGCATCGGTGCCATGATCCGTCCTGACTGTGTTGCATTCGTTCGGCCTCCTCAGCGTACCGTACAGTACGCTTCCGGAGACCTCCTCTCATGCGCCTTGTCAGGCCAGCCCTATCGCCGCTTCGTGACGACCTGGTGTGAGAAAGTCGGGCTTGAGCGGCTTTCCGGAATCGGCGCGCTGAGGCACCTCCCACATTTCGGAAAGAGTGACCTCGTTCAACTCGGCCGCGTTCCACGATCCAGGTTCCACGTTCCAATTCGGCACGACCTTGCAGCCTGTTGTAGGGGCACACGGCCGTGCGCCCTTTCCGTCAGGCCCCGGCAATCACAATCCCCTTGTCAGGGGTCAGGCTCCTCTCTTACTCACCCTCCCTGCTCTGCCTTCTCCTGACAGGCCAGGCAGAGGGATGCCCAGGGAACGGCCTCTAACCGTTTCCGCTCGACCGGTTCGTCGCATTCGGAGCATTCGCCGAAATCTTTGCTGTCAACTCGAACCAGCGCGTCTATGACTTCCTGAAGAAGCTGTCGGTCACCGTCACTTTTGCTGAACATGAATTCTTTTGTATAGGAACTGGAAGCCTTGTCGGCGATATCCATCGCCTCACCTTCACTGTCGAGTTCGCGGCCATAGGTTTCAGTTTTCTGGACGATGCTGATGAGTTCCGTTCTTCTTTCTAAAAGCTTCTTTTTGAAATATTTCCGATCCTTCGCAAGCATTCAGAAAACCTCCGTCATTTATGGTAAGGCAGACCTTTAATAATGGTGACCGCTCGATAGATTTGCTCAAGTAGAACCACTCGAGCGAGCTCGTGGGGAAGTGTCATTTTCGTCAGGGAAATTTTTTGGTCTGCCGATTCCCGGATTTTCTCGTGAACCCCGAGATGGCCTCCCACCAGAAACGTCACTTCTGAGACTCCGCGGTTCATCAAATTTCCCAAAAAGGAGGCGAGTGCGGGACTGGTGAATTCCTTACCCTCATTATCCAGGACGATGAGATAGGTCTTTTCCGGCAGCTTTTTTTCGATCTGCCGGGCCTCCCGGACCAACTGCGCCTTTTGTTGATGAGGATTGCTTTTCTTCAAGTCAGGAACCATGGTCATTTCGATCGGAAAGTACTGCCTGACCCGTTTGAGGTACCTTTCCTCTACCCTTGAGAACAGGGAATCCTTGGTTTCTCCAACCCATAAAAATCTCAGTTTCACCTGAAAAAGAGCTCTCCTTATACAGGATTTCCCCCTTGTCAGCAACTTGAAAACCGGACCCTTTTACCCATATGAAGGTTTTTTGGGGGGAGGTTCAGGGGCAGCGTGCCAGGCACGCAGAGAACCTCCTCGCTAACGTTCGGAGTGGAGAACCCTCCGGTGTTACGTTTCGGACCGGATTCGGATTTAGGACTTCGGATGTTCTGCTAAGTTGTAGCGGTCGCTCTATGAGCGGCTCTCCGGAATCGGCGCACTGAGGCGCCTCCCACTCTCCGGACACGTGAAACGTGGAACCTAGAACATGGAACGCGCTGGTCGAAGACCAGCGGCCGGTCTGTGGTCAGGGATTCAGCAGGTCAGCGGTTTCCGGTTTGACCTCGATCCCGTCACTCCACAGCTTTTCCAGGTTGTATAAAGTGCGAGTTTGATCGGAGAAGATATGAATGACAATATCGAGATAGTCCATCAGGATCCATTCCGCGTAGGGGTACCCCTCCACGTGGGTGGGATGCCGATGTTCATCCTTCTTTAATCTGGAGAGGATCTCATCACAGATGGCCTGATTTTGTTTGTTGTTGTGACCGTTACAGATGACAAAGAAATCAGCGAACGTGGAAATTTTGGATACGTCCAGGATCGTGACATCGTCTCCCTTTTTGTCTTCGATAGCCTCACAAACCTTCCTCAAAACGGTCTGGTCGTTAGCTTGCATTGATCATTCCCCCCTCTACTCGATCGGTTAGGTGTGAGAGATAGGGGCTATTCCTCATAGAGCTGGTGGCCTGTGATGTATTTCAGGACTTCCGGGGAGAGGAACTCCGGGGTAGGTTCTTTGCCGGAGGCTAGCATGCTGCGAATTGAAGAGGCGCTGATAGCTGGAGGTTTGAGGGGAGTCAGAAAAGAGACTCCAGCTCGGATATCTGGGTGCTCTCCCTCGCCGATGCTTTGGATTCTTTGCCTGATGGTCTCTGGGAGGTGCAATCGGGTGAGATCGACAGTGAATCCCGGTCTTTGGACGAATATCAAACAATGCTCTTCAAGCAGTCTATCATAACCCTTCCATAAATGAAGCTCCTGGAGGGCATCGCTTCCAGCCACAAAGCAGTACTGGTTTTCAGGATAGGTGGATTTGAAGTGGTCCAGTGTCTTGATGGTATAGCAAGGGGCCGGCTGATCCAGTTCCCAGCGTGAAGGGAAGAGAGAATGCTGTGTGCTCAATTCGATTTCCAGCATGGCATATCGGTGGCGGGAGCTGGAGATTTCCCCGGGTTCCTTATGTGGAGGAATACCGGAAACCATTAAATTCACTCGACTCAGATCGAATGCCTCCAGAACCGCCTGCGCCAGGTAGGTATGTCCCCGATGGACTGGATCGAAAGTGCCTCCCAGAATGCCGATTTTCAATCTCCCGGAGCCTCCAAATGTTTCACAATGGTGTTTTTTAAATCTTCAATTCCCTCCCCAGTGACTGCGGAAATGCCTTTAAAGGGAAGGTCGTTTTCCTGGCAGTATGAGCGTAATCGATCGAATTTTTCGGGGTTGACGGCATCCAGCTTGGAGGCGGCAATGATCTCGGGTTTCTCATTTAGCACCTCACTGTAGAGTGCCAACTCCTTGAGAATGGTTTCAACTGAGTGTACGGGATCGGCTTCACCGCTATCGCTCACATCGACCAGGTGAACCAGGAGGCGTGTTCTTTCAACGTGCCTCAAGAACTGGTGCCCCAGTCCGGACCCTCGATGTGCACCTTCGATCAATCCCGGGATATCCGCCACCACGAAACTCTGGTATTCACGATAAGAAACGACTCCGAGATTCGGCGCCAGTGTGGTGAATGGATAGTCTGCAATTTTAGGTTTGGCTGCCGAAATCACTGAAATCAATGTCGATTTGCCCGCGTTGGGATAGCCGATAAGCCCGACATCGGCCAGTATCTTCAGTTCCAGAATGAAAATGGTTTCTTCTCCCGACTCACCGGACTCAATTTTCCGAGGTGCCTGGTTGGTTGCCGTGGCGAAGGCTGCGTTACCTCGTCCGCCCCGACCTCCTTTGGCCACTAATTCGACTTGTCCATTCTCCTCCAGGTCGAAGAGGAGTTGGTCGTGAGCCTCGTTGTACACCTGTGTTCCGATCGGGACGTCGACAACCAGCTCCGCACCGTCTTTTCCATGCCGGTTCTGACCCGAGCCGTGGCCTCCCCTGCCTGCTTTGAAGTGCTGCCGATATTTGAAGGGGAGCAGGGTATTGAGATGAGTGGTGCCGCGAAAGTAGAGGTGCCCGCCATTGCCGCCGTCTCCGCCGCTGGGTCCTCCCCTCGGAACATATTTCTCCCTTCGGAAGGCCAGACAGCCGTCTCCGCCGTCTCCTGCTTTGACATGGATTTTTGCGTGATCAACGAACATGGCTATCGCTTGACGAGCAGAGGGAACAGGATTTAGGCGGGATTGCTCGGATAGTTCGCTGGATCGTTAATCTGCGGTGATCACGTGGACGAAATGGCCCTTGTGTCCGCGTTTCTGGAACTTGACGGTTCCTGCTGCCGTGGCGAAAAGCGTATCGTCCTTTCCTAATCCCACATTGTTGCCGGGCTTGATGGGTGTGCCGCGTTGCCGCACCAGGATGGACCCTCCGGTGACGAACTGACCATCGAAACGCTTGACTCCCAGCCGTTGCGACTGACTGTCACGGCCGTTCTTGGAACTTCCCAGCCCTTTTTTGTGTGCCATAAGCCTAAGTGCCTCGTCCTAATCCTTTTCCTTGGCGCTCTTTTTGGTCACCTTGGTCGTTTTTTTCTTTGAGGTCTTCTTTTTTGATGCCGTGCTTTTGCTCTTAGTAGCTGCAGCCGTTTTTTTCTTGACCGTCTTTTTTGTGCCCACCTTTTTCTTGGCCGCCGTCTTGGGGGTTTTCTTTTCCGCCACTTTGGGTAGCTCAGCCGCTGCCTTACGGGTCTCTGCTTTTTGGGTCGTGGAAGGGGTTACAGCAGGTGGTTTCGAATCTGGTTGAGGCTTGGTCTTTACTCCCAGTGTGATCTTCTCGATGCGAACGGTGGTGACCAGCTGTCGATGACCCCTTTTTCTCCTGTATCCCTTACGGCGCTTGAACTTAAAAACGATGATCTTACCCAGCTTGCCCTGGTCAGCAATCGTCCCGACAACCTGACCTCTTTCCACCCAAGGTGTTCCCAGATGAGCCGTTTCCCCATCCCCTATCAGAAGTACGCGATCGAAATTCACCTTTTCACCGATCTCACCCTGTAATCGTTCCAGGTCGATGAGCTCGCCTTCGGCAACCCGATATTGCTTACCGCCGCTTTTAATAATCGCGTACAAGAGTTTGGTGCTCCTTCACAAGGACCGTCTGGAAAGCTGGGATTATACTGAGAAATAGAACGCCCTGTCAAAAAGGACCTGAGGCCAGGGCAATTGGAACGTAGGTCCCGTTAAAG
>JAYZBY010000156.1:0-9138 GCA_036338555.1 Acidobacteriota bacterium | reverse complement strand
GCCGCTGCGATCTTGGTAAGCGCCCGATCCAGCTGCTCTCCACAATCACACCGCAAGGAATGGAGCGTGTCGCCGGTAAAACACTGGGAGTGAATCCGCACCAGCGGAGCCTCCTCCTCCTGAGGCGTTCCCTTGACCAGGGCCACCGCCTGCTCGCCATCCACCTCGTTCTCGAAGCCGAAAATTTCGAAATCACCAAACTGCGTCGGCAGTTGAGCTCTCGGGATTTTGTCCAGCTTAAGGCGTGCGCTTTCCATCCGCTGAAAAGTATACCATTGTTGGAAAAAACACAGGTGCGATACCGGTCGGAAGTTATTATGACTAAATGACGTGCCCCATTTAGCCGAGATGAGAGTGCCAGGCTGGAATGTTGCCAGGGTTCTTTGACAAACGATCAAAGGCTCACCTGAAATGATTTTTTAGGTATTATCATGACCGACACAGGCCCCGTGACCGACTTCCTGACTGATAAGCGGAAGTATGTCCTTTGGCTGCAATGGCCGCTGGTCGTGGCAATCGCTTATCTTCTTTACTTCAGTGGCTCCACAACACCGCCAATCCTCTGGTCAGTGTGTATCTGTGGTGAAGTCGGCGTGGCCCTACCTTGTCTAACCCATTTCGAGGCGAAGGAACACCATGATGGCGATCCCCAGGGAGAAAAACAAGAGCTGCAAAAGAGAGTTGCGAACGGCTTTTTCCTTGTGCAGTTGAGGAATGAGATCTGATCCCGCGATGTAAATGAAAGTACCGGCCGAAAAAGGAATCAGGAATACGATCACCTGATTCACAAAATTGATTAGGAAAATGGTCACGACCGCCCCCGCCAGTGCGGTCAGAGCCGTGACAAAATTGAACAAGAGGGCTCTTTTTCGGCTGACACCGCCATGGATTAGGACCCCGAAATCGCCCATTTCCTGAGGAATTTCATGAAACAGGATGGCAATGGTGGTGGCAATTCCCACCCGGATATCGACCGCGTAGGCAGCGGCAATAACCACTCCATCCAGCAAATTGTGTACGGCGTCACCCAGGAGATTCATATAAGCGAAGGCCTCGACTTCTGCCTGCTCAGGATAGTGAACGTGACGCCAATGAATGATCTTCTCCACCACGAAAGCGCCTGCGATGCCGCACAGGACAAAAATGGATACGGCCACGGTGAAACCGTGTTCCGCCACCGTCTCGGGCAGGAGGTGAATAAAGGCATCTCCAAAAAGACTCCCTGAACTGAAGCTCACCAGTAAAATGACGACGTAGCTGAGAATCCTCTCCTTGAGCAGCAACAGCACAATCCCGACCAGTGAAAACAGGCTCACCAGCACCACACTCGCCAGGGTGTAGAAAATTTCAGTACCGTTCATTTATGCCCGGTCTCCAACCTGCAGCCCAATCTTCTGATCTCGATACTGGTCCCGGAGATGATGGTAATTCACCGCCGCCCTTTGAATCCAATCAGACGAACTTCCACCCAGTTCCTTTTTGACCTGGGCCGGCACACCCGCAGCCACCATTCGAGGCGGTATGGATACCCCCTCAGTCACCACACTGCCGGCCGCAACCAGGGATTCCTCACCGATCTGGGTACCCTGCAGCAGGACGGCACCCATCCCGATAATCGCGCCTTTCCCTATCCGGCAGCCTTCCAGGACGGCGCCGTGTCCAATCGTTACATTCTCACCCAGAATCGTGGATCCCTCCCTGGGAACATGGATGGTGGAGTTGTCCTGCACGTTACTCCCGGCTCCTACGATGATGGTTCCGTGATCGCCGCGCAGTACCGCTCCAAACCAGATGCTGACACCTTCCTCGACCTGCACATCGCCCAGCAACACGGCCGTGGGAGCAATGAAAACACTCCTGGCAATCTGCGGTTTTTTCCCATTGTATTCAATGATCATAAATCTCCACCCTTCCTTCGATCCCCTACCCCTAACATCGAATGGAACATTATATGGATTTTGGATAAGCTGCGAACAGCCCTGGCATCCCACCTTCAGAAAGAGGCGACGAACCAGGGGATCTTGAGGTAGAAAACGGGCTCGAATTCACACCGAGCGTGCTGCCGAAAAAGATGGGGCCGTTATGCTGGACAACCCCCGAAGAAAACCACGGTTCTGGATTGCAGTTGCGGCTTTGGCCCTGACCTCGGCCACCGTTTCTCCCGGGCCCGACGACGACATTGCTCCCGATGATCCAAGTTATTTTCAGTTTGCCCGGATCAAGTTCAACGAATCGGGCCGGTTCTTTTGGGCGGGATGGGCCCATGACTATCCCCGGGCTGAACGGAATCTGTTGAAGATTCTCTCGGAAGTCACCGGCGTCAAGACCACCCCCGAGTCCTACACGATCGTGGAATTGGATGATCCGCGGATCATGGAGTATCCGCTTCTTTACTTCAGTGAGCCCGGCACCTGGGCCATCACCCCACAAGAGACAGAAAATCTCCGCGAGTACTTCATGCGGGGAGGATTCGCCATCTTCGATGACTTTGATGGACCGTGGCAATGGGCCGCCTTCGAGGCCAGCATCAAAACGGTTTTCCCGGAACGGCAACTGGTACGGCTAACGGTGGATAGTCCGATCTTCCAATGTTTTTACGAAATTGAAACGCTGGAAATGACCGCTCCTCGTCCCTATGGTGCTGCCCCGGAATTTTACGGGATGTTCGACGACAGCGGCAGACTTCAAGTGATCGTCAATTTCAACAACGACATCGGGGACTATTGGGAATGGTCGGACACGGCCTTCTTTCCGGTCAGCCTCTCCAACGAGGCCTACAAACTGGGCATCAACTACGTCGTTTATGCCCTGACGCACTAGCCCTCTTCGCGGACTCGTGCTGTCGTTCGGATTCGGTACGAACTTACCGTGGGCGCCCGGCGGTGCGCCCCTACTTGGCTTGTCAGACCTCGCTCCGAAGGAGCGACAAAGTCTGGCTCAGGGCGGAACGCCCTGGGACAGTCTTCTCTGTGTCTTGGTGGTGAAAGGTCCGCCTTACCTGCCCAGAACAACACGCGGCCAGACATAGGGCAAGGCCTGCTTGCCTCCCCACGAGAAGGCCGCCCAGGCGATCCCGCTTTGGCTGATATTGGCTCCCACGCGTGCGTCGGTTTCATCCCCGTCATAGATGACGATATTCAGGCCGATCTCATCCCCCAGCGCTGGCTGTTCCGGCATGACGGCCCAGGGAATGGAAAACTCGAGCGTGTAGCCGGTGTCGGTCTTGCGCGAGGACACCTGCATTCCCGGTGCGGTTTCTTCCATGAGGCCCTGATTGGCGTCGGCATCCCGAAAACCGCGAGCCTGGAAGCCTTCCGTGGTACAGGGAAAAGCGGCAGCCTGGATCACGGTGGAAGTATCGCGGCTCCTTCCTGAAGGGTCGACGGTGATGCCCACGGCATCGGAGCGAAGCTGGGCTCGAACATCATCCGGGGCAATATTGCAGACCACCGCTTCATCCCGCACATCGACCCCCACATACAGATTCTGCTGGTCGTAAGCGACATGAAAGGAGGCGCTGGAGTCGGACTCGCCACTGGGCTCTGTTCGCCACCAAAGATCCTGGTAGGAAATGTTTTCTCCCGCCAGGCCGCTCATATCCGAGAGATCGCCGTCGATCCGGGGCGCCTGGCTCAATCTGGGAATCTCAAGGGTGGGGAGCACGTAAACATCGGCCGCGTCCACGCCTCCGGAGGAAATCCCCAGCTGGACGGGAAAACGAACCGAGTGACGATTGGCGGGAAGCACCTCCGAGGTCACTTCCAAATCAAAGGTGACCGAGGTGGTGGACTCGGCGGCCACCTGGTAGCTGAGCTCGCCCCGGGTGCGAATACCTTTTTGGGAGGGATCCAGTCTCAACTGCAACTCGCCCGCCGCCGGCTCCGGACCACGGTTGATGATATCGACGGTGATGGGATTGGATGGGCCGATCCGGACCGGCAGTCGCGTCGGCAGGGATTCGATCACCCACTCGGTGTCGGTGTCCCGAGCAAACTCCCGGTAGCCCGCCACGTCATAGGTGGGGCGAAAGCGAACCTGGACAGGAGCCACGGCTTTGAGCCAGAGATGGTTGCGGCCGGCTACGGCATGACCTTGCTGCCTGCCCTCGTAGCTGGCGTACATCCGGGTGTTGCGATCGACAACGGCACCCTCCAAAGCACGAACCTGAAAGGTCAACTCAGCCTTTTCTCCCGGCTCCAGAACATCAAAAGTACGGCTGCCCCGGGCCCGGGCACTCCAGTTTTCGGCCGGCTCAAGCGAAATTTCGACACTTTCGAGGGGCTCGTCCGTATGGTTGACCAAGCTCACGACGGTGGGCATGTCCACGCCGATACCCGCTTCGAAGCTGGCTGCAACGATCTCGAAACGAATTCCAGGCGGGGACCCTCCCGCGGCCAGCAGAGCTCCCTCCAGAAGATGGGTTTCGGGGCTGTTGACGGGAACCAGGGATCGAACCAGCATGAACGCCTCGGGCCGCGCTTCGGAAACGGGGATGCTCACACGCCGGTCGAACCCCTGGGAACGGTACTTGGAGAAGGCCAATCCCTTCAGATCGGCATAGCGCATGTTGGCCTGAGGGGAATAGTCATCTGAATCGATCAAGACCGTGGTTGGGGAGTCCCTCTGTCCGGAGTAGTAAAGCTTGAGCGGCTGGAAAGGCGCCAGATGCTCCTCGGTGATCAACTGGGGACAAAAGCCGGGGTCCGCCGCCTTGTCAAAGGCGAGGGTTGCAGCCCGCCCGGCCATCTGGTGCTGGCCGTGGGTGCCCGGGCCCGGCCACATCGTCACGATCACCTCGGGACGCTGCAGTCGTATGTAGCGGACCACGTCACAGAGGTAGGAATCGCCCCATTTCATGGCCGTTTCCTCGGCTGAAAGCGTGAAGTAGAAGTCCAGAAGACCCAAAAAATTAGACGACTTGACCCCCACCAGTGCCAGAGCGCGCCGTTCCTCCTCGGCGCGAATGAGCCCCAGGGCGATCCCCGACTCCGGTCCCGTCGCGTTGCCTCCACCTTCTCCGCCGGTAGCCGTAATGACGGTGGCGCGGAAGCCCTGGTCAAGGAGATAGCGGGCAAAGGTGGCCATCACGGCGGTATCGTCGTCCGGGTGGGCCCCCACAAACATGAGGTCGACGTCGACCAGGTCGAGTCCGGTTTGGGCCGTCGACAAAGTGGTAAAGGAGCCGCCCACAAACATCAAACAAATAAGGGCAATCAGATTTTTCATGGTTTCTTCAATAGGCCTTATTCAAGCTTTCTAAAAATGGTCGACAAGAAGTGGTCCCTGAAATGATAAGGCTTAATGAGTTAGAAGGCAAAATCCAGGGGGTGGTGCAGGAAGAAAAAAACCGAGAAAGCCAGGATTCCAGAATCGAATTCTCTCATGACCGATGCATCATCCGGGCGAGCGGTCCTTTACCGCACGGACCGCGTTCAGGATATCCGGGTAGCTTCCGCAGCGACAGAGATTGCCCACCAGATACTCCTCCACCTCCTCCTGAGAGGGACTTGGGTTCTCATCGAGCAGCGCCTTGACGGCAAGAATAAATCCCGGAATACAGTAGCCACACTGCAGCGCCCGCTGCTCGATGAAGGCGTCTTGAACGGGGTCCAAGGCTCCCTCTTGGCCGAGCCCTTCAACCGTGGTGATTTCCCGGCCTGCCACCCGTGCGGCCAAAATAAAACAAGAGCTTACCGGACGCCCATCCAGCAATACCGTACAGGTGCCGCAGGTGCCGACTCCGCAACCTTCCCGGACACTCCCGAGTCGGATGTGATCCCGCAATGCCTCGAGCAGCGTGTCGGCATCCTCGAGGTAGAGTTTCTCCTCTGTTCCATTGACTTGCAGCAAGACCTCCTGTTTCATCCTGAAGCCTCTACCGGGTGTTGCTCCGGGTCTTTTTCGGCTAACCCACGTAGAATTTTCTCTGGCGTGATGGGCAGGTCCCGGATTCGAACACCGATCGCATCGTCAATAGCATTGGCGATCGCCGGCGACACGGTCAGCGTCCCCGTTTCCCCCACACCCTTGGCCCCGAAGGGACCCGTGTCATGAGGTACCTCCACCAGAATCGGTTCAAAATGTCCCGGCAAGTCCTTCAACGAGGGTATTTGATAGTCAAGCAACGACCCGTTCAGGAGTTGACCCTCTTTGAAGACCATCTCCTCGAACAGTGTCAGGCCGAGATGGGTGAGCGCCGATCCCAACAGCTGCTGCCGGCAGTGCTTGGGATTGACGGCGGTTCCGGTATCTCCCACGCTTATGAACTTCACCACCTTGATCTGCCCGGTTTCCAGATCCACTTCGACCTCGGCTGCGCTGGCAGAGGGAAACCAGTATTCGGTGCACTTTTCTGATTGACCGGTCTCGGGATCGGTGGGAACGGCTGAGGGCTGGTAGATCGCCTCTCCGGTGATGGTGGTCCCCAGACTGCCAAACTTGGCCAGGAAGACATCACCCATGGTCATCCCCTTCTCTTCGCATCCAGTCACGAAGATCCGGCCATCCCGGGCGACCAGATCTTCCGGTTTGGCTTTCAGGGTTTTTGCCGCGACACTGAGCAGTTGAGTCTTGATCTTGTTGGAAGCCAGGCGCACCGCGTTGCCCATATGGTAGGTCGAGCGACTTCCAGCCGTGATGGTATCGTAGGGAGTGACGTCGGTATCGGGCTGGACTATATGAACCTGGTCAAAGCAGACCCCCAGTTCCTCCGCTGCAATCTGGGCCAAAACGGTGTCCGACCCCTGACCCATTTCAACTGTGCTGCTCAGAACGTTTACACTCCCATCGGCATTCATCATGACGATGGCTCCTGAAATGGAGGGTGTCAGGACGGCCTTCACGCCCGATGCGATTCCCTTGCCTCGGACCCGTTGAGTCTTCTTCGGTGGTCTGGGCCTGGACCACTCGATTGCCTGAGCCGCTTGTTCAATCGACTCCTTCAGACCAAAGGAATGGACCGGCGTACCGGTCGCAAACGGTTCGCCTTCATTCAAAGCATGGCGCATCCGGAACTGGACGGGATCGATGTCCAATTCCCGGGAGATGATGTCCATTTGTGACTCATAGGCCCATATGACCTGTGGAACACCAAATCCGCGGAAGGCTCCGGCCGGAGGCTTGTTGGTATAAACACAAAAGGAATCGATCCACACATTGAGAATGCGGTAAGGCCCGGCAGAGGTGTAACCGGACTTGTGGACGATCCTGGGACCGATATCGGCATAGGCCCCGGTATCAAAAAAAACCTGGCAGCGGCGCCCCGTAATGACACCGTTCTTGACAGCCGTCTTGATCTTGGCCACAGCGCCGTGCTTGGTGATGGTCTGGAACTCCTCTTCCCGGCTCAAGGCATAGCGCACCGGTTGGTGCGTCTTGAGGGCAAGCACGGCTACCAGCGGCTCCAGCTTGGCGTAAAGTTTGGCACCATAACCACCACCCAGGTAAGGAACCCGCACCCGGATTCGATTCATGGGCAAGCCCAGCGTGTTGGAAAGCTGGGTCCGGACAAAAGAGGGAGATTGGGTGGCCGTCCACACGTTGATCCGTTCGTTCTCATCCAGGTAGACCAGAGTGACATGGGGCTCCATCGGCATGTGTTGAGCGGGTGGAGAGGTGAAGGTGTCTTCAAAGACACGATCCGCCTCTTGGAAGGCCTCCCGCACATCCCCGGTTCGCAGCTTGAAGTGGTAACAGACGTTGGATTTCTCTCCTGCCTCCACATGGTCAAGGTCGGCGAACATCCCTGCCGGCCTGAACTCCTGGTGAACCAGGGGTGAGCCGGATTTGACGGCCTCCAGAACATCCAGGACGACCGGCAGGGGCTCATAATCAACCTCTATGAGTTGAAGGGCATCCTCCGCTCGGCGGCGGTCCACCGCTGCAACGGCCACCACCGGGTCCCCGACATGCAGGACCCGATCGATGGCGAGGATCGGCTGATCCTTGAAGGCCGGCCCAAAAAAAGGATCGACCTCGGGCATGGCGGCAATGTCCGCCCCGGTCAGCACCAACACGACCCCCTCCAGCGCCTCGGCCCGGGACTTGTCAATACGGAGGATCCGGGCATGGGGATAAGGGCTTCGCAGAACAGCCACCTGGAGGAGACCGGGCATTTCAATGTTGCCAACATGGAGAATCCGGCCGGTCACTTTCCTTGCCGCATCCTTGCGCTGAACCGACTGTCCGACAATGTGATAGTTCGGCATAGGACTCCTTCAAATCCAGAATCGCCGCTCAACCTCACGGATAACTCGTTTGATGAAAACCCGAGCCATCCGGCGCTTATACCACTCCGAGCCTCTGAGGTCCGACATCGGAGAAATTTGCTGGTCCGCCACCCTTGCCACTTCTTCAATGAGGGAATCGGTGAGCGGCCGGCCTCGAACGAAGTCCAACCCTTCGATCAGTAAGGGTGTGCTTGCCAGGCCGGCCAGCCCCAACCTGAGTTCCCGGCAATCCCCCTCGATTTGAGAGAGGAAGGCAGCCACACCGAGACAGGGCCAATCGTTGGCTGAAAGCGACTGATATTTTAAATAGGCCGCCCGGCTCCCCTCGGACATGACGGGAATTCTGACCTCAACCAGGATCTCACCAGGCTCGAGAACGGTTTCGTAGGTCTCCCGGTAAAGATCGCTGATCGGTACGGTCCGGGTTCCATTCGGGCCGTAAACAATGATGTCGGCGCCCAGGATTAGAAAGGCAGGAGGAGGATCAAGACGATAATCGGCGTGTGCCAGACTACCGCCAACCGAGGCCGTCTCACGAACTCGAACGTTTCCAACCTTACTGAAGGCTTCTGCCAGAACCGGCACCGACTCCCGGACCATCCCGGAGCACTCGACCGACCGATGAGTTACCAGTGCTCCAATCGTAATCCAACCGTTTTTCCGTGAGATTTGATCGAGGCCGGCAATTCCCTGCAGGTCCACCAGATAAGGAAAATGGAGGACACGTTGTTTCATCAGGATGACCAGTGTCGTCCCACCAGCGATCGGTCGTGCCTCCTCTCCGTACTTGAGCAGCAGTTCGCTTGCCTCAGCCAGGGACTTCGGCCGTAAAAGATCAAACGCTCCAACCGTCACGACCTGCTCCTGGCATGGTGTTCGTCCATGGGTGTCATTCTGCCAGAATGGTTGT
>JAYZBY010000155.1:0-7646 GCA_036338555.1 Acidobacteriota bacterium | reverse complement strand
GCCTTTTTATTCCACCAGGATGTGGCGTTCCAGAAACTCTTTCACGATCGGAAAACGAACCTCGTCATAGAATTCGGGAACGCCGTGAACCGCTCCGTGAATCACTTCCAACCCGGTCGGAAGACCCAGTTTCAGGTACCCTCCGTGCAGTTCATGGGATTGGCTGATCGGCATCTGAGGATCCAGCTCCCTTACAAATTCAGGTAGTTCCTTATAATAGAACATCTCCCGTGCCTTCGGGTAGACCGGCATGTGCTCCCTTTGGTGGGCTCCTTTCCCAAACCTGTTCGCAAACGCGGGAAGAAGGATAACTGAGCTAGCGTTCCTCGAATCGGATGCCCGTAGTCCACTGGGTAATGACATCAATCCGGAACTCAGGAGCGTTCCGGTGCTCCTGTCCGACCCAGGTCAGAGTCGGATATTTATTTTATTGAGTAAAGGATGGTCCGTTCTTTCCGATTTCACATTTTCTGAGCAGCCCCAATGCACCATCCGGGGTAAGAATGTCCGGCGCCTCAGGACCCTGGATGTGAGTGATCGATTTCCAAACCTACTATACTGGTCAGAAGATACCTCAAGTGAGACAAGGAACAGACTGGTCCTGGAAAAAGTGGGTGGGTAAGTGGTCCAGCAAATAGCTTTACACCAATTTCAGCAAAATCAGGTGGAAGTCAACCCTATTGCCATGAGGTGCGGTCAGTGACGTTTAAAAAGGAGTAGCAACCATGAGAAGTAAATTTTTCATCTTACTGGCCTGGATCATGACTCTCTTTCCTAACCTTGGTTTAGCCCAGGATCGGCCGCCTCTGTTAGACGAAATGGGCTGGGCCGATAGCCTTCTGGTGAACGGGAAAATAGTGAGCATGGATGATAGGAGCATCACCCCCAATACGCCAGGACACATCTACCAGGCCATGGCCATCAAGGGGAAGCGAATCATGGCCCTGGGAACCAGCGACGAAATAGAATTATTAGGGGGACCAAGAACCCAGACCATCGACCTGGGTGGAAAAACTTTGATCCCGGGCGTGATTCAGACCCACTACCACCTTTACAACACCGCCAGTCGCAGATACGGACCCCAGTTCGGCCTCACCGATCGCACCGTGAAGGTGACCTTGATAGCAGAGGCAACGCCGGAAGCCACTGCCAAGAAAATCAGGGACACAGTGGTCAACGCCATTCGAACGCAAAACATCTCAAAAGGGCAGTGGGTCAGTGTCATCGTCGAGGAAGGCAAGGGGAATCTTCCAGGCACCAATCGAAGCTGGTTTTTTACCGGCAAAATCAACAGACGACACCTGGATGCAGCCACACCCGATCACCCCATAATGGTCTGGGGAGGTATTGGGGGATTCTTTAATTCCGTGGCCATTGAAGAAGTCGAAAAAATTTTCCCGGACTGGAAGGAGAGCACGGATTTCGAGTCGGGTCCTGGATCCGCAATGAATGGATATCTGGCAGTTCCGGAACGGGGTGCATTAACCTTTGAATGGTGGTGGACGGATCAACCACTTTCCAACCTTGCTGGAGCACTCAGTCGTCATGGGTTGGACGTCATCCAGAACGGGATCACCACGGTGGCCACCCGCCTCATGTACCCCCGAGTCGTTGCCGCCTACAGCCTTCTGAACCGAGAGGGGAAGATGCCCCATCGCCTGGCTTACTTTGTCGAGTCGCAGCGAGGAAACCTTTTCAATCAGAAGTCTGTGACCGAATTTTATCGGGCCTACGGGGCTCCCTGGACCAACCACAACAACGGCGGCGAGATGATGTGGCTCAACGGAATGGCCCACGAGGTCTGGGACGCCAGTCAAAACGGCGTTTGTATGGGACCCGATGTCTCGGCTCCTCCCGAGGTCAAGGCCCGTGAACGCTGCCCCAATCCGGGCCACAAGAGCTGGCAATCCCTGCGAGCAGGAATTATCAACGGCTGGCGCCCAACTGCGGTTCATGGAACTTCCAGCCACGGGGCACGAATGTACATTCAAATGCTCGAGGAGTCGATGAAAGAAGCCAACTTCTCCGTTGAGTACATGAGAAGTCTCAGAACGACCTTGGAACACAATCAGCTCATCGGGACCGTCCCCGACGTGATGGAAGGGATCAAGAAGTACGGGATCATCCTCAACGTCAATCCCAGCTATCTGTCCCAGGTCCCCAAATTGATCCGCGATTATGGTGAGGAGTTGAGGCCATTCGTCATGCCGGTCAAAACCTGGATCAATGACGGAATCCGGGTCACCTTTGAATCCATCGGCACCCGGGTCTGGCCGGCCGTACACGTTCTGGTCACAAGGAAAACCCGTGTGACTGACGAGTACCCAATATCCGTGGTGCTGCGTCCGGAAGAGGCAGTCGACCGGGTCACGGCCCTCAAGATGGCTACCACCTGGGCATCCGAATATGTGCTGGGAGAAGATACCATCGGCACGCTGGAGATCGGTAAGTTCGCGGATTTCGCGGTGCTGGACCGGGACTTCTTTACCATGCCGGTGGACGACATCCTCCAGGTAAAGGTGCTCATGACCGGTGTCAGCGGCAGAGTAGTCTACGACAACACCTCAGGCGAGGAACGATTCGCTCCCTTCCTTCGATAGGACCTTGGGACTAGCCCGGGTGAACAGCGGCCCACATTCTGAATGTCAAGAAGAACGTTCCAGGCCTCCTCCCGGATTCTTGCAATATTTCTTGCACTCTTCTCACTCCGTCAAAGACGGGCCGGCAGATCGCTTCTGTCCTGTTGTCAAGCCAGGTACATCAGCTCATCGTAGAATCCCCTCCTCTTTCCATCGGGTGATGGTCTCCTGATCATGTCCCAGAAGATCCCGAAGAATCTCATCGGTGTCCTGGCCAAGCGGAGGAGGCAAGGACAAGGGCTCATCGGACATGCCGCGAAACTGAAGTGCGCTTCGCGGAATTTCCATAGGCCCGACCGGAGAGTTGGAGAAGCTTGCAAAATAGTCGCGGTGACGCAACTGCGGATCGTTCATCAGATCTGCGCCGTTTTGGACCGCTCCAGCCGCGATTCCCTGTGCCTGCAACCGCATCATCACCTCGTCAGAGGGTCGAGACTGAGTCCATTCTTCGACGATCTCATCCAGCTTGCAGAAGTGTCGCAGGCGGGCCTGCTGGTCAGCAAATCGTGGATCCGCTGTCAGCTCCTTACGACCGATAATTTGGCAAAACCTGTGCCACTCTTCGTCAGTTTTCACTGAAAGGACACACCAGCGATCTTCACCCCTGCAACGATAGCATCCGTGCGGGCCCGCCGTCGGGTCCAGGTTACCTCTAGGCTCAGAATCTTTTCCATTGACGGTACTTTCCAAATAACTCACCCCCAGAACATACGCGGCCGCCTCCGCCTGGGCCAAGTCAATGGTGACACCTCGACCGGTCGAGCGGCTACTCAACAAGGCGGCTAGTAAAAGAGTGGGAGCAAGAATGAAACTCAGATGGTCTGGATAGACCCCTTGACTTCCGACGGGGCGAGATTGCCCAGGGTGATTCCACAGATGAGTCATTCCAGAGAAAGCGGTCAGGTTGAAACCCCAGGTGCCATACTTCCGCTTGGGTCCCTTATCCCCTAACCCAGGCATTTTGAGAATAATGATTCTGGGATTGATCTGCCTGAGGTCCTTCTCTCCTAACCCGAGCCGGTCAAGAACTCCTGATCGAAAGTTGTCCAAGACCGCATCCGAACCATTCGCCAACTCCCGGATAATTTGTACTCCGACCGGATGTTTGAGATTGACGGTAATGGAACGAATTCCCAGGTTGCACTCGATGAACCGAGCTGACGAATTGAGGTCCCGACCAAACCGACGGAAGCTATCCAGTCCACCGCTCTCTGATTCTACTTTGATCACATCGGCACCATGTTGCGCCAGGAGACGTCCTGCGTATGGACCTGCATAGGCTAACGAGAACGTAATCACTCGAACACCTTTCAGGATCTGGTTAGTGCTTGACCCGGCTCTCCCCAGGATCTGCTCCGCAGCCTCCTCACCGACTGACGGGCTGACAGGCTGACCGCCGATCTTCTGTTTCCTTTCTCCTGTTTCCTGCCTCCTCATTCTGGATTCTGACTTCCGGTTTCTCCCTGCTGGCCCAATCACTCCTTCGGAGGACAGAGCTTCAAGCGTCTCGTCGCTCAGGCCCAATACCTGGCGGTAAATCTCGTGGTTGTGTTGCCCCAAAAGTGGTGCCGGCATGGGTTCTGGGCGCTCTCGGTCCACGGTGAAAGGAGGTTTTGGCTGTTGGTAAGTACCAATGACGGGATGCGTCACAGGACCAAAGAAAGCTCGATCTCGGATATGAGGATCCTTCCAAAACTCCGAAGGTGTGTTTACCGGAAGGGCAGGAACACCGCGTTCTTGTAACAACCGGGTCAGGTGATCCTTCTCGTAGCGGGAGGTGAAGGACTCCACCTGGGGATTGAGCCAGTCGGCATGGGCACGTCGCTCCGCGTCTTTCTCCCAACGAAGATCGTCCAGTTCAGAAGGGTGGTCCTTCCAGATCTCCAGCAGGATCGGCCAGTGGCGGTAATTTGTGAACAGCGCGATATATCCGTCCAGACAGCGAAAGAGGTTGGCTGGAGCCACATGCTTATGCTGACTTCCGGCTCTTCTTAGCACTTTTCCCTCCGTGGAATAGGTGAATGCGGCATGCTCATGGATGCCCATACTGGCTTGAACGGAAGCGTCGATATGAATCCCCAGGCGCTGCTTCTCACAGCGCCAAAGTGCCAGCAGCACTCCGTAGGCTGCATAAAGACCGGCGTAGTAGTACGACTGGGTCTCTGGGGGCATGCAGGGTGGAAGCTCCGGGTCACCACTGATGTACAGCAACCCTCCCATAGCCGTGGTTACGATGTCGGGGGCGCGAAAATTAGAGTAGGGCCCCTCTTGTCCAAAACCGGAAACGGAGAGCAAGATCAGCTTGGGTTGTTGCTGGAGAAGAACAGAATAGTCCAGGTTGAGTTCCTCCAGACGACCCGGATCCCAACTCTCCAGGACCACGTCGGCTCCCTTCACCAGTTCCAGAAAGAGCTCGCGTCCTGCCGGCTTGGTCACATCCAGGGTGATCCCCCGCTTCCCGGCATTCAGGTAGGAAAAACGAAGACTTCTCTCCAGGTCTTGCCGCCCTTGGGCAAAGGGCGGCTCGAGGCGCAGGGGATCCCCTCCCGGGGGCTCGATCTTGATTACCTCCAACCCGAGATCGCACAGTACCTTGCCGCAAAAAGCCCCCATTTCGGTGCTGAGATCGAGAACCCGGTAGCCGGAAAGCAGACCCATTACCTGGCACGCCTTCTCAAGTGATTTCGTGCCATTCGCCAACGCAAAACTTCGGTGGCACCTTCCGTTATGCGAATGCTGCGAAGCTGTCGATACATCCACTCCAACGGCAGTTCTGTGGTGAGCCCCATACCTCCGAAAACCTGAATGGCCCTATCCACCACCCGGCTGGCCATCTCCGTGCAGGTGATCTTCACCATATAGGAGCGCTCGCGGATCTCTTCGCACTGGTCATTGCGCCAGGCGCACTCCTGAACCATGAGCCGCGCTGCATGCACCTCCATCATCGAATCCGCAATCATGAACTGGATGGCCTGTCTCTTACCCAGGGGCTTGCCGAAGGTCACTCGGTTATTGGCATAATCCATCATCAGGTCCAGAGCCCGCTGGGCCATTCCGATGCTCTGCGCACCGTGGTAACGAACCCGGCCCTGAGTGAGATATCTCTGCGCCAGAGCAAAGCCATCACCCACTTTACCCAGTACACCGCCGGAGGGGACCCGAACATCTTCGAACACAATCTCCCAGGGAGCGTCACCCATCATGGTGGGCTGTGAACGTGAGAGAGTGACTCCTGGCGTGTTCATGTCCACCAAGAAGGAGGTGATTCCGCCCTGAGCTCGCTTCTCCGGATCCGTCAACACCATCACCTGGATGAAGTCGGCGTGACTGGCGCGACTGATAAAGCGTTTCGTTCCATTAATGACAAAGTGGTCGCCGTCTTTGACGGCACGAGTCTGCATACTGGACGGGTCCGAACCGGCCTCGGGCTCGGTCAGGGCAAAGCACATCTTCCTCTCACCCCTCAGGACCGGAAAGAGGTATCTCTCCTTTTGCTCTTCATTACAGTAAAACAGGGGAGGACGGACTTCGGGCCCGAAAACCTCGTTGTGTCGGTAAGGAATCACCACGGTACGGCCTACCTCCTCGGCTATGACGCAGCGAGTGAGAAGATCCAGCCCGGCTCCACCAAACTCAGTCGGTACATCCAGCAGCCACAGACCGATGGATTTCGCCTTCTCTTGCAGGGGACGCAAGAGTTTCTGGGGCATGGGATCGGCTTCCGGGCGAAACTCGGCCTCCAACGGAATCAGCTCCTCGTCAACAAAGCGCCGGACCGTCTCCTTCAGCAGCTGGAGTTCCTCAGGGAGATTGAAATCCATTTATAGTCTCACCAATTTTTTAACCTCCTCAGCGACGATGCTGGTTACTCCTTGTAGTCATAACTCTCCAATCCCGGGCGGTATTTTTTTTCGTCAACGAATTGCTGGATGCCCTTGTTGCGGCCGCCCGTAGGATCTGTGGCCCTGAGTGCGATGGACCTGGCCTTGATATACTCCTCCGCCTCTGTGTACCCCATGCTCCGGCAGGTATTCAGGACTTCTTTCGCCGCCTGAAGGGCCTGCGGGTTTTTAGCAATGAGTTTTTCAGCCAGCTTCACCGTTTCCTCCCGCAGCCGGTCCCGGGGAACGGCATAGGTCACCAAGCCCATAGCCTCAGCCTGCTTCCCGTCGAAGGTATCCCCCGTGAGACTGTAGTACATCGCCTTCCGATAAATCATCGCATCCACTATCACTCGGCTCACAAGACCACCCGGAAATGTTCCAAAATTGATCTCGCTCAAACCAAATACGGCGTCTTCCGCCGCAATGGCAATGTCGCAGGCAACCAGTTGGGTAAAACCACCTCCAAAGCAATATCCATTGACCATGGCTATGGTCGGCTTGGGAAAGCTCACCAGGCGTCGCCAACGCCACTCATGGCTGGCCCATTCGGCACGATTTCGTTTGGCAGGGTTGTCGTCTAACTCTCGAAAAAATTTCTGGAGATCCTGTCCCGCACACCAGGCATCACCTGCACCAGTCAGCACCAGCACTCTGGTCTCCTCGTCAGATTCCAGCTCAGCCAGCAGGTCCACCATTTCAAAATGAAGCTGGGGACTCATGGCGTTGCGCTTCTCCGGCCGGTTCAGAATCACCCAGGTGATTCCGTTTTCCTTTTCAACCTTCACTGTCTCGGCAAGATGTTCAGAACTCTTCATCCTTATCCTCCTAGGGGTATCGGGAACGCCGGTGTAGTCTCCATTGTTGGATCCTTGGAATAATATCTCATGCGAGTACCACTTCGAGCACCGCCATGGATCCAAATCTCTTCTGCTAAAACCCTTACTGTCCTTTCGAATCATGCTCCCGTCTGGACAGATACTTCGTTATAGTAATCATCTTATTCACCGCATGTGTCGAAGAAAAGCGGGAGAGTTTGCCTTGAAAAAATGGATCGTTGTCGCTCTCTTCTGGGGGGTTCAGGTGGTTACGGACATCATCCGCGTCTCGTTGGCCGTCGCGGCAC
>JAYZBY010000154.1:0-4114 GCA_036338555.1 Acidobacteriota bacterium | reverse complement strand
TTGCTTGCTTTGTCATATCCATTCCTCCTTAAGCCATTGCCTTGGCGGCATTTTTAACTGCTCGAAGAATCGACATGTGGGTGCCGCAGCGGCACTTGAGGCTGGAAAGACTCTGGCGAATCTCAGCATCATTCACATTGGGATTCCGTTCCAGAAGCGCCACCGAGGTCATCACCCAGCCACTGATGCACAAGCCGCACTGGGGTACCTGCTCCTCGATGAAGGCCTGTTGCACCGGATGAGGATTGTCAGGGGTTCCCAACCCGTCAATGGTGCGGACCGGTCGACCCTGGGCGGACTTGACCGGCGTCATGCAGGACCGAATCGCTCGGCCATCCATGATGACGGTACAGGCTCCACACTGGGCCAGTCCGCAGCCGAACTTGGGCCCGGTGATCCCCAGCTCATTGCGTATCGCGTAAAGCAGAGGCATCTCGGGATCCACTTCGACGTCATAAGACTCGTTGTTGACGTCCAGGGAAATACGTTCCTTCGTCGCCATTTTCACCTCCATTGGCCATTCAATGGCCGAAACAAAAAAATAGGCGCCATCTGTCGTTTGGCTCCACCGGATCAGGGGTGGCCCTCCTGATTTTGGCTGGAATCATACCACGTTGTCCACCCCTTTACGAACGGAATCTGGAAGTCCCCGAAATGCGAGTCTTGACCCTTTTCGAGAGCCGGAATAGAATCGGCTTTCGCTAACAAGGGAGTACTGAAATATGTTCTATGAACCGCGCAATGACGATCACGGCCTGCCCTACAATCCATTCAAGGCGTGTGTGGTGCCACGTCCGATCGGCTGGATTACCAGCTTGAGTCATGACGGCATCGTCAACCTTGCACCGTTTTCATGTTCCAACCAGCTGGGCTACGATCCGCCTTTTGTCTTTTTCTCAGCCTCCGGGCTGCCCCAGGAAGACGGTGAGCCCAGGCGAAAGGACAGCGTCGTGAATGTGGAGAATACCGGCGAGTTCGTGTTCAACATGGCGACCTATGCCCTGCGCGAGCAGGTCAACCTGTCCTCAGCCCGTCTGGCGCCTGATGTCGACGAGATGGATCTTTGTGGGCTGACCAAGGTGCCCTCCACTCTGGTCAAGCCGCCCCGGGTCGGCGAATCTCCCGTCAATATGGAATGCAAGTACCACTGCACCTTGACGCTGCCCGCCAACAGCGCCAATACGGTTCACCACGTCGTGGTGGGCGAGGTGATCGGCATTCACATCAACGAGGAGTTCATCACCGATGGGAAAGTCGACTGGGTGAAGATCCAGCCCCTGGCCCGCATGGGTTATCTGGACTACACCTATGTCAGTCAGGTTTTTACCATGGATCCGCCGCGTGGCGAGGTCCGGCCGGAACAGATTGGCGAGCCGACCAGGGCCAAAAAGCCCGGCTAGTCCGGATTATGCATAAGTTTTCTTCGCTTCGCTCAGATGAAGGCGGGCGGCACTGCAGTAGACAATTTATGCATTATACGGGCTAGAAGGTGGAGTCCAGGAAGGAGTCGTCCAGGAACCGGGCGGCGTCGATCTTCTTTTGGCCGGAACGGCTGTCGAACATGCGCTGGATCCCTTCCAGCTTCCAGGTCCCGTCGGCATTGAAAAGCGGCATCATCGCGTCGTAGACCTTCTCGGCCATGAGCGGGTCCAGTTCAAGATAGGCGCCCGCCACTTCAACGGCCTCACCCTTGTTGGCTTCCATTTCCCGAATGGCTCGACCGAGGCTTCTCAAGAAACTCCTGAGCGCTGCACCTTTGGAGGAAAGGATGCTGGTGTGGGTGACAAAGCCTTCTCCTGACCAGGGTTCCAACAAACTCCCCTGATACTGGAGGACCCGGAAGCCCTCCTGCTCCGCCCTTTGAGTGGCCGGTACCTTCAGTGAAGAAGCCACCACCGTGCCGTTGAGCAACTGGGTCAGGCGGCTGGCCTGTCCGGGCAGGTGGAGATACTCGGTCTGTTGCCGGGGATTGGCCAGCCCTCCTCGCATCAAGCCTTCGGCAAACAGCGTATCGGTCAGGGTACCCGGTCCCGCCGTGGCGACGGGTTGTCCCTTGAGATCCTCAAACCCGTTGATATGGGGTGCCACCACCAGGCTTTGAGGGAGTTCCCTTAAAAACTCGCCGACATAGCGCAGATCTTCAACGCCTTCGACCACGGCATGGGCCATCCCGTCAAAACCCATCCATCCCAGATCGATGTCCACATTGAGCAGGGTGGCCACGATCTGGGGTATGCCCCGAATGCGGCTCATTTCGACCGCCACGCCCTCTTCCTCGAAAATACCCTTCTCCTGGGCGTAAATGATCGGGAAGATGGTGGCCGACACGGCCGGATACCCGAGAATGAGCTTGCCGTTTACAGGGGTGCCGTTTCCGTTGGAACCTAGTTCCTCCTGCCCGGCGCAGCCGGCGGCCAGCAGTAGGACGATCAGCACGCCTGGAAGTCCTCGCACCCTGTTCCGTGATGTTCGATAGGTCATGGTCTCTTATTTTCACATTATTTGGAGTGAGAAAATAGCTTGAATTGTGGCAAAATGGGACGTCTTCACCTGGGATCATGAAAAAACTTATTGTCAAAGTTGTGGTCGCTGTGGTTGCCGTGGCGCTGTTGGGTGCCTGCGGGCGGCAGGAGACCCTGCTCAGTATTGCCGCCGGGACCGATTCAGGGACCTGGCATCCTATCGGTGGGGCCATCGGGAATCTGATCAACCGCAACCTGGACGGTGTCCGGATCAATGTGGAGGCGACCGAAGGAGGAGTGGAGAATGTCCGGCTGCTGGGTACCAATCAGGCCGACATCGGACTGTGTATTGCCGCCACCGCCCTGAATGGATACCGGGGGGCATCTCCCTATCGGCAGTCTTATACCAATCTCAGAACCCTTATCTCCAGCTTCCAGCTGGGCTACCTGCACATGGCGGTACTGGATGACTCTCCTCTGCGATCGATGGAGGATATCCAGGGACAGCGGGTTGCCATAGGGCCTTCCGGACACGGATCGATTCCCAGGCAAAGAGAGATTTACCAGGAGATGGGTCTCTCGTTTGAGGACTTCACCCCGATCTATCTGCCTTTTCGAGATGCCCTTCAAGCTCTGGGAGATCGTCGTCTGGATGCAGCCGTCCTTTATCAGGCGCTGCCGGCCCCTTCGCTGATTGAATTCGGGGTCATCCATCAATATCGTCTGTTGCCGATCGGCCCGGAGTACCTGGAGCGTCTGGTGAGCAAGTATCCCTATTTTGTCTCGGCGGCCATCCCCAGGGAAACCTATGACCGGAACCAGCCAGTGAGTACCATTGCCACCGCCAATGTCATTCTGGTGCGTGAGGAGATCCCCGAAGAGATTGTTTACGAAATCACCAAAACCATCCTGGAGCACCTGGAAGAGTTTCGATCCGCCCATCCCTCGATCAAGGATTTCAAACCTGAAATGGCCGTGCTTGGAAACGTCGTTCCCTACCATCCAGGGGCGGAAAGATACTTCAAGGAGATCGGTTTGCTGGAATGAGGGGAGCGGCGGAACCGCTGACCCCTGACCCCAGCGGGCTGCGCCCGCCTGCTGACCGGCTGACCCCGCCCGCTGGTCTTCGACCGGCGCGTTCCACGTTCCAATTTGGCACGATCCTACAGCCTGCTGTAGGTGCGCCGATTCTGGCCGAATACAAGAACGCACTACCGCCCCACCGCACGAGTCCGCGAAGCGAAATCATTCGAATTCTGAATTGACCACGGCCCTGGGTCCATGTAGGCTACTCAGCAGCCACGTGAGTCCTTTGACGAGTTCCTGTTAGGAGAACAAATGCTATGAAAATCAATATTTTGATGATAGTTACACTGATAGTTATGAGTTTTAGCATGAGCATGAGCTATGCTCAGCAAAATGCGGATACCATTTTGCACAACGGAAAAGTTCTGACTGTTGACCAGCAGTTCACGATCGCCGAAGCGGTGGCGATTCGAGATGATCAGATCGTGGCCGTCGGCAGCAGCGATGAGGTTCTGGGGTTAGCGGGACCGGACACCCTCAGGATTGACTTGAAGGGGAGGACGGTGACGCCGGGACTGATCAATACCCACGTTCATCTGGAATCACCCGGGGCCTACGGCAGCGAT
>JAYZBY010000153.1:0-2681 GCA_036338555.1 Acidobacteriota bacterium | reverse complement strand
TGATCACCTGCAATGTTCAGGAAGGAATCAAGGTCAGTGGCGGGGACGTTTTGTTCGAGATTGAATAGGGCGTCCGTACCACAAAGCCACGGAGAAGAGAATTTCACCACAGAGACACAGGAGAAGGCTGACCGGCTGACCCCTGACCACACCTTAGAAAATCCTGAATCCGGAATCCGGAATCCCAAATTTCCACAATCTTGAGTTTCGGATTTGGGATTTTGTGCTTCGAATTTTCTTGAGTTCTTGTAGCGGTCGCTCTATGAGCGGCCCTCCGGAATCGGCGCCCTGAGGCACCTCCCACACTCCGGACTCTTCATTCTGGGTTCTGGATTCTGAACTCTGGATTCCTCTTGTCAGCGCTTTCCACCGGTCAGCCTATAGACTCTTTAAAATTTCCCCGACCAGGTAGAAGGAACCGGCGACCACGATCGTCTCGGCCGAGGACTTCAGGGCCTGATGGTAGGCACTCCGGGGATCTGCAGCGGGGACGCCCGAGGGAAGAAGGCTTTGCAGGGCCTCAAGGGAAGCAACCCGAGGAGAGTCCACAGAGGTGAGGTAAATATCCTGGAAACAGGCCTCCAGGAGTTCTCCTACCGAGGCCATGTCTTTATCTTTCATGATGCTGAAGACCAGGGT
The DNA here is from genome assembly GCA_036338555.1 of Acidobacteriota bacterium. Lineage (GTDB taxonomy): Bacteria > Acidobacteriota > UBA6911 > RPQK01 > JADFOI01 > JAPYTY01. The sequence continues at coordinate 2,042 of JAYZBY010000153.1, read as the reverse complement.
TCGGGGCTCTCGCGTATGCTCGCTCAAAAAGGTGACCAGGTTGCCTATAGCATCGGCATTGTGGGCCCCGTCCAGAACAATCGTGGGGTTGCGACTCAGAATCTCGATCCTCCCAGCACAATGGGCTTCCTCGATCCCATTTTTCAACGAGGACCTGGACACCGAGACCCCGCGACCCGCCAGGAGCTCCAGGGCCTGGATGGCCAGAGCCGCGTTTTCAACCTGATGGCGGCCGCACATGGAAAGGCTGTACTCTGCGCCGTGGAAGCCAAAGCTGTACTTTCCATCCGTGGAGCCCAGACAATCGATGGCTGAAGCATCCATCTCTACGAGTTCCACCTTCTTGCTAGATGCCTCGCTGCAAAATACCTGCCGTACTTCGGATTTCTGGGGTGCCATCAGAGCCGGCTGTCCCTCACGAAGAATACCCGCCTTCTCACCCGCCACGGCTTCCAGGGTTTCACCCAGAAACTTCTGGTGATCGAGTCCCACAGGGGTAAGGATGGAAAGAAGGGGGTCCACCACATTGGTACTATCCAGGCGTCCTCCCATTCCCACCTCCAGAACTGCAAGTTCCACCCCTTGCGCAACGAAACAGATAAATGCGGTGGCCGTCAGGATTTCAAAGTAGGTGGGATGAGAAGGCAACCTCAGTTGATCCACCGCCTCCACCACGCGGGTCAGGCAGTCGGCAAAGACTTCCGGCTTGACGGGCATGTCATCCACCACGATGCGCTCTTCGGGTCGGATGAGGTGAGGTGAGGTGTAAACACCGTTGCGAATCCCGGAGGCGTTCAACACGGAATTGAGAAAACAGGCGACCGAGCCCTTTCCGTTGGTTCCGGCAATCAAAACCGAAGGGTATTTCAAATGGGGCCGGCCCAAGGACTCCAGAAGTTTCCGGATGGTTTCCAATCCGAACTTCATGGTCAACACTTCATTGCCAAGCCGGTCGAGATAGGCAAGTGACTCGTCGTAGTTCATAGGTTTCAAGTAAAAAAGAAGTGTAGGGGGCACGGCCGTGCGCCCTTTCGCTCAGCCGGCACGCTTTTGTAGCGGCCGCTCTATGAGCGGCCCTCCGGTCTGCCCGTTAGTTGTCGCCATTGCTCATGAAAACGAGCCAATCGGCAACGAAGTCGCGGAGTTCCTCTCTAGGGACAATGGCATCCAGCATTCCGTGTTCCACCAGAAACTCGCTTCGCTGAAAGCCGTCGGGCAGTTTCTGGCGAATGGTCTGCTCGATCACCCGGGGACCGGCGAATCCGATCAGGGCCTTGGGTTCGGCGATATTCAGATCTCCCAGCATGGCGAAGCTGGCCGTGACTCCGCCAGTGGTGGGATCGGTGAGCACGGAGATGTAGGGAATTTTCTCCTGGTGCAGTTGCGCCAGGGCGGTGCAGATCTTGGCCATCTGCATGAGCGAAAGAACTCCCTCCATCATGCGAGCTCCCCCACTGGCGGAAACGATGATGAGAGGTTTGCGCGTCTGGAGCGATTTTTCGATGGCCCGGGTGATCTTTTCCCCGACCACCGAGCCCATACTACCTCCGATAAAACGATATTCCATGGCCGCGCATACCACCTCATGCCCCTTGAGGGTTCCCTGGACATTCACCACCGCCTCATTGCATCCGGTGGATTCGATCGCCTTCTCCAGACGATCGGGGTAGTTTTTCTGGTCGACAAACTGGAGTGGGTCAGAGGATCTCAGATGGGCGTCAAACTCCTCCGACTGCCCCCCATCCAGGAGAAACTCGAGACGCTGGCGGGCGTTGATCTTGAAGTGGAAAGCACATTTGGGACAGACGTGAAGTAAGCCTTCCAGCTCCTTTTTCCAGATAACATTATTGCAGTCGGGACACTTGGTGAACAGTCCTTCGGTCTTGACCCGCCTCTCTTCCTCGGCAGGAGTCTGGACCGAGGGTTTGTCCCGTTTAAACCACGCCATTGCTCCATCATAGTGGAAAAGGGGGCCTACCCGTCAATCGGTGTGGGTCCTTAGCCCATCGGCACATTGAGTCCCAGGCCTTTGAAAAAGCTCC
>JAYZBY010000152.1:0-7874 GCA_036338555.1 Acidobacteriota bacterium | reverse complement strand
AAGGAATAACGGCCGATTTTCTCGGCTCCTTCAACCGATTCCAGCAAAAATGCGCGCTCCGCTCCTTTGGAAACCCGAAGGAAAGCGGAAACCGGAGTGAGTAAATCGGCTAAAACGGATTTGTGGCAGATCATAACCCCTGACCCCTAACCCCTGACCGGTTGGCAGTGAACATCAAAACCTTTGTCAATCCCTTCATAATGGGTGTAATCCGTGATTCTGAATCATCTGAATCCTAAAAATGAAAAGGCCGTGGAGAGTACTCCCCACGGCCTTTTTGCTCCTGATCTCTAACTTGGCCCTACGAAGACTACAACTCTCCGGCGTTCTTGGACGACTAAATGTCCCAGTTGCGCCAGAAGAAGCTGCGAATCATCATAGTGCCTTCCTACCCACTAAGAATAGGCAAACCCCTCTATCGAAGTCAAGCGCTTTTGTGAAACAACTGACCGGCTGACCACCGGAGTCGGCAACGGAATGAGGATTCTGCCTTCCGTCTTCTACCCGTTCGACATGGACCCGAGAAAATCGGCGTTGCTTTCGACTTTGCTCAACTTCTCGAGCAACAACTCCATCGACTCGGTTGAGGAGAGTGGATTGAGCACCTTGCGCAGCACCCAGATCCGATTCAGGTCCTCCGGCTCCAACAGCAGCTCTTCCTTTCGGGTTCCTGATCGGTTGATATCGATGGCGGGGAAGATCCTCTTGTCGACCAGTTTACGGTCCAGATGGAGCTCCAGGTTGCCGGTTCCCTTGAACTCCTCGAAGATCACGTCATCCATCCGGCTTCCTGTATCAATCAAGGCGGTGGCCACGATGGTCAGACTTCCCCCCTCTTCAATATTACGGGCGGCACCAAAGAAACGCTTGGGACGCTGCAAGGCATTGGAGTCCACACCACCGGACAGGACCTTGCCTGAAGGGGGCACGATGGTGTTGTAGGCACGGGCCAGACGAGTGATTGAGTCCAGCAAAATGACGACATCCTTCTTGTGCTCCACCAGGCGCTTCGCCTTCTCGATCACCATCTCAGCCACCTGGACGTGGCGAGTGGCGGGTTCGTCAAAAGTCGAGCTGATGACCTCACCTTGAACCGAGCGCTGCATATCGGTCACTTCCTCAGGACGCTCGTCAATCAGAAGAACGATCAGGACCATTTCCGGATGATTGGTGGTAACGGAATTGGCGAGACTCTGCAGAATCATCGTCTTTCCAGCGCGAGGCGGGGAAACAATCAATCCGCGTTGTCCTTTGCCGACAGGCGTCAGTAGATCCATTACACGGCCTGAAAGATTGTCCTTGGTGGTCTCCTGGTTTATCTTTTCATCAGGGTAGATCGGAGTGAGATTCTCGAAAAAGGTTCTCTCGCGAGCCACCTCCGGATGTTCGAAGTTAATCGCCTCCACCTTGATCAGAGCGAAATAACGCTCACCCTCCTTGGGAGGACGAACCTGCCCGGACACCGTATCGCCGGTCTGCAGGTCGAATTTCCTGATCTGTGAGGGTGAGACGTAGATATCGTCCGGACCCGGAAGATAATTGTATTCCGGAGCCCGCAGGAAACCGAAGCCGTCCGGCAGGGTCTCCAGAACCCCTTCTGAGAAAATCAATCCGCTGCGCTCGGTTTGCGCCTTGAGGATCTGAAAGATCAGCTCCTGCTTGCGCATTCCAGCGGCCCCGGAAATACTCAGGTCTTTGGCCAGCTTGTTGAGCGCCTGAATATTGAGTTCCTTGAGTTCTTGAATATTCAAAGACTCGAGGGCTTCCTTAGCCGGAGCGGTAGGCCGTGATTCACTTTTTTGTTTGACTGGGGGAGAACTTGCTTCACCCATAACTATATCCTCTCTAGTATTCGCCACAAATCTTTCTTCCCTATTCCTGTGGCTGCAGAATAAGGGACAACACTACTACTGAAACCTTTTTCAATTCGGCTGAGAGATTCCTGAAGCTGGTTCGAGGACAACTTGTCCGCTTTGGTGGCAACAATCTGATAAGAAACATCAAACTCCTCAAGCCATTGCCTCATCATCCGATCCAGTTCCGTGGGCTCACGACGAGCATCGACAATCATAACCGTGAGCTTCAGACCCTGTTCCTCTCTCAAGAACTCCTCGATCATCGGACCCCAACGATCCCGAATCCTGGCCGGGACCTTGGCGAATCCATATCCGGGCAAATCCACGAAGACCCATCGGTCATCTACATTAAAGAAGTTAATCAACTGGGTACGGCCTGGAGTGGCACTGGTTCGGGCCAAACCCTTTTTCCCGAGCAAACTGTTGATCAAGCTGGATTTTCCAACATTCGATCTTCCCGCGAACGCGATTCTGGGAAGCCGCAGCTTGGGATAATCATCCTTGTGAGTCGCACTCTTGATGAATTGAACTTCCACGTTCCAAAGACCACAGACCACAAACCACAAACCACTGTCTACCGATTACTATCATTTAAAAATAGTGGATCTTACGGCTTACCGTTCTGCCTTGAAACCCTGCTCTAAGATTATTGCTATGCTCTGTGAAATCAGAGCCTTGAGTTTATTTTCGTGGCTTACTAACCACCGTCAGCGGTTTAATCTCGATGGTCTGTGGTCTTTGGTCAGTGGACTTCGGGTCGATTTCCTTGTTTTATCCGAGGAGGTCTTTGGTCATCGATGAACTCCTCGCCGTCTTTTTTGAGGATAGGGCTTTCCAGTGCTATATCCAGCACCTCATCCATGTGATCCACCAGTACAATCTTAACATCATCCAGGACTGATTTGGGAATATCTTTAAGATCTTTTTCGTTTTCCTTGGGCAAAATCACCGTCTCGATGTCACCTCGGTGAGCCGCCAGAACCTTTTCCTTAACTCCCCCGATCGGCAAGACCTTCCCGCGCAGAGTGATTTCCCCGGTCATGGCCACATCTCGGCGCACGGGAATGCCCGCCAGTGCTGAAACGATGGTGGTGGCCAGGGCAATTCCTGCCGATGGCCCGTCCTTGGGGATGGCGCCCTCGGGAACATGCACGTGAAGATCCAGCAATTTGTGGAAATCCTTACCCAGGCCGAAAGCCCCGCTGCGGGAGCGGACAAAGGACAATGCGGCCTTGGCCGATTCCTGCATCACCTCTCCCAGTTTGCCGGTCAACGTCAGATCTCCTTTACCCTTCATGGTGGTGGCTTCCGTCAGGAGGACTTCTCCACCCACCTCGGTCCAGGCCAAGCCGGTAGCCAGCCCCACCTCATTGGCTTCAGCCACCAGAGATCTGCGAAACTTCTGAATTCCAAGCAGTTTCCGCACCTGGCCCTTATCGATGACAACCTGCTTGAATTCAGTCTTCTCGGATCTGGCGGCCACCACCTTCCGAGCGATCTTGCGGCAGACGTTGGCGATTTCGCGTTCCAGATTGCGCACTCCGGATTCACGCGTGTAGCTGTTGATAATCTCCTGGATTCCTTGGCTGGTGAACTCGATCTGCTCCGGCTTGAGCCCCTGCTGCTTGAGCTGTTTTTTCACCAGATATTGTTCGGCGATGTTGAGCTTTTCCAGCTCCGTGTACCCTGAGATATGGATGATTTCCATCCGGTCCTGGAGAGGTCGCGGAATGGTGTGAAGCACGTTGGCCGTACAAATGAACATCACGTGGGAAAGGTCGAATTCGGTATCCAGGTAGTGATCCACGAAATCCTTGTTGTGCTCCGGATCCAGCACCTCCATGAGGGCTGCCGAGGGATCGCCGCGGAAATCCGTGCTCATTTTGTCGACTTCATCCATCAGGAGCACCGGATTCCGGGTCTTGGCCTTTTTCATCATCTGAATGATCTGACCGGGAAGAGCCCCGATGTAGGTCCGCCGGTGACCTCGAATCTCGGCTTCATCTCGTACTCCACCCAAGGAGAGACGCACGAACTTACGTCCCGTGGCACGCCCGATTGAACGTCCCAGAGAAGTTTTCCCAACTCCGGGAGGTCCCACGAAACACAAAATCGAACCCTGCTGTGTCTTGGATGAGAGCTGGCGCACAGCCAGAAACTCTAAAATGCGCTCTTTGACTTTCTCAAGCCCGTAGTGGTCTTCATCTAAAATACGCTCCGCCCGTTGCAGGTCCTTGATCTCGCGGCTGCGCTTGGTCCAGGGCATGGAAACCAGCCAATCGATATAGGTGCGGCTCACGGTGGTCTCCGCACTCATGGGAGGCATCTGCTCCAGGCGGTTGATCTCATTGGTCGCCTTTTCATGAGCATCCTCGGACATCTTGGCCTCTTCCACCTTCGTTTTCAGCTCTTCGATCTCGTCCTTTTCTCCCCGTCCCAGTTCTTTCTGGATGGCCTTCATCTTTTCGCTCAGGTAGTACTCACGCTGGGCCTTTTCCATCTGGCGGCGCACCCGCCCCTGCAAAGACTTGTCCATCTTCACTTTTTCGATCTCGACCTCGATGAACTCACAGATCCGCTCCATCCGTTCCACGGGATTGGCTACTTCAAGTAACGACTGTTTATCTTCTACGGTTACGGGAAGATTGGCCGCAATGGTGTCCGCCAGGCGTTCTGCATCGGTACTTTGGGAAGCCTGGACGATGGTTTCGTAATTGAGATTGGGATTAAGTTTCGCAAACTCCTCAAACAGGCTGTTGAGCCGCTTGGTCAGCAGACTCACCTTGGCCTTGGAGACCTTGGCCACCTGATCAAGGATGACCTCAGCCCGAAGAAAGCCTCCGCTTTCTTCGACCGCAGCCGTCCGTGCCCGTCTCAGGCCTTCAACCAGAACCTTGATATTCCCATCGGGAAGTTTGAGGCTCTGAACAATGTTGGCAACCGTACCTACCTCATAGATATCTTCGGGGGAAGGGTTATCCTGGGAAGCATCCATCTGGGTGGCCAGGTAGATCTTTTTGTCCCCCTCCAGAGCACTTTCCAGCGCCAGCACGGACGACTGGCGCCCGATAACAAAGGGAACCATCATGAAAGGAAAAACCACGACATCCCGGATCGGGACCATGGGGTAGGATCGGCTCACGGTCTCGTCAATTTCATCCATAACGTGATCTGGATCAGCCATCTTTGTTTTCGAACTCGCTATTAATAGATTCTTTCAAGTGAAAAACGTTTCATCCTTTATCATTCTCCACTGACGCATTCACCTTTTAAGAAGCCCTCGTCAGCCCAACATTCATGGCTGCTTTGGGGCCTTCAACGGCTCCGTTTTTAAGGCCTCAAACTCCTCGATTTCTCCACACAAAACCTCCCTGCTGCGATCGACGGGAGGATTTTGTAAGGATCACCGGCCAGCCGAATGTGATCAGCGGCTATCCGGCCTTTTCAAGCAGCTTGAAGACGCATTCCTTGTTTTCGACAATCTCACGGGTTACCACGAACTCTTTCACTTTCTTGGTCGAAGGAAGCTCGTACATCACATCTAACATAAGATCTTCGGTGATCAAGCGCAAGCCGCGTGCGCCAATTTTTCTCTCCAGGGCCATTTCGGCAATGGTTTCGAGCGCATCGTCGGTAAATCTGAGTGAAACACCCTCGAAATCAAACATCTTTGCGTATTGTTTGACCAGGGCATCGGTTGGCTGGGTCAGAATCTCCACCAGTGCCTTTTGATCCAGTTCATGCAGGGTGCAGACGATCGGAAGGCGTCCCACGAATTCCGGAATCAATCCATACTTGATCAGATCCTCCGGACGAACCTGGCCCAGCAGTTCCGATTCCTCTTGAGCCCCCCACTGAGGAGAACTCAGATCCGCGTGAAATCCCACACTGCTTCGCCCCACCCGCTTCCTGATGGTGTCGCCAAGACCCACGAAGGCACCGCCACAAATGAAAAGAATATTGGTGGTGTCCACCTGCACGAACTCCTGATGGGGGTGCTTGCGGCCACCCTGGGGCGGCACATTGGCCATGGTCCCTTCCAGAATCTTCAGCAGAGCCTGCTGAACTCCTTCGCCAGACACATCCCGGGTGATGGAGGGGTTCTCATCTTTTCGGGAAATCTTATCGATCTCATCGATGTAAATGATTCCCTGCATACAACGGTCTCGATCCCCTCCGGCGGCCTGCAGCAGCTTGAGGATGATGTTTTCCACATCCTCGCCGACATAGCCGGCTTCCGTTAAGGTGGTGGCATCGACGATGGCAAAAGGGACCGAGAGCATCCGGGCCAGAGTTTGGGCCATCAAGGTCTTACCCGTGCCGGTCGGACCGATAAGCAGCACGTTGCTCTTGGCCAGTTCCACATCCTGGTTGCGCCGCCGTCCGATTTTGATCCGCTTGTAGTGGTTGTAGACGGCCACCGCCAGTTTCTTTTTACATATCTCCTGGCCGATCACGTACGAATCCAGAAAATCCTTAATCTCGATGGGCTTGGGAAGATTTTCCTTGACCGAGGAGGCCTCGACCGTCATGTCATCGGAGATGATCTCGTTGCACACGTCGACGCACTCATCACAGATAAAGACGGTTGGCCCTGCAATCAGCTTTTTAACGTCATTCTGACTTTTGTTGCAAAATGAACAGTGTAGAATGTCCTCTGCTTCTTTTTTCATTCTGAATCGTGAGTCTCAGCGAATTTCCCGGGGTTCTCCCTTGGTTTTACCCTCTCGAATCGGATCAACTATCTGTCTTGGATTTGGAATTTTCAACTGGAACCTGCTTCTCTATAATCTCATCAATTATACCATACCCCTTCGCCTGGGCTGGATCCATGATGAAGTCACGATCCAGGTCCCTTGCAATCTTCGTTACCTTCTGGCCCGTGTGCTTGGCCAGGATGGCATTGGTGATCTCCCGCATTCTGAGAATCTCCTTGGCATGAATATCGATATCAGTCGCCTGCCCCGACAACCCGGTCATGGAGGGTTGGTGTATCAGAATTCTGCTGTTGGGCAAAGCAAACCGCTTCCCTGCCGTCCCCGCTGCCAGAAGCACCGCCCCCATGGAAGCAGCCTGCCCAATGCAGATCGTCGTCACATCGTTCCTGACAAACTGCATGGTGTCATAGATGGCCATTCCGGCGGTGATCGACCCACCGGGAGAGTTGATATAAAGCGAGATATCCCGACTCGGATCCTCCGCCATCAGAAACAAGAGCTGGGCAATTACCAGGTTGGCTACATTGTCATCAACTGGTGTACCCACGAAAATAATATTGTCCTTGAGCAGTCGGGAGTAAATATCATAAGCACGTTCTCCGCGGTTAGTCTGCTCGACGACCATCGGAATCAATGTCACGTCTTTACTCCTTTACAGTAGCTGACAAAAAGGGCCCACAGCCCGTGAGCCACTACCCTTTTTATTTTCTATCAAGCATCTGATATTTCGGCACCTTCGACCAAAATCTTCACAGCTTTTTTCTGAATCAACTGGGTTTCGAGACCCTCCATGCGACCCTCTTGCTGAAAGTACTGCTGAACCTTTTCCGTGGGCTGCTCCATCGTATCGGCCATCTGCGCCATTTCCTGCTCTAACGTCTCGGAGGAGATCTCGATGTTCTCGCGTCGGCCGATCTCACCCAACATAAGATTGGCTTTCACCTGCTTTTCAGCATCCGAGCGGAAATCCGTTCGAGCCTTCATCCAGTCCACGTTGGCCTTGCTGGGATCCATGCCCTGGGAGGCCATCTTGTAGGCCAGATCTCGCAACATTCCATCAATCCTGTTTTCGACCAGGACCTCGGGAACCTCAAAATCAGTTTGAGCCGCCAACTCCTCCAGCAATTTGTTCCCCAGATCGATTTCCCGGTTCTTCTCCCTCTCAAGCCCCAGACGCTCTTCGATCTTATCTCGCAACTCCTTGAGGGTCTCGTACTCTCCCAGATCCTTGGCGAAGTCATCATTGAGTTCGGGCAATTCCTTTTGCTTGATTTCACCCACCTTGACGGTAAAACGAAGC
>JAYZBY010000151.1:0-9739 GCA_036338555.1 Acidobacteriota bacterium | reverse complement strand
GGCCAGGATCCGGTTGGCCAGGACCAGTATTTCTCGTGGGTCCTCAGAAGAAGGTTCCTGGCCCAGGGCACCAACTCCAAAGGTGAACAGGAGCAGGGAAACCATCGTCAACGAAACAGAGCTACCTTTTAAATCTCTGATAAATCTCATGGGCTAGACAGTATGAACCAACGGCAATCGAAATTCTATGGTTGGGGCCTCTGCCAAGGGACTGCGCCAACGACAGGGGCACAGGCATTGGGAATAATGCCGACCCACCGGGAGGTGACTATGGGTTATTGGCTCGAATTCATTTATTTCTCGCCCTTTGCCTTTCTCATATGAATCACGGCCTGAATACTGGCCCTGGAGGGTGCCGTCATGGTACGGCGGACCTTTTTGTAGGAGCCAGGCCGGGAGTTCCTCCGAAAACGTGAGTTCGTGCTGTCGTCCTGTCGTGCTTTTGTTAGGGGGTCGGAGTTGGATCGGTAGGGGCGCACTCAGTGCACCCCTACACTCACCTGATTGCCTCGCTCCAAAGGAGCGACAGGCGTCTGAGCCAGGGCGTGACGCCCTGGCTCAGCTTTCTGCTTGGTGTCTTTGTACCTTTGTGTTGATAAGAAATAAGACTTCTGTGTCTCTGTGGTGAATCTCTTCTCTGTTTCGTTGTGGTGAAGCCCGCCTATTGGCCTGAGCTGATCCGCGGCCGGATCCGGTTCAGCCAATCGGTGATTTCAGGAGCACGATCCGAGTCGGGGTGGTACTCCAGAAATTCTTCCAGCTCATGAATGAGGGCGGAATCATCGCCACGCTGCTGGTAAAGCTCCGCCAGCACCAGTTGAGGGAAGGAGAAATGTCTAGGATCCAGTGATTTGGCCTGCCTCAGGTGCCTCTCGGCATCCTCCAGACGACGCAATGAAAAATAACACTGCCCCAGCTGGGAGTGGGCCAGGGCATCGTCGGGTCGCATCCGAACGGCACGCTCGTTTACCGGGACAGCCTCCTCCTCTCGCTGCTGGGAAAGGAGGGCTCCTCCCAGGTTCACCAGGGGAGCGTAGGCACCGGCATCCTGCTCCAGCGCCTCACGAAAGTACTCCTCCGCCTGCCGGTAGTCTCCGGAATGGTAGGCAATCGTTCCCAGGTTGTTCCAGGCAGCTGCAAACTGAGGAGCCAGCTCCACCGCTCTCTCAAGGTGCTCAATCGCACGGGAGACCTCATGTTTCTCCAGACGATCCACGGCCTTGTGGTATTCCCGCAGGGCTCGATCAGACACCGTCAGCTGGCTGGCAGAGATAATATATTTATCATCCCGGGCGTACCGTTCCTCGAGATAGAAGATTTTCTCAATCCTCCCCTTGGCGTCGGCAAAGCTGGGACTAATTTCAATGGTCCGCCGCATCTCTCCCCATAAGGGAACCGCGATGATCAAGGAGTACATCCCCTCTCGGAGCTTCTTGAACTTGAACTTTCCATCCCCGCCGGCCAGGGTCCGTGTGGTGAAGGGCGTGGTCGCACCTTGCAGGAAAACAGTGGCCAGGGCGTCCCGAAAGGATTTCCCATCGGGCTGCAACACCCTCCCCCGAAATTCGTAGGTGTCCTCTGAAAAGGAGGTAGCGATGGAAAACGAGAGGCCAAAAACCAGGACCAGAACAGTCCTTAGTGGGATTGGAGAGCGGGTAACCTTCATCATCGATTCAGCCTTATCCTGACCAGAATGCTGCCAAAATAACACATGGGAGTGTTCGAAGGAAGATCGGCCGCCGCACGAATAAGTTGCAAAAAGGCTGGAAATTCTTTAAACAGGGATCTACAAAACAGGAGGATTCAGAGTCCATGCCAACCATCACCCGCTTCATGTCCGTTGTTGTGCTACTGATCGGCCTCTTTCCGGGGATGCTCCTTCAAGGCCAGGAAAACCCCGCCATCACCGTCGTCAAGGCGGGATTACTGATCGACGGTACCGGGAACCCTCCCCGGACCGATGTACTGATTTGGATCGAGGGCGACACCATTACCAAAGTGAGTCCACTGGAGACGATTCCCTCAGACGCCGTGGTGGTGGATGCCTCCGATCAAGTCGTCATCCCGGGGATCATCGACACCCACGTTCACCTGGGCGAGCAGTCGATTATTCGCCAAACCTCCGATTACCAGGAAAAGGTTCGCCTGCACCTCAGACAAAATCTGGCTCTGGGTGTGACCACGGTTTTCAGTCTCGGCCTGGACCGCGATTACATTTTTCCCGTTCGAGACGCCAGCTGGAAGGATGATTTCAGCGGGGCGCGCATTCTCACGGCAGGCACCGGATTCGCCGCCGTGGGAGGCCATCCCACTCAATTTGGCCTGAATGAACTCAATGAAATCGACGATCCGGCTCAAGCCCGGGAGCAGGTTCAGCAGTTGGCCGGTCAACGGGTCGATGGTATCAAGATCTGGTTTGCTCGTATGTCGGGTCGCTCCGACCTGCCCGTCTTCAAAGCGGAGGTGGCCCGAGCCATCATTGATGAAGCCCACCGGCATGACCTCAGAGTCATGGCCCATATCAACCTCGCCGAGGATACCAAGACGCTGGTGCGGGCCCGGCTGGACGGAATAACTCACATAGCCCGGGATCCCTACGACCAGGAAACCCTGGACTTGATGGCCCGGCAAGGGACGATTGTGGCTCCCACGCTGGTTCAACGTAAAAAAGCCTTGATCTTCAAAGAGGATGAAGGGTTGCTGAAAGATCCTTTGGTGCGAGCCGCACTGGGCCCGGAGGCGGATGAGCTCAAGCAGGCAACGGCCGAGGCCAAGCCCGAGACGCTGGCGTCCATGAAAGCCTCTTATGAGCAGGCCAAGGAAAACGTGAGACAGCTTCAGGAAGCCGGCATCACCCTGGCGGTAGGAACCGATGCGGGAACGGGTTTTGCGCCCATGGGTCTGGTGACCCATGAGGAGATCGCCGCTTTCGTGGATGCCGGGCTGAGTCCCATGGAGGCTCTGGTGGCGGCCACCCGGGGCTCCGCCCAATGGGCCGGCGCCTCGGACCGGGTGGGAACCCTGGAAGCCGGCAAGCTGGCCGATATGGTGATCCTGGAGCAGAGCCCGCTCCTGGATATCAGAAATACCAGGAAAATCGTCCAGGTCATTCTGGGGGGACGCGCGGTGGACCCCCTGAGCAACGCCAGGTGATCCTTCCACCCAACTCTATATATAGAGTTCCTCTCCCAACTCCCTCTGGGCCTATTCCCATCGAGAGGAGCCACGCCTGGCGTCCGTTGCAACCATCCCAGGGGATCTTGAAGTTGCTTCAGGTGGGACACCAACCGATCATGACAGCCGAAGCAACCAACGTGATCGCCCAGATAATCATCGCCAGACTCTTCACCTGTTTTCGGCTATAGGTTCGAGTTCGCCCATGACTGCCTGTTTTTTTCATCCCAAACGAAACTCCAGCGTTGAGGATGACGCGGGCTCAGTGTCTGGATGGCTTGTCGATCCTGTCAAGAGGATTGTGAAGTGTTTTCAGCATCCGGGTGTCTTCGTTGGTTTCAAGGTCGATCGAAATTTCACACCCGGGACAAATCAGTTCCTGGTTGCTTTGCACCCACCGGATCGGTTTTCGGGTCTGCTGACCACACTCGGAGCAATGGATGGGAATACCAATCGTATCCAGTAATCCTTTCATGGGTTCCTCCTCGAAAACAGGGCCAGGCCAGTCGGATCCATTGAAACGGCCCTTCAATACTGGACCGTTCCCCGAAGGCTAACTCTGATGAATAGGCGGTGGTGGGACCGGCCCTCCGGGAGGGGGCACCGTTCCGGGTCCTCCGCCACCGGGCGCGGGTGGGGTTCCGAGCCCTGCACCTCCAGGTGAGGATTCGACCTTCAGTTCCGTTTCAGGAGATGTCGCCACCTCAGCAACCGCCTCTTCGGGGTAGACACAGGTGATATTGGAGTAATTGATGTAGACGGAACTTGGAGTCGGCCGATCCCGTCTCTTTTCAAGTACCTCGACGAACTCATCCGTAATCGACACAATTTCTCCAAAAACTCTTTTGTCGCTGGTGAGATGGATGTTGGCTCTTGAACCCACTATAAAGACCGATTTCATAAGCTACCTCCGTTTTTACCAGGATGGAGAATCTTTTAATCTATCCATAATTCTACCTCCTGGACGGGATTATTCATAGGCTCTCTTCGCTTCGCTCAGATGAAGGCGGAGTCACCAGGTATGGTCGCCTTCATCTGAGGAACGAAGACGGCACCGCACTTGCCTGTTTGCGACCTGAGGCAGGAGTCGTCAATGATGGGTGAGCCCGGTAAATTTCGATTTTCCGAATCGTCGGGAAACAGAGTGTCCACCAGCTGGATCATTTTGGCCTCAATTTCCTGGTGGGTTTCACTGAATTCAAGGCCAAAGGAAGCAAGCCGATTGTTCTCGGTGATCTCTCTGGTTTGAGCTTTAAAAGAAATCTCTTCCTCGCCACTCTGAAACATCAAAACCACCTGAGCGGCCTCCTCGGGCACGAAATTTGCGTCGGTGATTAAAGCTCCGCCATGGGAGAGATTCGTCACCTGTGCCCGATAGATCTCACCTTTCCAGGCCACCGAACAGGAAATAGCGGCCCTCAGGCGGTTGAACCGGCGATTCTCCTTGGATTCCATAGCCTTACGATGATCCAATCACGCCCAGCAGTCAACACTCATCTCCTTTAATCGAAATCCTCTTCCCGGAGAAATTGCACGACCGCCGCAGTCTCTTTGTGCCATACTGGGCCCATGATAATTCGTTTCCTGCCCATTTGCGTTTTTTGTTTTCTTGCCCTGGCCTGCTCCTCGCCACCCCCGGCACCGGTTCCCTTACCGGATCACGGGGATGGCACGGTTCTAAGACATGCCCCGGAACTGGACGCCATTGTCCCCGGCGACTACATCATCGAGAAAATCGACGAAGGCTTTGTCTTCATCGAAGGGCCGGTTTGGGTGGAGGATCCCGGCTATCTGCTTTTTAGCGATGTGCGTGGGGACACCATCTACCAATGGACACCGGGCGCCAAATCCAAGCCATTTCTGACACCTGTCTACTCGGGTCCTCCTCCCGAAGAGCCCCGCGGCATCGGCCCCAACGGACTCACCCTGGACGGGAAAGGCAACCTGATTATCTCCGAGCACGGCAACCGCCGTGTTTCCCGGATGCCCCTGGCCGGCGGAGACCGTGAGCTACTCATTGACCAGTTCGAGGGGAAGAAACTCAACAGTCCCAATGATCTGGTCTACCATAGCTCTGGCGACCTCTACTTCACCGACCCTCCCTATGGCTTGCAAGGCCAGGATGAATCGCCCGATAAGGAACTCGGTTTCAATGGCGTCTATCGTCTCGACCCCGACGGCCAGATCGAGCTGCTGACAAGCGAACTCACCCGCCCCAACGGGATCGCCCTTTCCCCGGATGAAGCCACCCTCTACGTTGGAGACTCCAGACGCTGGATGGCATACGATGTCCAGCCGGACGGTTCCATCAGCAACGCTCGTGTCTTTTTCGATGCCAGCGACATCGAGGGAGCCGGGGGTGCGGACGGCATGAAGGTGGACTCCCAGGGCAATCTCTATTGCACCGGACCCGGGGGGGTCCTCATCTTCACACCCGACGGCAAGCATATCGGGACCATCCAGCCAACCGAGCAACCGGCCAATGTGGCCTGGGGCGACGACGATGGGAAGACTCTCTACATAACGGCCCGTACCGGCCTCTACCGGATCAGGCTCAACATTCAGGGACTGCTACCGGCAGGTACAAGATAAGGACGAGCCCACGACTCAGAAATACTTAGGACCCTCCTCGAATAAAAGGAATGCTCCCTCCAGACCCCCTTCTGCCGGTTCATGGTTGTGGATGTCCCCGGATCAAACCCTCTGCGGCGATTCGATGACAATGGTCGGGGGAAAAAATGGGTTTGGACGTCCAGCGCTGCCTACAACGAATTGACTACCGGGGACCGACCGATACCACCCTGGTGGCCCTCCGGTCTTTGCAACGGGCATTTCTGCTGCGGGTTCCCTTCGAGAATCTGGATATTCACCTGGGACGGGAAATCAGCTTTTCCCCGGATGCGGTCTACCAGAAGATCGTGTTGGAACAACGGGGCGGGTTTTGTTACGAGTGCAACGGTCTTTTCCATGATCTGCTCCTGGCCCTGGAGTTTCAGGTCGTTTTTCTCTCGGCACGAATGGTCCTGGATTCCACCCCCGGTCCGGAGTTCGATCATATGGTGCTGTTGGTGAGTCTCGAGCAGGATTACCTGGTGGATGTGGGGAACGGCAGGTCATGTCGGGAACCGATGGCCCTCGATGGGGCCAATCAATCCATCTCCGAGGGATTCCGGTATCAGATTCAACCCCATGGCGATGATTTGGCCCTCTTTTATCGGGAACCCGACGCCCCCTGGGCACCCCGATTTCTCTTCAGCCTGAGGCCCAGGCAGCGAACGGAGTTTCAGGAGATGTGTGGCTATCATCAAACTTCACCCGACTCCCCCTTCGCCCGAAAGCGCCTGGTGACCCTGGCGACTCCCGACGGAAGAATCACCCTGAGTGGAAAACGGTTCACCCTCCTGGAGGGGTCCCGGAGGCAGGAACGGGAAGTGAACTCGGAGCCGGAATATACCCGATGTCTGGCCGATTACTTTGGCATCACCTCCCGGACTTCGCCGCCGGGACAAAAAAAGTAACCTCGAGTTCTAAAAGCGAGCTCCTGCCCTGCCCGGGGAATCTGTCCCAACCTGCCGACTTCCTGATTATTTCCGGGATCAGGTCGGTTTGGCTCACATTTGCCTCCCGTCTATCGGACCGGTACATACTCGCCCTTTTGGGGAACCTTTAATATAAGCAGAGAATCGCTACCATATTACATATTAAATGAAAGGTTCTGGAGTACGGTTCAGGGAGACCCACAAGGGAGTGCTTTGACCGCACGACAGCACCTCCACTGGACGATCCTTCAGGTTGGCCAGGCGTTCCTTTCTTGACTCTGTTCCCGGGGGTAATACAATCAGGAGAATGTCCAGGTTAGAGCCCCCCTCCTACCGCAAAGTATCCTCGTACGCTTACCCGAGTTTCTCGGAGAAGGAGTTTGAGACCCGGCACAAAAGGATCAGAGAATGGATGGAGGGCAAAGGCCTGGACTGTCTCATCGTCTCGGGTGGCGGCGCGGCCTTCGACCGATGCTGGTCCAATATCCGATACGTCACCAATTACATGGGCAGCATGGAGATCGCGACTTACTGTGTTTTCCCGCTGGATGGCGAACCCGTAGTTGCCTCAATTCTTGTTTTGCCGGATCGGGCCGCCCGATCCATCGTCGAGGTCAGAGCGAGAAACGCCATTGAGGTTACGGTTCAAAAGATCAAGGAGCTGCACCTTTCCACCGGAACAATAGGGATCGTTGCGCCTGATGTTCTTATCTCCATTCCTATCAATCACTGGGAAGCTCTAAAGAGCGAATTTCCTCGAGCGGATTTCGAATTCGTAACAGAGGACTTTTGGAAGCTCCGCTGGGTCAAGACGCCAGAAGAGATCCAGGTCTTGGAAATCTCCGCCCAGCTGAGCGATATCGGCACCGAAGCGATTGTCCAGGCTGCCGAGCCCGGGGTCGGTGAAGGTAGATTATACGGGGCCTATTATGATGCGATTTTCAGCAATGGGGGTGAACCGGGATTCCCCGGCATTGGTTCAACCTCCATGCTGAATCCTGACGCCAGTATGCCCAGGGTGCATCCGATGGAGAGGACCCTCCAGGAAGGGGATATTCTGCTGCTGGAGTTGGGACCGCTCTATATGGGATACGAAGCCCAGAATCAAAGATCCATTGCGTTGGGTCCTGTTCCCAATGACTACCAGGATATGTACTCGGTCGCCCTTGAGGCCTGGAACATGGTGACGGAAGGACTTCAACCGGGCAATACTCATGAAGACATCGTCCCAGCCGGGAAGATCATAAAGAAGGCGGGCTTTCGATGGTTCTCACCGCTGGTCCACTGGATGCACGGCGGCTGCCCCAGAGACGGATCCTACATCGGCCACCCCAATCCCAAGCTCTCGCAGGTTCCTGTGACGTTGGTGGAAGATCTCTGCGCCACCGTTGAAGTCACTGTTTCCAATGAAGCACTAACCAAGGGCGTCATGTTGGGGGATACCTTTCACATCACGCAGAGTGGCCCTCGTCGTCTCCAAAACTTTCCGCCGGAGAGTCCTCAGATGCTGGTTCTTTAGTCTTCTAGCCCGTACTGATCTTCTTTTCCGGCTGGATGAAGATCCACAATAACCCCCCCACCATGGTGAAGGCGCCCGCAACCACCCAGGCCGCCGTCCATCCATACTGATCTTTGATCAACGGGGTCAGTACGGGTGCGAACATTCCGGCCACATTGATCCCCATCGTCATGGTTGCCGACACGGTTCCCGCATGAGGGGGCAAGAGTTCAATGGCGGTCGTCCAGTAACAGTTTGCACCTAGAAAGGAGAGGCCAAAGGCAAAGGAGAGCCAAATGACGGACATCGTGTCGTCCTGTGTCGTTGCACCCAGATAGATCAGAGGTAGGCAGGGCAGTTTGGCACAAAAGACGATCAAGCGGCGGGCAACGGTCTTTCCCAGGCGTGGGCTCAAACGATCGCTCAGCCATCCACCGAGGGGTGCACTAAAAGTCATCAACAAAAACGGCAGTGCGCCGAAAAAAGAGCCCTGGACAATCCCCATGCCGCGCCCGTCGATCAGATAACGGAAAAACCAGGAAAAGTAGAGATACACCGTGTAACCCGTACACATGTAACTGGTGAACAACAACCAGACATTCCGATCGCTGAGGATCTTTTTCCAGGGAGTGACCGGTGGTAAGGTGCCGGCAGCTGCCTGGGCCGGGGTCCCCCGCCCACTCAAGATATACTGCAGTTCCGCCTCATTGATGCGCGAGTGGTCTTCCGGTTTCTCCGTCAGGTACACAAAAAGAACCGCCGCTAAAACGAGCCCGAGCATCCCGCAAATGTAGAAGCTTCTTTCCCAGCCAAACGTGACCATGAGCCAGGCAACAAACGGTGGCGTGATGGTCGTCCCAAGTCCGAGCCCGGCAAAGATCGTGCCTGTAGCAATCCCGCGTTCTTTGGAGGGAAACCACCGGCCCACCAGGGCATTCGAACAGGGATAGGAGGCGGCTTCGCCGAATCCGATCAAGAAACGGACAATCCAGATGGCCGGAACCACTCCAACTATGGAGACCAGAAAGCTCCGCCCCGCCCAGGGGGTCAGGGCCGTAAAGAGGGACCAGAGGATCAGGCTGAATACCAGTGTCCGCTTGTGCCCGAATCGGTCTCCAACCCATCCTGCCGGGACTTGAAACAGCGCGTACCCCACCACAAAGGCGCTGAAGATGGTCCCGAACTGCAGATCGGTGAGCCCGAACGCTTCCGACATCAGTTTGCCGGCAACGGCGATGTTGATTCGGTCCAGATAAGTGACGGAACTGATGAAGAACAAGAGGGCCAAAAGGCTCCATCGGATTCTCGTCGGACCTTCCATAGTCTCCTTACTTGCTTTTGTGCCGTAGTTCAGAGCGGGTCTTATCGGTCGCCTCAGGATCCACTTCGTAGGTGGTGGCGTCCAGAACGACTCCGTAAATCTCCCGGGCCGTCTGGAGGGAGAGGACACCCTCCTCCACGTCTTCCCTGACCTTACCGACTTCCCGTTCCAGGGGATTGCCCACTCCGCCCCCACCTCCACTGATCA
>JAYZBY010000150.1:0-14927 GCA_036338555.1 Acidobacteriota bacterium | reverse complement strand
TTGAAGCAGCGTAGCCTCCACGAAGTCTTACCAAATGCAGGGGCGGGAATCTCACCAGTTGCGGGAAGGCGAGACGGATTTCGGGCCGGGAGAAATGATTCCGCGGAACAGGCCCTGCGGAGACGCCCCCGTTGGGACGCTGTTATAATGCGCCCCATCGGATTGTTGGTGTGAAGAAAGAAGAGGGGGATGTCCTTTCTGTGAGTGAGTACGACCAGAGCAACACTCTGCCCATCCTCCGCTTCTTCTTGATGGTGATCCTTTTGATCGGGCTGGTGGGCACTGGCGTGGAGTTGTTCCTGATGGAGCATACCGACGGTTTTTGGCAACGGGTGCCGCTGTTTCTAATCGCCCTGCCACTGGTCGTGTTATGCTGGGCCGCGCTAAGGCCGGGACCTCTGATTCTAAGAGTGTTTCAGGGAACCATGCTCCTGGTTGTACTCAGTGGACTGGTGGGATGTATCCTTCACTACCAGGGGAATGTTGAGTTCGAACTGGAGATGCATCCTTCCCGGAAGGGGATCGAGCTTTTTTGGGAGTCCATCACGGGGGCCACGCCCAGCCTGGCTCCGGGGATGATGCTGACGCTCGGATTGGTGGGTTTGGCATACAGTTACCGGAACCCGCGACTGGGTAGACCCAGAGGGAGTGCTTCTGAGGACAAAGGAGGAACAGGATGAATGCAAGGAAAAGACTGATCATTGCCCGACTCATGTCGCTGGCTCTTGCGGCGAGTCTGGCAGGCTGTGCTGGATCTGCTCCCGAAGAGGCGTCGGAGGTTGCCGCTCCGAAACCGGAACAGCAGGCGATGGAGGGTATCACCGGTGTTTTGAACCCCAATCAGGCGGGCCAGGAAGAGCTTCTGGCCTTGCCTCATCTGGATGAGGCTCTGGTGGCGGCCATCCTGGAACAGCGTCCCTTCCTGACGATGACCGAGCTGGCGGAACTTCTGGGCCAATCACTGGACCAGGAACAGCAGGCTGAGCTTTACCTGACGTTGTTCGTTCCCATGAATCTCAATACCACCCCCGAGGAGGTTTTCGAGCTGGTTCCGGGGGTGGGTCCACGCCTGGCCCATGAGTTTGAGGAATACCGTCCCTACCAGGCCATCGAGCAGTTTCGCCGGGAAATTGGCAAGTACGTGGATCAAGAGGAAGTAGCCCGCCTGGAGCAATTCGTCTTCGTTCCCATCAACCTCAACACGGCTAGCGACCAGGAGATACTGAGCATTCCGGGAGTGGGCGAAAGGTTGCTCCATGAGTTCAAGGAATACCGGCCCTACGAAAGCATTGAGCAGTTTCGCCGGGAGATCGGCAAGTACGTGGATGACAAGGAGATCTCCAGACTGGAACGATTCGTTACGCTCTAGCCGGCGAGACTTTCTTGCTCCTACGGAGCGAGGTCGTTGTAGCGGCCGCTCTGCGAGCGGCCTTCCGGATTCGGCGCACTGAGGCGCCTCCCACACTCCGGACTCCTAAAACGTGGAACCTGGAACGTGGAACGTACGGGTCAAAGACCCGTGCCCGGGATGCCATCTAAAGGAGACGCTTTTGGCCCATTAAACCTGCCTTATTGTTTGGGGGCCTTACCGCTCTCGTTCTTTAGGGTTACTCCCAGACCCCGCTTCAGGTTGGGCTACGCGGTCCTGACAGCCGATGAAGGAAGTCCCATCCCGGTTGCCACCGCCTTGTTTGGCTTCACCGATAGCGAAAGCGCCCTGTTGTGGGAGGCGGGCGTGGTGGCGGTGGAGCCGATCTCTTCGGACCGCCCTGGCCATCCTTAACCCTGCTGAAAATGCCGTGACCGCCAGCTGGAGACTGCCATGGTGCTACCATCCAGTTGGTCGAGCTGTCGGTCTATTTGTCGGTGGTCGTGATTCACACCAGGATTTCGCTTTGAAGCGGGTGCTCTACTTGGTGCGCCACGCTCATGTCGGGAGGAATGAGGCCTTTGTCGGACACTCCGATATTCCACTCTCATCTCAGGGAGTCCAGAAGTCCGAGCGCTGGGCCGAAAGCATCCAGGACCTCCAGCTGGATGCCCTTTATTGCAGCGATCTGCTGCGGGCAACTTAGACCGCCGGCCCCCTCCTGGATCGCTGGGCCCTCGAGCCTCGGCTGATGGCCGACCTCAGGGAACGAAACATGGGAGATTGGGAGGGACTCAGCTGGGAGGAGGTCGAAAAAAATATCCAGAGGCCTCCCGGGACTACCTGGAAAACTGGGCGGGATCCATGCCGGGAGGAGAGAGCCTGAGCCGGATGAAGCGCCGAATTCTGGCTGGATGGAAGGAGATCTGGAGCCACTCCTGGGACGGTGCCATGATCATCGCCCACGGCGGGACCAATCGAATCTTACTGGCCGGATTTTTGGGAATTCCGGACGATTATCTCTTTCGAATCGAACAGGATCACCTGGCCATGAACTGGATCGAGTTCAGCGAGGACACTCCCACCGTCAAAATGATCAACTCTCAGTTTTCCTCTTGACACCTTCAAAAAAAATCGCTTATCCTCGAACTGCTTTACATTAATTCGAGCCACAGTCGGATGCACGGGAAGTTCGGTGAAGAACCGACGCAGCCCTCGCTACTGTGAGCAGGGACGAAATCCACAATCAAGTCACCGTCCAATGGGTGGGGCGGGAAGGCGTGGAGAGTAGGTTGGTACCTGCGAGCCAGGAGACCGATCTGATTGTGCCTCACACTGCTTCCGAAGGGGAAGTAAGGAGGGACCATGAACCGCCTGTTACTCTCACTCGTTTTCGTTTTCATAACTTCAACCGCGGGTGCCCTACTCGAGGCCGAGCAGTTGTCTGTCCGGGTGCTCGATTCGAGCGCCGCCGTTATTCCCGGTGTGTCTGTCACGCTGATCGACCGGATTACCGCCCAGCACTGGCCCGGCGTCTCCGACGACTCCGGTCAGGCACGGTTTAAGAATCGTCGCCAGGGAGCCTATCTGGTGAAGGCTGAATCGCCGGGATTCCAGTCTCTCGTTTCCGAGGTGGAGCTGGGGCCTGAGGAGGTCAGGGTGGATCTGGTGCTGGGAGTGGATGGTTTGGCGGATGAGATCCTGGTGACTGCCACCGGTAATCCACAGCTGGCTGCACGATCTTCCCGCAGTTATGGGATCATCGAAGAAGAGCAACTCGAGTCAGCGCGCGAGGCCTACCTGGGAGAGGCGCTTCTCACCCAGCCGGGACTTCGCATTCAACGTTTGGGTGGACCGGGAAGCTTTACCACTATCCGCTTTCGAGGCATGAGAGACACCGATACCGGGTTGTTGTTCAACGGCCACCGCATACGCGATGCCGGTGGTTTCCGGGGTGACATCACCGGTTTTTTCGAGGAAATGATGCTGATCAATATCAGTCGGATCGAGATCGCCTCGGGCGCCAGCAGCCACCTTTACGGCACCTCCGGCAATGCCGGTGTGATCAACCTGGTCCCTGAAATCGGAAAGGGGCGACCCGGTCTCAAGATTGGTTTTGAAGGCGGGGCCCTCGGCACCTTTCGCGAGACGGTGCATTCTCAAGGTGACCTGGGTAGATTTCGCTACAGTGCGGGTGTCGCCAGGACGGATGTCAACGACGGCCTGGACGGCCTCGATGTGTATCGCAATACCTCGTTCAGCAGCCTGCTGGAATTGGATCTGCACTCGGATATCAGAATCTCCGGCATGCTCCACTTCACCCATACCCCGAGACTTGATCTCAATGAGTCTCCCTTCCCGATCGGACCGGAAGGCAGCGAACTGGCTTTTGAAACCGGCGACGGTCCGGTTACCGGGTTTGTTTCGGACCTCAATGAGCCGGACAGCCGGCGCGAGGCCAGTTTGTTTACGGGGATCATCAGCTGGGATCACCGGCCCAGTAATGTTTGGAGTTATTCGGTGTACTATCAGAATACCGATACCCATCGAGACTTCTCCGATGGTCCCATCCTCGACCCACTGCTTTCACAACTGGGGGTCTTTGAGTTTCCCTTCGAGAGCTCGCTCATTGATGGAACCATTGATGTGATTGGAACCCAGCACCATGTCGCCCTGGGTCGGCATAACCTGATCATGTTCGGCCTGGAACACGAACGGGAATCGCGCACCAGTGCTCTTGTTTCGAAGGCTTTTGGTATCGATGATGGACCGACCACCGACCGGCAAAACAGTACCGCCTGGTTCGTCCAGGACCACATCTCGGTAATGGAAAAGCGGCTTGAGGTGACTGCCAGCTTTCGTGCTCAGTTCTTTGAGGTGGAGAATCCGGAGAGCGCCCCCGAGTTGGAGGGACTTGATACTCCGGATGCCTATACCGGCGGGGTCTCTCTTTCATACTGGTTTCCGGATGCAGGCACTAAGCTGCGGGCCCAGGCGGCCAATGGCTTTCGTGCGCCGTCTCTTTCCGAGCGCTTCGCCGATTTCGAATCCATCCTTGGGAGGCTTCGTGTCGGCAATCCGCTGCTGCGCCCGGAACGGTCGTTGAGCCTGGACGCCGGGATCGATCAGTTCCTGATGGACGATCATCTCAGGCTGGGGGCCACCTACTTTTACAATCGATTGCAGGAGATCATCGTTTCCAGAAGCCTGTTTCAGCAGGAAAATGCCAAGGGAGGTCTGTCCCGGGGAATCGAGCTTTCCGCCCAGGCGGTTCCCTTGCCGGGACTGGACCTGAACTTTGGCTACACCTACACCAACTCCGATTTCGTGCCTTCTTCCGCCCTGCTGCGGTCCGATAATACGATGGCTGAAGCCGGTGTGGCACGTGCCGAAGAGGGAATCCCGACCCACCACTGGAGTGCCGGATTCAACTACCGGAGACAATCCTGGAATTTCAATCTCCAGTATGTGGGGATCAGCGGCTACACCGAAGGTTTGTTTTCACCCCGCTTTTTCAGACAGGTGCTGTTTCCCTTCGAAGGATACCAGCGCGTCAACGCCGGCCTGGGATATACCATTCCGATCAGCGATGAATCGAGTGTGGAGTTCTATGTCAAGGGAGAGAACCTGCTCAACGACGAATACTTCGAGGATGGATTCACCACCCCGGGAACCCTGTTTCGTGGGGGAGTCCAGTACCAGCTGCGGTAGCCATGACCCTCTCCAAAGAAGAACACCAGCGCAAAATGCAGAAGCTGCGGCCACCCACAAGCGCAAACAAGAACGTTCTCAGCGGGAAAAGGGCCTGATCATCATCAACACCGGACTCGGCAAGGGAAAAACCACGGCAGCGCTCGGGATGGCCTTCCGGGCGCTGGGACACGGCATGAAGGTCGGAATGGTGCAGTTCATCAAGGGAAACCTGCCGACCGGGGAACAGGCTTCCGTGAGGATGCATTCTGGAAGGATGGACCTGCATACCCTGGGTGAAGGCTTTACCTGGGATACTCAAGACTGAGAGCGGGATATTGAAGTGGCTGGTGTGGCCTGGGAAAAGAGTCTCGAATTAATGGAAGACCCCAGCTATGACCTGGTGATCCTGGATGAACTCAATATCGTCCGCAAGTATGACTATCTTCCCGTCCAGACCGTGATCAGCGCCTTGACCAGCAAACGACACGACCTGCATGTGGTGGTTACGGGCCGCTATGCTCCCCGGGAGTTGCTGGAGATGGCGGATCTGGCGACCGAGACGAAGGTGATCAAGCACCCCTATTCCCAGGGAATTAAAGCCCAGAAGGGCCTGGAATTCTGATCAAGCCATGAAGGGGAGCTCTTACCAGATCAGCGGGATTGATTCGAAACTCCAGCAGCATTATCAGGGACGTTTGGACAATCTGACCAAGCCCGTCGCCAGCACGATCGAAACAAGGGAGTTTTTCTTCATTGAAATAAAACTCCTCTAAAAAGCAGGTCGACGGAACACAGTCCTGCAAAAAATGAACCAATAGGCTCGGTAATCTCCGGGCTGTTTGGCTTCAACGCCCTGTTTCCAAACGCAAGGAACGTGCCAGACTGCAGCCGCCTGCCCTCAACTCAGGTCTCAATAAAGAGTTACGCTTTTGTTGGCTCCTGAGTGATTGAAAGAGGTAGGATTCGACTCCCCCCAACCGGGAAAACTTTGCCCACCCGGGAGGGAGTCAACCAACACTTTTTGCCTTCTCTGTCCGGGAGTGGAGACAGAAAGCCGTGCCGGGATAGCAAGTAGAGCCTCGAGGTGGGACGCCCGGTTATAAAGGCTGGAGAACCTCTTCGGAATTATTCCTCGGACTGTTGACCAGAGTGGAGACCGGGTAAGCCTCGAGATCTTCGAGCGGATAAGGTTCCAGCATTGCCTGGGCCTCCGAGATCTCGATCTCCTGCAGCCACTTTCCTTCATTCTCCTTCTTTAATATGACCGGCATCCGCTGGTGCAGAGGTTTCATCAGCTGGTTGGGCTCGGTGGTGATAATGGAAAAAGACCGGATCTCCTCACCGTCGGGGGTCGTCCACACCTCCCAGATACCGGCAAAGGCAAAGGGTCCGTTATCCTTGAGTGCGATTCTGTGAGGAATCTTCCCATCCGAAGTCTTCTTCCACTCATAAAAACCATCCGCCAGGACCAGGCATCGTTGTTTCCTGAAAGGGATTCTAAACGACGGCTTCTGAAGAAGCGTTTCCGCCCTTGCATTGATCATCCGGTTTCCGATTTTCTGCTCCTTGGCCCAGGAAGGGATCAATCCCCACCGACCCAGGGAGATGGCGGTTGGATCATTGTTGAGAATCAGGGGCAGATTCTGGGTTGGGGCCGCATTGTAGTTGGGCCTGAAATCTTCCGTGCGGAGTACCTTGAACCTCTTCATCAGGGTATTTGTGGGTGTGTATATTGAAAATCTTCCACACATTAATTCGGCAGCCTTAAGCCTTTAGCCCCGGTTTTTGTCACGAAGCACCAATAGCGCCAGCCTGATAGTACCTCGTTCGAGGGGTGGGCGCACGGACCAGGCTGGTCCAAAACCCGCCTTGATCATGAATAAGGCATGTCAGGTCGTGCAGACGAGCCCTCCTTCTCCTGGAAGAGACAAAACAGGGTCAGTTACACAGGCTATATTGATGCCATCACTAAATATTTAGCTTTCGATCTTGAAACAGCCGCCGATATACCGGAGGACGACTCCCACTGGAGTTCCCACCGACCCCTCGGGATCACCTGTGCGGCCGCTTTTCCCTGTGACGCTGACGAACCGATGATCTGGCACGGGAAAAACTCGGATGGGACGCCTAGCAGTCGAATGTCTCCTGATGAAGCCCACCAGGTCGTTGATCGTCTCGGCGAACTGGTAGGGGAGGGCTACACGTTGCTGACGTGGAACGGGCTGGGATTCGATTTTGACGTGTTGGCGGAAGAATCCGACGCTCTTGATCAGTGCAGGGACCTGGCGTTGGAGCATGTCGATATGATGTTTCACGTTTTTTGCGATCGTGGTTTTCCGGTGGCCCTGGGAAAAGCTGCCGAGGCCATGAACATACCGGGCAAGCCTGAAGGAATGTCAGGAGTCCTGGCTCCACGGCTCTGGGCCCAGCATCAATTTCAAGAGGTGATGGATTACGTGGCTCAGGATGTCCGCATGACTTTGCAGGTGGCGGAGACCTGCGACCAGCGGCGGGCATTTGAGTGGGTCACCCGTCGAGGCACCAAAGCCTTTATGCCTTTACAACATGGCTGGGTAACGGTTCGCGATGCCTTGAGAATTCCGGAGCCGGATAACTCGTGGATGTCGGACCCTTTGTCCAGACAACGCTTCACCGAATGGTTGAATAAGGAATAATTCAACTCAAGTGATTCATGCTGCAGCCTCTGTCGCCCCTTCGGAGCCATTTTAGCGGCCGCTTTTTTAGCCCGACTCTCTTACACCCGCTCTTCTGCATCGGCGCCATGATCCGTCCTGAATGTGTTGCACTCGTTCGGCCTTCTCAGCGTACCGGACAGTACGCTTCCGGGGGCCTCCTCTCGTACGCCTTGTCAGGCCGGCCCTTCCACCGCTTCGTGACGACCTGGTGTAAGAAAGTCGGGCTGTGAGCGGCCCTCCGGAATCGGCGCACTGAGGCGCCTCCCACACTCCAGGTTTTTGGCTGAATCAAGCGTTGCGCTAGTAGGGGCGCACGGCCGCGCGCCCTTCCCGGCTTCCCCGTCCTTGCTGTGGGCTCACTCGGTGCGCCCCTACAACAGGCTGCAGGATCGTGCCGGATTGGAACGTGAACCTTGAAACTTGAAACGCGCTGGTCGAAGACCAGCGGCCGGGGCACCTTTTTCGGACTAATCCCTGTAGGGATCAAACTCATCGGCTCCCGCCATGGCCACCCCGATCGGATGCAGCGTATGCAGCACTTCAATGGTGGGCTGGTGGTGCTGGAGAACCTCGGGCAGCCGCTTGTAGCAGTGAGGGGATTCGTCGGTGCCGGCACCGCGCAGGGCAACTCCCGCGTTTGAGACCCACTCCATCATCATCTCCCGGCTGATCATCCCGTCGGATTGCTGGATTCGCTTACCCTTTTTCCAGCGAAATTTCCCGGCGGCCTGTCGTCTTGACATGACCCGCCCCGCTCCGTGAACGGTCGAATAGAGAGCCTTTTGACTCTCCCGGCTCTCGAGGCCCTGTACGATGACGGAAAACTCTCCCATGCTGCCACCGACAAAGCCCTTTTGACCGGGAAAAGCCGGAGTCGCCCCTTTTCGCACCACCCACAGCTCCTTGCCGTTGTGATTCTCCCGCCAGGCAAAGTTATGATGGTTGTGAATCTCCTCCACGATGGTGGCCCCCAGCAGGGAGGCCACCCTGGAGCACACCCAGTCGCGTCCTGCATAGGCATAACGTCCGGCCAGTTTCATCGCTGCCAGATATTCCCGGCCCTGAGGTCCGTCCGCGTCCAGCAACACCGGATCGGCATGAATTCCGTCTTTGCCGCCTGCCTGTCCAATGAAATGGGTGGCAATCCTGTGTCCCAGACCGCGGGATCCAAAATGGACGCCGCACCAGACCCGGTCCGATTCATCCACGAACAGATCCACGTAATGGTTTCCGCTTCCCACCGTTCCCAGCTGGCGGCGGGCCAGGTCCTTCAGGCGACCCACTTCTTTGATGTCCCAGGCCGGGTCGTCGTCGAACAACTCGTGGTCGGCTTCCTGCTTGTTGGTCCGACCAACCCCGAAAGCGATCTCGCCCCAGATGTCATCCATGATGGTCTGGATGTTGGCGCGCGCCTCGCTGGAGGCCATGTCCAGACGAACCGCTTTGTTTCCACAGGCGATGTCGAACCCGACTCCGGATGGACTCACCTGGTCTTGATAGGCCACGACTCCGCCAATCGGAACGGCATAGCCTAGATGATGATCTGCCATCAGCGCGCAATAGTCCGCTGATTTCTGACAATTGAGCATTTGCTCAACCGCGTTTTCAAGGGGTTCTCCCCAGATAGGAATGCCTTTGAATTCAGTAAACGGCATGGGTTTTCCAGTTTCAGAACCTACTGCAAAACAACCCGAATGTCTCCGCTAAAAAGCCGACTTGAAGGTCTCCCTTCGGGTGGGCCCTATCTCACACCCACCGGCAGCAGCCCCGGGATGTTCAGACGAACGCGGTAAAGACCGGTTTGGGCTGTCATGTAAAGCGTTTTGCCGTCGGCGTCCCCCCAGGCCAGGTTGGCCGGTCGCTCGGTTGGCTGGATCGTCCCGAGATGCTTGCCTTCGGGACTCAAGATGAATACGCCACCTGGCCCGGTGCCGTGCAGATTCCCCTCCGAGTCAATCTTCATACCGTCGGGAATTCCTCTTCCCTCCATATCGGCGGTATCGAAAAAGACACGGCCGTTGGCAATGGAGCCGTCTGACTGGACATCCCAGGCCATCCAGGCCCGGGGTCCCCTCATGTTGGCAACGTAAAGGGTGCCTTCATCCGGGGAGAGGGCAATGCCGTTGGGGCTGCTGTGCTCTGCCGTCAGCAGGGTCAGTTCGCCGTCAGGGTCGAGGCGATAAATGCCGGCGAAGTCCAGTTCCTGTTCCGGCGGCCTGTCCTCCCCCCGACCCAGCGGAGGGTCGGTGAAGTAAAGAGCACCCGAACTGTGATAAACGAGGTCATTGGGATGGTTGAATCGTTTTCCCTCGAACCTGTCAGCCAGGATCTCGCGGTCCCCACCTGCCAGGGGCATACGCGAAATCTGCCGGTTGCCGTACTCCAGGATGACCAGGTTACCTTTCCCGTCGATGGTGAGTCCGTTGGGGCCGAACAGACCGGGTTCCTCGGAGGGAGGGCCGGAATAGAGGGAGCTCAAAAACGGCTCGGACTTGCCGCCTGAGGCCCATTTGTAGATGACGTCCCCGCGCACATCGCTGAAAAGCAGATAGCCGGGGTCCTTCACCCAAACCGGCCCCTCGACAAACTCAAAGCCCTCGTCCACCTTCTCGATGGTGTAGTCGCTGGGGACGATGGCATCCAGTTCCGGGGCCAGCCTGACAATGGTGCCGGCTCCGTGGTCGGGCTCGACTTCCTCGGGCGGAGGCGCCCCGGCGCAGGCGATAACGAAACAGCAAAGAGCGGAGAAGAAGATTAAACGAATCATAGTGGCAGCAGTATGGCACAAGGCGGATAGAAACGGGAATTCCGCAGGCGAACTCCATTGAATTTTAGTTGCCCGTGGAGCGGTCGTGGCCGGGTCCGTATATCGGCTTCCCGGGCCGGGCGCCCGTATGTTCGCCGTTGTCGACTACAACCACGCCATTGACTAGAACATGATCAATGCCGGTCGGATACTGCTTTGGATCCTCGAAGGTCGCTTGATCGATCACCGTTTCCGGGTCAAAGACCACCACATCGGCCCAGTACCCTTCGCGCAGCAAGCCGCGATCGGCCAGGCGAAGAATCTGGGCGGGGAACGAGGTCATCTTGCGGACGGCATCTTCCAGAGTCAGAATCTTCTCCTCCCGAACGTACTTTCTGAGCACTCGCGGGTTGGTTCCGAAGCTGCGAGGATGCGGGAGTCCCTGGCCGAGCACGCCTTCAGTTTGCAGAGCGGCTCCGTCCGAGGCGATCGCTACCCAGGGTAGTCTCATGATCCTTTTCACATCATCTTCGGACATATTGCGCCAGATGCCGTTGGGGAAGCCGCCGTCCTCCACGATCAGATCAAAACAGGTCTCGGCAGGGTCCTGATCGCCGCGGATTTCAGCAATCTCAGCGATGGTCATGCCGTCGAACTGCCTTAACGCCGGGTTCTTGAAGCCGGATCCAACGCTGCCCTCCCAGCCGCCATGCTCCTCGACGTACTGCTTGAAGACCGAATCCTGTTTGACCTTCTCCCGTGTCGCCGGGTCCTTCAGGAGTTCAACGATCTGGCCGGGCGGGCCTGAGCGAGCCCAGCTCGGGAAAAGTGCCCCCCAGGGATGCGACATCGCCGTGTAGGGGTACTGGTTCGCCGTGATCTCGAGGCCGCGTCCACGGGCTTCCTCGATCAATTCAATGGCCGGCTCGACCTGACCCCAGAGACTTCGTCCTCGAATCTTGAAGTGATAGATGTGAACCGGGATCCTGGCCACCTCAGCCACTCGGATGGCCTTTTTGACCTCTTCGACCAACTGGTAGCCCTCGCTGCCCACATGGGTGCCGTAGTAGCCGCCGGCTTCGGCCGCGATCTTGGCCATCTCGAAGATTTCCTCGGCGTTGTCGTAGCCCCCCCCTCCGTATGCGGAGGAAAGTCCGACCGCCCCCTCCCGCATCGCCTGAGCCACCAGTTGCTTCATGCGCTCGAGTTCCCGGCCTGTTGCGGCTCGGTTGTCGTAGCCGACCACGGCCCGCTTGACCTGCTGGGGAGCCACGCTGGTGGCGACGTTGATCGAGATGCCTTGTCGTTCAATCCGCTTGAAGTAGCCCTGGACCGTTCTCCAATCAACATCCGTGAAGTTGTAGCGACGCCCGACGTTTTCACGGTATCCGTCCCAGACCACCCCCTCAAGCGGCGCAATACTCCCGCTCTCACCGATGACATCGAGCGTCACGCCCTGCCGGATCCGACTCTGTGCGTGGCCATCGATCAGCAGCGGAATGTCAGAATGCGTGTGAAGATCGATGAACCCGGGTGAAACCGCCTTTCCGGAGGCGTCAATGGATCGAGTTCCAGCGGCCGGAGCAATTGATCCGATACGAACAATCCTGCCGTCCTGGATGCCCAGATCGGCCCGATACCAGGGATTCCCGCTCCCGTCGACGATCATGCCTCCATGGATGACGATATTGTAGGCCAGCTGCTGCGCCTGGAGTCCGGCGACTCCAGCCACGCTGACCAGCACACCAATGAGCAACAGCCATCGTTTCATTTCGTGTCTCCTTGTATTCACCTTTTATCACCAGCAATAGGTATTGGAGCGGGCAAAAAAGATGAGGATGAATCACGATCGAAAGGTCAGGTTATCCAACCCGTTCTTGTAGAATTCTTCCCCATACCTCTTCTCGACAGGGTCCTCCATCTCGAACCGCTCTTTGACCGGCATGGAGGAGAGCCTTTCCTCTCCGACCAGTCGCAGCATATCTCTATCCACCAGGCGGTGAACCAGTTCATCCCAGAAACTGTCGTCTTCGAACTCTCTGATAAAATCCATGCCCGGGGTCGTCTCCTCGAATTTTCGGGTGGGATAATATCCCTTCAGGAGGTCTTCGTAACTCACCAGTTCCTCGAACCCCATGTCCTTGGCATACGAGAATATTTTCTGCTCCAATTCCTTGTACTTGCCCGTGTCCGATCTCTCCTTTACGTGATGGGCATGAAGCACCCAGTCGGCAATCCCAAGGATGTCCAGCAAGGTTTCGTATTCCTTCTTCGTGATGTTGATCTTCATGGTGTTCTTCTACACCCAAAAGGGTGGATAGGACCACCAAAATGTGCGGATCTTCTTCGTTACGGACCCTAAAAAAACTTGTCATGGGATCTCCTGACAAATTCGGCCCCGTTTATACGAGAAAGCAGGCGGTAAAAAAGGATAAAAATCTACCCATATCAAGAAACGGTTTCCGAAAATGGCGAGGTCATAGAGGAGCTCGAGGATGAGGTGGATTAGCGCGACCCTACTTTTCCTGTAGCCTCCGAAGAAAAGACTTTCTACCGCCGGTTCAGGCGGCGACTTCGTTCATCGGCGGGTTCCGGGGGCCTCGTAGCCGACGGGCGATCCATAGACCTCCACCCATCAATCCGGCTAGAACCAGAACCGCCAGGTAATCAATCACCGGGATGCGGAGGATCTCATCGAAACGACTCCAGCCGAGTTGGCCGAAAACAGTCAGGACTGCTCCGACATAGGCTGCCAGGAACACCAGTTTTGCCCACAGCTTCAGACCCACCCCGTGCATCTGGGTGATGATGAAGATTCCACCGAACCCGAAGAAGAACATGGGCCATAACCCGTCCTCCAGGGCGTAGGCAACCAGAGTTCCGTGCACCAGCACCAGGACCTCCATCGTCAGCGTCCAGTAGCGATTCTTGTGCACTTTGGTGTACATCAGGCTTCCCTGCAGCAGCAGCAGGAACATATAGAGAAAGCCGATCAGGTGGCCGGGAGTGGATACCAGCGGGTGGAACCAGAAGGTGTAGATGGTTGCCCAGGCGAAAAAATAGCCGTGGTAGGTTCGCGCCCAGCGATTGATTTCTTTGCTAATCGGGAGCTTTTTGCCGAAAAACATCCCTCGACGACTGTTTTCCATCAGCAGTACCCAAACCAGAAGTACGATCACCGAGTTCTGGGAGCTGAAAACCGAAACATCCTGAGCCAGGCCGTCGTACCAGATGTGGGTCTGAATGAAGTGAAGCACTATAAAGAGTGCCGTTGTGGCCAGGGCCAGGATGTTGACCGGCTTCAGGCCGGTCGAATAACGCCGCACGTACTTCTGGGCGTAGAAGATCAGCCCCCAGGCGGTCAGCTGATGGACCAGGTACAAACCCCAGGCCGAGAAACGGGTCCAGAAAGTGGGAACGGGCAGTTTCCAGTAGTACCAGGCCTGACCCTGATCTGGCAGGAGTTCGACGGCATCCAGGCGGTTACCGGCCCATGCGATCAGTGCCGTGAACCCAAGGCTGAACAGGATTCCGCCAAAAAGCGCCAGGACATCCCGGCGATCCGTGAGGCGTTGATAAAAGCTGGTTGCGGTCATCGGTACCTCTTCGGCGAGAATGGGTCATATCGGCTTCAGGGTCAAGCAGACCGTTGCAGCCGCCGCTGACCGGCCTATTGTAGCATTGATCGGCTGAGGACGGCCAAGCCTGATTCCCTTCCATAGGATCCTTTTCTTAGGGAAGTCATCGTCGTGGGAATACCTCAGTGCAAAATGGCGCGAACTCGCGCCAGGAGTTCACTCAAACTGAACGGCTTGTCCAGGAAATCATCGGCGCCTGCCTCGATCGCTTCGGCCATAGCGCTCTTCCGGTTCATGCTGGTTAACATGATGGTATAGGTGCAGGAGATAGTGGTGGACTCCAGAATTTTTTGACACAGCTCAATGCCGTCCATCTCGGGCATCATCCAGTCGAGAATGGTCAGCTGAGGGCCGTCTCGCTGTTCCAGGATCTCGAGAGCTTCGATACCATTGGAACAAGTGCTGACTTCGTATCCACACCTGGCTAACATAGCTTCCACCAAGGTGCGGCCGCTCTCGTCATCGTCCACGATGAGTGCTTTGGGGGCGGGAGGACCCTTCCCCTTCCATCAGACAAGAACCTGTTGGAAGGAAGCTCCCCACCACGTTGGCAGGGAACGGGAGCCGTAATTTGCCTGAACCGACCGGGCCAGTTTGGCTCCCATTTGTCGTTCTGGTGAATAAGACGAATGCCTGTAAGTTGGCCCTCATGAGCCCGCGAGGATGTTCTCCATCGGCAGAACCAGGGGCGGCTCGCGATGGAAGCTGAGCTTCTCCATGCGGGCCAGCGCAGCGCTGACGGCCGTCTCCGTCGTGGGCTTCACGGAGATGACGAACGCCAGATT
>JAYZBY010000149.1:0-18707 GCA_036338555.1 Acidobacteriota bacterium | reverse complement strand
CTCGGGATAAAGCGAGCGCATCTGTTGAGGGCTTCCCCCGATATGGGTGAGAAACACCTTGACCTCCTCGAGTTGAAAAGATCTCCGGGGAGGGAACTGTTCCGCCAAAGGGAATCCGTCGGTGTTGCCGCAGACGGCTTGGACGGGGGCCAACGTTCGCAGTTCGCTCAAGATATTCTGGTCCCCGATGTCGCCGGCATGAATGATGGTTTCGACATCCTGAAACAGGTCGAAGACCTGCGGTCGCAGCAGACCATGGGTATCCGAGATCACTCCTACCAGCATGGGAGCCCAAGGAAGCACAACACAGACAGTGCGGATGATTCTTCGCTTCGTTCAGATGAAGGCGGGCGCACTGCAGTAGATAATTTATGCATAGTCCCGGCTACCTCTGAACCTGGAGGTTGGCTTCCAGGAAGTCGATGATCTCGGTCGTGGTGGTGCTGGGTTGAAAGATCCTGGCCACTCCGATTTTCTCGAGTTTGGGGATGTCCTCATCGGGAATAATGCCGCCTCCGAACACCAGGATATCCTCGGCCTTATTCTTCTTCAGCAGCTCTGCGACCCGGGTAAACAGGGTCATGTGAGCACCCGAGAGGATGGAGAGGCCCACCGCGTCGGCATCCTCCTGCAGCGCGGTTTGGACGATCTGTTCCGGAGTTTGCCGAAGACCGGTGTAGATCACCTCCATCCCTGCATCCCGCAACGCTCGGGCCACCACTTTGGCTCCTCGATCATGTCCATCCAGCCCCGGCTTGGCGACCACCACACTAATTTTTTTTCCCTTAATCACGCTTGTTATTCTCTCTCCCCACGTTTGCAGCACGTTTCTAGACGGGCGCACGGCCGGGCGCCCCCCCACTTTTTTCTAGTGTTCTATTGCTCTATTGCGCCATTGTTCTCTTCAAAAGCTGGGTTCCCGATACTCTCCGAACACGTCCTTGAGTGTCTCACAGATCTCTCCTAGGGTGGCGTACTCTTTGGTGGCCTCAATCAACAGGGGCATGAGGTTTTTATCCGATCGAGCCGCTTCCTTCAACTCCGAGAGTGCTCGCTTGACGGTCCGAGTGTCTCGTCTGGAGCGTAGTTTCTCGAGACGCTGAATCTGGTGATCACGAATTTCCGGACCAATGCGGAGCGTTTCCACAGGAAGGGTTTCATCGGTTTGGAACTCGTTGATTCCCACCACGATTTCCCTCCCGGTCTCCACAGCCTTTTGATGCTGATAGGAAGCTTCCTGGATTTCCTGCTGGGGGAATCCCTTTTCGATGGCAGGGATCATCCCTCCCATGCCATCAATGGTCTCAATGTACTTTCCTGCCTCTCCTTCCATCTCCTGAGTCAGTCGCTCCACGAAATAGGAGCCTCCCAGAGGATCCACGGTGTCCGGGATGCCACTTTCGTGGGCCAGGATCTGCTGGGTGCGCAGGGCCATTTGTGCGGCGGCTTCTGTCGGCAACGCCAGTGCTTCGTCCATGGAGGTGGTGTGAAGAGAATTGGTTCCTCCCAGAACGGCTGCCAGTGCCTGAACCGCGGTGCGAATGACGTTGTTCAGAGGTTGCTGGGCCGTCAAGCTGCAGCCGGCGGTGTGGGTGTGAAACCGGCACATCCAGGAGCGTTTCTCCCGGGCTCCAAACCGGTCCCGCATGATATAGGCCCACAGCTGCCGTGCCGCTCTGAATTTGGCAACCTCTTCGAAGAGATCATTGTGGGCGTCAAAGAAAAACGAGAGCCGCGGTGCGAATTCATCCACCTTCATGCCGGCTCGAAGGCACCATTCGACGTACTCGATGCCGTCACGGAGGGTGAACGCCAATTCCTGTACAGCCGTGGAGCCGGCCTCACGAATATGGTAGCCGCTGATGGAGATGCTGTTGTAGCGAGGAAGATGCTCGGTACAGAATTGGATGGAGTCCACCACCAGGCGCATGGATGGTTCAGGGGGATAGATCCACTCTTTTTGTGCGATAAATTCCTTCAGGATGTCGTTTTGGAGGGTTCCACTGATGTGGGCGGGGTCCACCCCCTGCTTTTCCGCTACCGCCACATACATAGCCAGCAAGACCGCCGCCGGGGAATTGATGGTCATCGATGTCGTGACTTGATCGAGGGGAATGCCTTCAAACAGTATTTCCATGTCTTCCAGCGAATCGATGACCACTCCGCATTTACCGACTTCTCCTTCGGAGAAGGGGTTGTCGGAGTCCATTCCCATCAGAGTCGGGAGATCAAAGGCGATGGAAAGACCGGTTTGACCCTTCTCGAGTAGAAACTTGGAGCGTCGGTTTGTTTCTTCTGGACTGCCGAATCCCGAGAACTGGCGCATCGTCCACAGTTTTTCCCGGTACATGGTGGAATGCACGCCTCGAGTGTAGGGGAATTCGCCTGGATCGCCCAGATCACGCTGGTAATCAAAGTCTGACAGATCATCGGGTCGATAAAGAGGTTGGTGCCGCCCTTCGGAAACGGTGCGACCGGATTCCTCCGGCTCGGAGATTTTCGAGGGGAACTTTTCGGCTCCGGTTGTTTTCATGATGCAACACCCAGTAGGGGGAGTCTATCGAGACACAGCCAACCCGATTGGATGCATGATCTGGGGTTAGCGCGAGGATTTTTCAAGTTCCATCGCCCGTTCAAAGAACTCCATAGCCTCCTCATCCCTTCCTTGCTTAGTAAAGAGGTAGGCTTTTTCCTTGAAAAGATCGATCTTGGAGGGATTCGATCGGACGGCTCTGAGGGCTTGATCCAGCAGGCCTTGAGCAATCTGAAACTGCTGGTGGTGGGCAAGGGCTTCTGACAGAATACGACCTTCTTGAACCAGGAGGTGTTCCTGGCTTGCAGGAAATCTGAGGGAGAAGATTTGTCTGGATGTCTCCAGGACTTTGCCGAAATCTCTGTTCCTGATCAGTAGCATCACCATCTCGTGCTGCCTTTCTGCGCTGCTGCGAACCTGGTTCCAGTTCTGGGGAAAGGCGGCGGTGTGAGGGCCTAACAAAAGGATCAGTAGGACAAGTCGGCTTGGCATCGCTTGCTACTCCAGTGTAAAAGGGTTGCTCTGGCTAGTGTCAAAACTGACGGTAAAGGGATTGGGGAGATCGGTCGTGATTTCTCTCATACCTTCCTGGGGCGGGAGGGGTGCGCGTCGAATGACCAACTGCTCGCGTTGCTCCAGATAAACCTGGAACTCATGCTGCATTTCCGCCTTGGGGCCGCCCAGAAAGAAAAAAGAGAGGATGGCGACACCTAATGTTCCGGCAGCAACGGGAATCCAGCGACTTCCGAAAAAGAATTGAAAGGGAGAAAACCAGGAGGGTTTGTCGGTGGGCAGGTGGGTGATCTCAGAGTGAACTCGCGTCCAACCGGCAGAGTCCATTTCCAGGGAGGTCAGTTGGTCCACCCACTGATAGGAATCAAGGAAGGACTCATGTTCCTGCCGGCAGGGTCGACATTGAGTTAAATGGGTTTCCAGTACCTCCCTTTCCGGGGCACTCAACTCGTCGTCCAGGAAAGCCGTCAGTGACTCAATGCAAGCTTGACATTCCATGTTTTCCCCTCAAGTATTCCTTAACCTTATCCCTGACGTCCACCCGCGCGCGGTGAACATCCGACTTGACCGATGCCAGGGAGCGGTCCTCGATCTCACTGATTTCTTTGTAGCTTAACTTGTGAATAGCAGAAAGAACAAACACTCCCTTCTGCTTGTCCGGCAAGTGGTTGATGAATTCTTCGATCACCTGTTCCAGTTCTGAAGACAGGAGGTTGTCCTCCGGACTTTTCTGCGAAGTGCCGAGCCTGTCCGTTTCAGCCAGCTCGGACCCTTCATCGGGGAGCGGACTCATCTGAGGCTTCTTCCCCCGGTACATCTGGTAGACGTTGTTCTGGGCGATACGGAAGAGCCAGCTTTGAAACTTGTTCGATTCTTTGAGTGATCGGAGATTCTTGTAGGCCAGGACAAACGTATCCTGGGTCAAGTCCTCTGCCTCTTCACGCGAACCCGTCAGGCGATAGATGTAGTTCAAGATCTTCCTGCTGTAGAGTCCATACAGCCGTTGAAAGGCTTCAACGTCCCCTCCCCCGGCCTTGGCTACGAGCTTCTTCAACTCGGCTCCAGAGGCCACAGGTGCCGCCGCTTTAGGCCTGCTCGAAAACCCTTGCTTTCCCTCTTCTTTCACTAGGATTGGGTGCTACTAAAAAAGTTGCAAAAATTATTGGCGCTGTCCCCAAAAGCTTTCTGATCTTACCAGACTAGCGTTGCTATTTCGTTTTTTCGTTTCTTCGTTCTTTCGGAAAGACGTGCTGTTAAAGGGCATGCAGTCTCGGCCGTGAGCCTCTACTCTTTGTGCCGAAAGTACGTAAGAGGTGTGGACTAGCTCACTGAGAAGAGTAAAAGCTAGTTGGTCTGTGGAAAACTTGTGGGAAAATGGGGAGCTTTTTTCCTGAGTGACCCCTGAAGGGTCTTATTCGGGTCTTGGATTGAATTTTTTGATCCGATATAACCAGAGTTATATCAGTGACTTAAAATGAAAGTTCAGAATCCTAGAGAGTAGGCCATCCGGTTTCGCCCGGTTTTCCGCAGCCTGCTGCCCATTGGTTGGGGGATCGGGGGGATAGGGAAGGGTGTTCCCCCTGAATCATCCGGTCTGAAACCTGCATTTTGGTGGGCTTCAACGGCCCTTTTCAGCAGGGTGCGAAGATCGTCGCTTTCGAAAATTTTTCCCGATATCTGAATTCTATAGGACATTTTGCCTCCTTGGCCTGGTTTTAGCACTTAATACTTTCTCATGATGCCGACTACAACCCCTTGAATTTGAATCTTGTCCTCGGTCGTCCAGATGGGCTCCAGGGCCGCATTGGCGGGTTGTAATCGGATTTTGTCTTGTTCTCGATAGAACTTCTTCAAGGTAGCCTTCTCTCCATCAATGAGAGCGACCACCATCTCACCATTGTGAGCCTCCGAACGCTGTTCGAGGATGACGTAGTCGCCATCCTGAATATGCTCTTCGATCATGGATTCCCCCTGGACCTGCAGCACATAGTTGGTGCCTCGCGTCTGGAAAGTCTCCGGAACGGCAATGTTTTCCTCGTTCACGACGGCTTCCAACGGCTGACCTGCAGTGACATATCCGAGAAGGGGTAGAACTGCCGACGAGGTCGATTCCGGGTCAACCAGCTGAATCGATCGGGCCTGGTTGGTCAGACGGCGTATAAATCCTCTCTCTTCCAGTGCCCTGAGGTGTTTATAAACCCCGTTGAGGGAAGCCAGGGAAAAATGATGGGCAATCTCCTCCAGGGTGGGGGAATAGCCCTGCTGATCCAGGAAATTCCTCAGATAATCCAAAATCTCTTTTTGTCTGCGCGTAATAGGCATAAAGGCATTATGGTGAACAAAGGGTGAAATGTCAAGTGAAATGTGAAGGTGCACCACAAAGACACAGAAAAGACTTTCACCACGGAGACACAAAGACACAGAGAAGACAAGACTGGCTCAGGGCGTCCCGCCCTGAGTCAGAGTCTGTCGTGCCTTGGGAGCGCGATGCCTGAGGTCGGGTGAACAAGTGTAGTGGCCGCTCTATGGGGTGGCCTTTCCGGAATCGTCGCACTGAGGCGCCTCCCACACTCCGGACCCAATGTCAGAGGAAATGGAGCACCATCCCCTGTCTGTGGTCTGTGGTCAGCCCTTCTTCGAATCCACAATCAGGGTCACCGGGCCGTCATTGACCAGATCAACTTTCATCATGGCTTGAAACTCCCCCGATTCGACCCTGATATTTTCGGAGCGAAGCTGGCGGAGGAGTTCCTGGTAGAGTGCCCGGGCCCGATCCGGTTCCGCGGCACGGATAAAGCTGGGTCGATTCCCTTTGCGGCAATCGCCGTATAGAGTGAACTGGGAAACGAGAAGTACGGCGCTCCCGGTGTCCACTAGGGAAAGATTCATCTTCCCTTCCGCATCCGGGAAGATTCGTAGATTCAGGATCTTTTTTTTCAGGAAAGCCAGGTCGTCTTCACCGTCGTCGGTCGCGATGCCCAGGAAAACCAGGAGTCCTTTGGAAATTTTTCCGACAACGTTCCCGTCCACGGTCACTCTGGCTTCATCAACCCGCTGGATCACCGCCCGCATATCTTTATGGGCTAGTCTGGATTATGCATAGGTTGTCTTCGCTTCGCTCAGATGAAGGCGGCGGTCCTGCAGTAGACAATTTATGCATTATTCGGGCTAATGTTCGGTGTATCCCATGCCTTTCCCCCAGCGTTCATGGAGAATCCGTTCAAACCGGGGCAACAGCACCATGTCAAAGGTCTGCTGTTTATCGGGGAAAAGTGTCAAAACCGAGCTTTCGGTATTTTGCACCAACTGGCGAGCTTCCTCCAGGGTCAGTGAAGGCTCCTGATAGAGAACGCTGGTGGTGAGATCAACCAGGACCCGGAGTCGATGAATCTTGTTTTTCTCTTCTTGGATCGGATCTTCCCAGGGTTCCACCATGTTTCAATACAATATCCCGATCGCGGCGGAAGGGAAAAACGGAGCGGCCGCTACAAGACCTGAAAGTTTTGAAACGTGGAACCTGGAACGTGGAACGCGCTGGTCGAAGACCAGCGCCCCCTAATCCAGAATAGGAAGGTTCTTGGCCAGGTCGTTGAAGATGACGATTCCCATCAACAGCATGAGGAAAACAAAGCCCACCTGAAAAATGCGTTCCTTGACGCGGATGCTCAGGTCCCGTCGGATGAGGCCCTCAAAGCCCAGCAGAGCAATGACTCCTCCGTCCAGAATAGGGATCGGCATGAGATTGAAGATTCCCAGCTGCAGCGAGACGAGGGCCATGAAGTTCAGCAATTGGGTGCCACCCAGGGTTGCCGCCATGCCCGAGAAACGGGCGATTTCTATGGGACCGGACATGGCCTTCAGCGAAGTCCGTCCAGTGAAGATCCGTCCCACCACCTCGAACGTCAACATGGTCAGACGATAGTTTCTTTCCAGCGATCGGGACAGGGATTCAATGAAACCGTACTTCTCCAGCTCCATGACCTGGACGGTGGTTCCAATGCGCCACCGACCGTCCATTTCTTCCGGTGCGATGATCAATTCGAAAACCTGACCGCTGCGCCGAACTTCAAACTGCAAAGGAAGTCCCTCGCTGGAATTGATCATGGCGGCGCTGTCATTGAAGCCTCGACTCGTGTTCTCTCCCAGGGTCACTTGGAGGATCTCATCATCAGCTTGAAGCCCAGCTCGAGAGGCCGGACTCTCCGGCCCTACCTCCGCAACGATGTAGGGAATAAACGGACCCGCGCCGATGGTCCCGATTTCAATTCCTTCGGTTACCGAGGTCATCACCGACTGATCGAAAACGTTGCTGTCGCGCTCAATTGAGAGGATCAGTTCCTGATTGGGGCTGATGCTGATCTGCAATTCAGCTTCCCGCCAGGTCGGGGTGGCTTTCCCATCGATCGCGACGATCGTGTCCTGGATCTGCAAACTGGCCTGCTGGGCCGGTGAGCCGTCTGCAATGCTCCCGATGACGGCGGTCTGGTGCAGGTACTTGGCAGCAGGGATCCCCAACATGAAAGTGGCCGTCACCAAAATGAGGGCCAGGGCAATATTCATGATTGGACCCGCCACCGCCACTGCGAACCGGTGCATCTTGGGATGGGACATGAACTCACCTGGATCACCCGCCAGCTCGTCGTCGTAGTTCTCTCCGGCCATTTTGACGTAACCTCCCAGGGGCAGGAGACTGAGCCGGTAATCGGTTTCGTTTCTTTTGAATCCGATCAAGCGGCGGCCGAACCCGAGTGAAAAGACTTCAACCCGAATGCCAAGCAGCTTGGCAACGGCGTAGTGTCCGAACTCGTGAATGAAAATCATCACTCCCAGCACGAAGAGAAAGGCTACGATGCTGAAACCGATGGAACTGAGTAACTCCAAAATAGTGGAACCTCCTACCTGATCGTATTCAACCAGGCTAGATCATTGTCCGTCGGTTATCAGACCCTTGTCAAACTGAGCCGGGTGTGAAGTTTCAGGGGGGACTTTTGCTCCTGAGCGTCTCTTCGGCCCTCCGGCGAGCCTGGCGATCGGCCTCCAGCACCGTTTCCAGGTCGTTCATGGGAGCGGACTGGTGTTGGTTCAGGACCTCTTCAATGATCTCCGGAATGGATGAGAAAGGTAGGGAACCATTCAAGAACCAGCCAACGGCCACCTCGTTGGCGGCGTTCAGGGCAGTGGGAAAGGTTTGTCCACTCTCCAGTGCCTGATAGGCTAGCCTGATACAGGGAAATTTTTCCCGATCGGGTGGGTGAAACTCCAGTGCGGAAAGCGATAGGAGATCCAGTCGAGGTAAATTCGATTCCCAGCGATCCGGATAAGCAAGTGCGTAGAGAATGGCCGATTTCATGTCCGTGATGCTCATCTGAGCCAGTACCGTCCCATCCACGAATTCCACCATCGAATGGATAATGGATTGAGGATGGATCACGATGGAGATGCGATCGGGTGGGAACCCGAACAGATGGAAGGCCTCGATGACTTCCAGTCCCTTGTTCATCAAAGTGGCGGAGTCGATGGTGATTTTGGGCCCCATGTTCCAGGTGGGGTGGTTGAGGGCCTCCTCGACCGTCACGCCTTCCAGCTGTTCCGGACTCTTGTCGAAGAAAGGTCCACCCGAGGCGGTCAGGACCAAGCGGTGAACCTCGTCCTTCCGGGCACCTCTCAAGCACTGATGCAAGGCGGAGTGTTCACTGTCAACGGGGAGCAGGCTGGACTCCCCGGTCTTGACGATCGACATGATCAACTCACCGGCCATTACCAGGGTTTCCTTGTTGGCCAGAGCGATGTCCTTTTTTTCGAGCAACGCACGGTAGGTTGGAACCAGACCTGCTGCACCTTCGATAGCGGCAACCACGGTATCCACACTGGGGTGGATCGCGGCCTGGGCCACGCCTTCCAGGCCGGAAAGGACTTCGATCTGGGGGAGTCGTCCTCGCAGCTCTCGAGCAGCCTCCTCATCCCACAGAGCGATTACCTGGGGACGATACTTCAATGCCTGCTCGTACAGGGCGTCGACACTCTTGCGGGCGGCCAAAGTCGACACCTGGAAGCGATCAGGATAAAGATCGACGAGGTCCAGGGCGCTCTTTCCAATCGAGCCGGTGGATCCCAGAATCGATAGTTTTTTCAAAACGGCTCATTCTACCAAATCAGGAGGCAGTAATAGGCCGGAAGGGCAAAGAAGAGACTGTCGAGGCGGTCCAGAATGCCTCCGTGGCCTGGAAGCAGATTGGAACTGTCTTTGAGATCCGCCGAACGTTTGATCATGGACTCAAACAAGTCGCCCACCATACCCGCTGCGCCCAGAACGAGACCGGCAAGTCCCAGAAAGGACACGCTCCAGGCGGGGAGAAAATAGTGTCCAAAAAGGAGGGCGGCGAGTATGGAGCCCAGAAACCCCGCCAGGTATCCTTCCAGGGATTTGTGAGGACTGATTCTGGGGGTGACCTTGTGTTTTCCCCACTTTCGACCCACTCCATAGGCAGCCATATCACCGGCCCAGATCACCGAGAGGATGAGTAAGAGCTCTTCCCACCTTCCTTTTTGATGCAGATTTCCGGCAATGGACAAAGGGATGCTCAGGTAGGTGATGGCCAATAGATTTCCCGACGCCGAAAGGAACCCTGACTTGCTTTGACGGGCCTCCAGTACGCTTTTTACCATACACACCACGATCGTGAGCACCAGAAAGCCCATCAGCCAGGTGGAAGCATAGACCCAGATCCAGGGTAGAAGGAGGGCCAGTGGAAAGCTGAGTCCATACCCCTTGACGTCATGGACCGCCAGCAGTCGAAACAGTTCAACAAGACTCAGGACAATAACGACATCCAGGAACAGGAGGAACAGATAGGAGGGGAGGTAGCGTACAGCGAGTACCACTAGGGGAAGGAGTACCGCCACGGTGGCGACCCGTCGCATCATCAGGTGCTCTGCAGAGAGGCAAAGCGAATTCCTCCGTACCGGCGGTCACGCCGTTGAAATTCCACGATTGCCTCGAGTAAATGACTTGCACGAAAGTCCGGCCAAAGCACCTCGGTGACATAAATCTCCGCATAGGCAATCTGCCAGAGGAGAAAGTTGCTGACTCGCATCTCACCACTGGTACGGATCAAAAGATCCGGCTCGGGAAGTCCTGTCGTGTAGAGACTCTTCTCGATATCCTCTTCGTCAACAGGATAGGTTGCCGCGTTTTCCAGCAACCGATTGAAG
The DNA here is from genome assembly GCA_036338555.1 of Acidobacteriota bacterium. GTDB lineage: Bacteria > Acidobacteriota > UBA6911 > RPQK01 > JADFOI01 > JAPYTY01. The sequence continues at coordinate 8,449 of JAYZBY010000149.1, read as the reverse complement.
GCGTCTACTATTTCGAGACGACCACTGTAGTTCAAAGCAACCACCATTCTGGTTCCACCGTTTCCCTGAGTCTCCTCTTCCGCGTTTCTCAACTCCTTACGAACTGAGGAGGGCAGTACTTCGACACGTCCGATTGTTTGAAACCGAATATTGTTTTTCTGGAGGGTGGGTAGTTCTTTCCGAATATATTCCTTGAGAAGACGCATGAGCTGGCTGACCTCGCTGCGCGGCCGTTTCCAGTTTTCAGCCGAGAAAGCATAAAGTGTCAGGACCGGAATCGATAGGCGTGCAGCGGTTTCAACAACTGCCCTGACGGCGGCGATACCGGCTCGATGACCTTCCATGCGGGGCAAATTTCGTTGTTCGGCCCAGCGACCATTACCGTCCATGATCACCGCGATGTGTTGAGGGAGTCTGTGAGGATCGAGGCACTCAAGAATTTCCACCTCGGGGCTGGGAGGATCGAAAATTCCCTTGAACTCTTTCACTAGCTCATTCATTGAGTTAACCGCTACTTTACCATACCGCCGGCCCGGGTAACGCATTATACGGGCCAATTGTGCCAACACCGGCTCGGTTCCTGTCGGAAAGGGACTCTCAGTACCAAGTCTTCATCATATATAGTCCCTGAGCCGGTGCCGTAGGTCCGGCCATCCGTCGATTTCTGGAGGTTAGGATTCTTCGAATATCGCTCGCAGGTCTCTTACCGGATCCAATCTGCAGGAGCGTCCCGACAATATTGCGAACCATATGGTGAAGGAACCCGTTCGCCTCGACACGGTAAGTCACATGGTGTCCGCGCTTTTGAATCTGTGAGAGGTAGACCTGACGGATCCGACTCTTGACCTGGGTGGCGGCGGCGGCAAATCCCGTGAAATCATGGGTGTCACACAGGTGTTGGGCGGCTTCCTGCATGGCCTGAAGATCCAGAGGATGTCTTACATGGAGGACGTAGCCGTGGAGAAAGGGAGACAGTGTGGGGCCGTTGTACAACTGGTATTCATACCTTTTCCTGATTGCATCCTTCTGGGCATGGAAGCTTGAAGAAACATGACTCAGGCTCATGATTCGAATATCCCACGGAAGGATCCCATTGAGTGCACGGATCAACTTCTCCCGAGAAGTTGGTTGGGCGAGGGTGAAATGGGCAACCTGTGCCATGGCGTGAACACCCGAATCGGTCCGGCCGGCGCCGATCACACTAACAGGCTGGCCGGCAAAGGTGCTGAGTGCTTCTTTCAGCTGACCCTGGATGGTCGTCTGGTTTTTCTGAATCTGCCAACCCGCGTATCGTGTCCCGATATATTTGAGCGTTGCCTTGTACTTGGTCATCTCAACCTCCTGACCGTGCCGCTCACCGAAGCGGCCGCTACCCGACCCAGGTGACCCTTGGGCCGTCTTCGGTTTTCGGTCAGCGGTTCGGCAGGTCGGCCTGTCAGCTTTTTCGTCTCCATGCTACAATACACCTCTACTATAACAGCCGGAAAAACACCCTATGTCAGGACATTCCAAGTGGCATTCGATCAAGCACAAAAAGGCCAGTGCCGACGCCAAAAGGGGAAAACTCTTTACCCGTCTCATTAAGGAAATCAGTGTGGCGGCCCGTCTTGGCGGGGGCGACCTGGATTCCAATCCAAGATTGCGAGCAGCCGTGCAGTCGGCCAAAGATGCCAATATGCCCCAAAATAATATCAAGCGCGCCATCATGAAGGGAACAGGCGAACTTCCGGGCCAGAACTACGAATCCATTTCCTATGAGGGATACGGCCCGGGAGGCGTGGCCGTCCTGGTCGAAGTCCTCACGGACAACAAGAACCGAACCGTCGCCGAGCTGCGCCACATCTTCTCCAAACAAGGGGGAAGTTTGGCTGAAACGGGTAGTGTGCAGTGGATATTCGAGCGGAAGGGATACATTCTTGTCGAGTCGGGAAAGGTCTCGGAGGACCAGTTAATGGAAGTGGCCCTTGAAGCCGGGGCCGAGGACCTGAAAAACGAGGGGGATACCTTTGCTGTCTATACCGACATGGAGGACTTTGAAGCGGTCAAAAAGGGATTGGACTCCGCCGGGATCTCGATTGAGTCCGCCAGCTTGACAATGATTCCCCAGAACGAGGTACAGCTGGCCAGCAAGCAGGCGGAGCAGATGCTGAGGCTCATGGATGCTCTTGATGACCATGAGGATGTGGCCAACATGTATGCCAACTTCGACATTGACGAATCTCAGATTGAATCGCTGACGCAGGCGTGAGGTCGTTCTTTCGTTCTTTCTTTCGTTCGTCCGTTCCTACCTATCCCTAGGAATTTTCTACCATACCTGGTTTTCTGACTCACGAAAAAACGAAAAAACGAAAAAACGAATCTAGGCGGTCAGCACCCGGTTGTATCATGACTGCGTGATTATTCTAGGCGTTGATCCCGGCAGTCAGGTGACCGGGTACGGGCTCATCCAGGTTGAAGGGAATCACATCTGCTGTATCGAATACGGGGGGGTCCTGGGCACCATCAAAGGCCAATCCAACCTTTTCCCGGATCGACTCAGACGGATTTATACAGAACTCCGCGAGGTGCTGAAGCGGCACACTCCTGCCGTGATGGCGGTAGAGGACATCTTCTTTTCCGTCAATGCCAAGAGCGCCCTGAAGCTGGGACAAACTCGGGGCGTCGTCCTGTTGGCCGCCGGTCAATTTGAGATCCCTTTAGTCGAGTACACGCCCCTGGAAGTCAAAAAGGCGGTGGTCGGCTACGGCAGGGCCAGCAAGCAACAGATTCAAATGATGGTACGGACGCTGCTCAATCTTCGGGAGGAGCCTCGTCCCCACGACGCCGCAGATGCTCTGGCCATCGCCTTGTGTCATGCCTTCAACGGAAAGGGGTCTCCGAGGCCCCAGCTCCGCTAGTGGAAAGCGGCCTTACCTCACTTCGGACACTATGCTGATTCCTGGAGTTGAGATTCCACAGCGGTTGAGGCATACTTTCAGGGATCGTGTTAAGGAAAATTTTTCAAGCAACCTTCATTGTGACCTGCCTAATGGTGGTGTCTGCGGGGTGTGGGTCCAGCCAGGAAGCGGGGGGAACACTGGATGAATCTGTGACGGCTGAACAGGAACCCGCCGGTCCAACTGAACCTCACGCCGTCATGGAGACCGATCGGGGCACCATCGTGATTCGATTGCTTCCGGACCTGGCTCCCATGGCGGTCGAAAATTTTATCCAGCTGTCAGAGACCGGTTTTTATACGCGCACCGTATTTCACCGTATTTTGCCCAGTAAAATGATCCAGGGAGGAGATCCCAAGTCCAAGGACAATGATCCTTACAACGACGGACAGGGAAACAGTGGGAAGTTCATCCGCGCCGAGTTCAGTTCCCGTCCCTTTTCTGTGGGTACGGTAGCCATGGCGCGCCAGCCGGGGAACCCTGATTCTTCCAGCAGTCAGTTCTTTATTGTCCTGGAACGCTCTCCCGAGTGGGACGGTGACTACACGATATTCGGGGAGGTGATTGAGGGGTTAGAGGTGGCCGAGGAGATTTCCCGAACCCCCTTGTCCAAGGATGAGCGCTTGAGTGGCCGACCCGCCGTGGCCATCCGCATCAAGCAGATTGTCATCGATCATCGGGAGGTGGTTGAGGAGACCGAAGAAGCGGAAGAGAGCCAGACCGAGTCCGCAGTCCCGAGACCCTGATCAAGATGCGTCCTTCCGGTCGGTGCCTTTTGAGGGTTCCCCGTCCTGGTACTGTCCAATTCGAACGCGGGCCGGACGGAGGATCTGGTCTCCCCAGCGGAATCCCCCCTGTATCACTTCGGTCACCTGAGAATCGAGTTCGGGGTCATCCACCGGTACCGTTCCCAGGGCTTCAGCCTGGTGAGGGTCAAAGGGTTGATGGAGGACCTCCATCGGTTCAATTCCGATTGACTTGAGCTTACTCAGAAGGAGATCCAGATTGAGCTTCACTCCTTCTCTCAGGTCTTCTGGAGTGGACTTCTCGTCGGCCGCCTTCAAGGCCCGTTCAAGGTTGTCGATGATCTCCAGAAAGTTACGGAACAGTTCAAGCTTCTCCTGATTCAGCTGTCGTTCCAGTTCTTTTTTCAGACGCGTCCGATAGGCCTCGTTTTCCTGGGCGATCTGTTCCAACCTTTCCTTGAGCTTCTGTTCGGCCAGTTCAGTGCGTGCTTTGAGCTCTTCGACGATAGTGGGATATTTCCTATCAGTTTCCGACGCCTCTTCAACCAGGGATTCGTCCTGAGCCCAGAACCGGCGGTCGGTCACCCGGATCTGCGGTTCTTCCTCGAGTTCTTCCGGGGGCTGGCTGTCGTGTTGGCTTACTTTTTTCTTGGTCATGTCCTTTCCAGATGAATATAAGATTCGAAGGGTCCGGGGTCAAACGGAAGATAGAAGACAGGAGAAGCGCGCTTCGCGGGCAGAGAAACGCCTCGCTCACGCTCCGCGTGGAGAAACACCTGGCTGGAGCTTGGAGTGGAGAAGGATTGGTTTCGGATTTGGGACTTCGGATTTCGGATTTTCGGTCAAAAGCCTAACTTGCCAGCGGATCGGACCGATCTTATATAAAGGAGGCACCAAGGAAGGTGAAATGGAAATTGATTCTTTAACCGAACAAGTTCAAACGGCCTTGAGCGAGACTCAGATCAAGGCTCTACAGCACCACCATCAGGAAGTGGATGTGGAGCATCTCCTGCTGTCGTTATTGGAGCAGGATAAGGGATTGGCAACGGCCCTCTTCAATAAGGCTGAGATCAATGTTGAAGACCTGAAGAAACTCTTCCTGGAGGAACTGGATTCTCGTCCCAAGGTGACCGGTCCCTCGGGAGTGCCGGATCAGGTGTACGGGACGGGTCGGCTCCGTCTTTTGCTGGCACAGGCCCGCAAGGAGGCCCAGGACCTGGGGGATGAATTTGTTTCCGTGGAGCATCTACTGCTGACCATGACCGATGACACGGGCAGCACCGGTAGAAAGCTCAGAAAACTTGGCGTCACTCGGGAAGGTTTTCTCCAGACTCTCAGCCAGGTGAGAGGCCGGCAGCAGGTGACCTCCAGGAACCCGGAGGCAACCTACCAGGCGCTGGAACGCTATGGACGTGATCTCACTCAGGAGGCGAACCGGGGCAAACTGGATCCGGTCATCGGTCGGGACGAGGAAATCCGTCGAGTGATGCAGGTTCTGTCCCGGCGAACCAAGAACAATCCGGTTCTCATCGGAGAGCCGGGAGTGGGGAAGACCGCGATCGTCGAAGGATTGGCACAACGGATCGTGCGGGGAGACGTGCCTCAAGGTTTAAAGGACAAGCAGATTGTGTCCCTGGACATGGGAGCCCTGATTGCCGGAGCCAAGTACCGAGGGGAGTTCGAAGAAAGGCTGAAAGCAGTTCTCAAGGAGGTTCAGGACTCACAAGGCGGGATCATTCTTTTCATCGACGAGGTGCATACGGTGGTTGGAGCCGGAAAGGCGGAGGGCGCCATGGATGCGGGAAACCTTCTCAAGCCGATGCTGGCTCGCGGCGAACTGCACTGCATCGGTGCCACCACTCTGGATGAGCACCGCCAATACATCGAAAAAGACGCGGCCCTGGAACGGCGTTTTCAAACCGTCCTGGTGGAGCAGCCCTCAGTGGAGGACACGATCTCCATATTGAGGGGATTAAATGAAAAATACGAAGTCCATCATGGCGTGAGAATCAAGGATACGGCCCTGGTTGCTGCTGCCGTGCTCTCCGATCGCTATATCTCGGATCGGTTTTTGCCCGACAAGGCCATTGACCTGGTCGACGAATCCGCCGCCAAGCTGCGGACCGAGATGGACTCGATGCCCTCCCATCTGGATGAGATGAAGCGGCGTGGGATGCAGCTCGAGATCGAGAGGGAAGCGCTCAAGAAGGAAACCGATAAAGGCTCCAGTGAGCGGTTGGCCAGGATTGACAAAGAGTTGGCCGATACCCGGGGGCAGGTCGATACCTTGCAGGCGCAGTGGCAGGCAGAACAGGAGACGGTGCTGCAATTGCGCGCGATTCGTCAGCAAATGGAGCAAACCAAGATTGCAATCGAACAAGCCGAGCGAGAATACGACCTCAACCGTGCTGCCGAACTGAAATATGGGGAACTTTCCCGACTGGAACACGAGCTGGAAAGGGAACAGGAACGTCTCACCACCAAACAGGGGGATCACCAACTACTCAAGGAGGAGGTCGATGAGGGCGATATTGCCGAGGTGGTCAGTCGTTGGACGGGGATTCCGGTGTCCAAGCTGATGGAGGGAGAGACCGATAAACTGCTGGGTTTGGAGGAGGCTCTTCACGGGCGCGTGGTCGGTCAGGATGAAGGCGTGGCGGCAGTATCCCAGGCGGTGATTCGTGTTCGATCCGGCCTGAAGGATCCGAACCGGCCCATAGGGAGTTTTATTTTTTCTGGTCCCACCGGGGTGGGCAAGACGGAGTTGGCCAAAGCTTTGGCCGAATTTCTCTTTGATGACGAACAGGCGATGGTCCGAATCGACATGTCCGAGTATCAGGAGAAGCACACGGTCGCTCGTCTTCTGGGAGCACCTCCCGGATATGTCGGGTACGAAGAAAGCGGCCAGTTGTGTGAAGCGGTGCGTCGCCGCCCCTACTCGGTGGTTCTCTTTGATGAGATTGAAAAGGCCCACTACGATGTTTTCAACACGCTGCTTCAGATCCTGGATGATGGAAGACTCACTGATGGGAAGGGGCGAACCGTTGATTTCAAGCATACCGTCCTGATCATGACCTCCAATATCGGGAGTCATCGAATCCTTGAATTCTGTGAGGCCTCGGATGGGCCCGAGTATGATGAGATGAAGAAGGCGGTCCTGGAGGAACTCCGCCGCCAATTCCGTCCTGAGTTCCTGAATCGTGTGGATGAGACCATTGTGTTCCACACTCTATCGGAGGAGCACCTCAAGGAAATTGTGGCGATTCAACTGGGACATTTACGTGCCCGGCTGAAAGATCAGAGCATTGTCATGGAAATTACCGAGGAGGCCAGCGAGTTTCTGGTAAAGGTGAACCATGATCCCCACTACGGGGCTCGGCCTCTGAAACGAAGCATTCAAAAACAACTTGAGAACCCCCTGGGTCGGTTGATTCTGGAAGGTAAGGTGAGCGATGGGGATTTGGTTGTAGTGGAATACGATGCCAAGAAGGACGCATTGACGTTCACGTCTCAAAAGGCCGAACTAGAAACCGAGTTGGTGGAAGGGTAGGGGCGCATGGCCCCGTAGCGTGCATTTGTGCTTTCGTGCTTCCGTTCAGCTGGTCCGGATTCGGCGCACTGAGGCGCCTCCCACACTCCGGACCCAACATTCTGGATTCTCCTTGTCAGTTGCCGCGGACGCACGTCTGTGCGCCCCTACTGAGTTGTCTACGATTGGAGAGATAAGACAAAGAAAAGAATTCTCTTCTCTGTGTCTTTGTGGTGGAAATTTTCCCTGTGTCTTGGTGGTGAACTTCCGATTAGGGGATTAGCAGCACCTGGCCCAGGAAAATACGGTGCGGATTGTTGATCTGGTTGGCCTGCTGCAGCTGCCTCATGGAAATGCCGAATCGGCCGGCTATCTCCTCCAGGGTATCACCCCATTTGACCCGGTATCGGTCGGGTCTGGCCGAGGTGGCCGCGCCGGTCGAGCTACCTTCCACCAGAAGCAGTTGACCCGGGTAGATTCGGTTGGCATTGGGGATGTTGTTGGCTCGCTGCAGTGAGGCCATCGAAGTCCCCAGGCCCTCGGCGATATCGCTTAAGGTGTCCCCGTATCGAACCCGATAGGCAAGTGAACCGTTGTCAGCCACCAGGATGTGAGTTGCCGCTGTGGGAGCCGACTTCAGAGCAGCTTTTACAGCCTCTCCCGTACCCTGGGGAAGCCGCAGGGTGAGGCCCTTTGGGAGAACCTGGGATCCCTGCCAGATAGGCTGCCGGATCTGAGGATTGTACTCACGAAGAACCTTCTCACTCAGCTCTGGAACATCAGTGATATGGTCCAAGTGGTAGGGACGATCGAGGACCACGCTGTCCAACTGCAGAGGCTCGGAAATATCCAGAGGTCCGAAGTAGTGGGTGTAGTTCCGGGCCACCTCCACGGCAGTCAGGAATTCGATATAAAAATTCTTGCTGGCAAATCCAAAGGTCCGGGATGTGTAGTGCTCGATCACTTCCCCTAGATCGTTGCCATAACGCCTTTTGGCACGTGCCATACCGGCTCGACCATGATTGAAAGCGGTTACGGCCAGAGGCCAGCTTTCCAGGGCCTGGTAGTTCTGCTTGAGCAAACGGGCCGCAGACTCAGTGGCTGTCAGCGGATCAAGACGTTCATCGACGTAGCTGCTGATCGTCATGTACCGGCGTCCGGTACTCCGAATGAACTGCCAGATGCCAGCGGCTCCTCGTTTCGAATAGGCGCCGTAATCAAAAGAGGACTCCACGTGG
>JAYZBY010000148.1:0-7528 GCA_036338555.1 Acidobacteriota bacterium | reverse complement strand
CATTCAGGACATGCCGACCTGCATGGCGGGTTGTGATCTGGTCCTCTCCCGAGCTGGAGCTTCCACCGTTGCCGAGATTGCCGCTGCCGGGAGGCCGGCCCTTCTGGTCCCGCTCCCCCAGGCGGCCGATGATCATCAGCGCAAAAATGCCGCTGTTTTCGTGAAAAGGCAGGCCGCTGTGGCCTTGGAGCAGAACCGGACGACGGGCCGGGAACTGGCCCGGGTTCTGATCCAAATGGCGGGTGAACCCAATCGCCTACGTCAAATGGCACAGGCCAGCAGAGGGCTGGCCAAGCGGGAAAGTCGGCAAAAGATCATTGGACTCATGGAAGAAGTGATTGAGGCAAGAGCGACGAGATGAGATTTGACGCTTCTCAGAAGGTTCACTTTGTCGGTATCGGGGGCATCGGCATGAGTGGTTTGGCGGAGATTCTGCTTGCTAGCGGCTTTCGGGTGTCCGGATCGGATTTGCAGCAGAGTCCTTTGCTCGAAAGACTGGACCGCCTGGGAGCCGAAATCTTCAGTGGTCACGCTGCCGCTAACCTGGACGGTGTGGATGTACTCGTCTTTTCAAGCGCCGTGTCTCGGGAGAATCCCGAGGTGGTCCAGGCTCGGAGCCTTGACCTGCCCATCCTGTCACGAGGTGAGCTCTTGGCGGAGTTGATGGGCGACGAAAGGGGTATCAGCGTGGCGGGTACCCACGGGAAAACCACCACCACGGCCATGATTGGCTTGTGTCTACTGAAGGCGGGAGTGGATCCCACTGTGGTTGTGGGAGCTCGATTCGAGGCCATCCAGAGCAACGCACGATTGGGTCAAGGGGAGTGGTTTGTGGCGGAGGCGGATGAAAGCGATCGTAGTTTCCTCAAGCTCTCTCCGTTTTGTGCCGTGGTGACCAACATTGACCTGGACCACATGGATGAATACCGCGATCTGGCTGATTTACAAGAGGCCTTTGTGGAGCATCTGAATCGCAGCCAGGTTGAGGGTCTGGTGGTGGCCTGTGCAGATGACCCCGGAGTGGCGGCAATCCTGAAAAAACTTCACCTCCGGGTGGTAACCTACGGCCTAGAGTCAGGGGCTGATATTTGTGCGCGCCAGCTGGAGTTGGAGTGGCGCCGGTCGAGCTATGTCTGTTATGAGGACGGCGTCTGCTTGGGGCCCATCCAGTTGGGTGTCCCGGGACGGCATAACGTCCTGAACTCTCTGGCGGCTGTGGCCGTTGCTCGGCAGTTGATCTCGGCGCCTTTTGAAACGATTCAGAGCGCCCTGGCCGCCTTCCAGGGAGTCGAACGGAGGCTCCAATGGAAGGGGGAGAAAGACAATGTGTGGGTTGTCGATGACTATGGGCATCACCCAACTGAGGTCCGTGCCACGCTGGAGGCGTGTAAGGCGGGAGGTCGCCGTATTGTCGTCGTTTTCCAGCCTCATCGCTACACCCGCACCCAATCCGTGATGAAGGATTTGAGTCAATGTTTTTCGGATGCCGATGTCCTTTATTTGATGGACATCTATTCGGCGGGGGAGGCTCCCATCGCGGGTGTGACCTCGGAACGCCTGGCCGGCAAAATTAGCCGGCATCAGCCGGTCCACTACTTGCCGGATGAGGAAGAACTACTGGCAGTTCTCGAACAGGAGACTCGAGCAGGGGATCTGTTGATCACCCTGGGTGCCGGGAATGTCTGGAAAATCGGAGAAGCTTTTCTTGAAGAAAACAAAACATAGCTTTCGAATCAGAGCCAAGCAACTGGCCTTGCTGGGGGGGCGTATTCTGCTGCTGGGGGGAATTGTTCTGGCAGGAGTGTTCGTTCTCGACCACACGCGCCACCCAGCCGATGTTGTCGAGCTCTTCTCTTTAAAGCAGATCCACTACCAGGGACTCTCCCAGCTCGACCGGGAAGCGCTGGACTCGCTGATTCTTCAAAGTGTCTCGGAAGATCTGCTGCTGATTGATTTGGATCGGGTCCGGGCTCTGGTGGAGTCGGAATCGTGGGTGAAGGAGGCCACCGTTCGTCGTAAATTGCCGGATGGTCTCTTTATCCATATCACCGAGCGGCAGGCGGTCGCCATGGCTGCCATCGACACTGAACTGTATGTAGTCGATCGCGAGGGAGTGATTCTGGATCGGCCTGGTTCACAGCACCCCTCACTGGATCGTCCGATCGTGAAGGGATTGAAGAACGTGGCTCGGGAGAACGCGAGGGAGGAAAATGTCCTTCGAATGGAAACCTATCTGAGGGTTTTGACTGAATTGACTCTCTATAACCCATTGATATCGGAAATCGATGTCGGTAGTCCCAATTCCGTGGCCGTCATTCCGGAAGGCGATCCTGTTTCCATTTACCTTGGGGATAAGGATTTCCTGGCTCGTTACGAGACCTTTGTTTCGCAGAAGGAGCTTTACGATCGCTTGAAAAAGGAATATGGCATCATCGAGTCGGTCGATGTGACCTATGACGACAAGATCATCTTCCATACTCCCCGAGGAAAGGAAAAGACAATCACGGCGCATGCCGCCGATCGGTCGTGAATGATGGGGAAGAAACAGTTTCTAGCCGGAATAGACGTGGGTACCACCAAGATCTGCACGACCTGCGCCCAATCGGAGAACGGAACTACGGAGATCCTGGGTACGGGATGGGCTCCATCCCGAGGATTGAAAAAGGGAGTTGTGGTCAATCTCTCGGAGACGATTGATAGCGTCAAAGTCTCCCTGGAAAAGGCGGAAAGGCAGTCACAGACCTCGATTGAGTCGGCCTATGTCAGTATCGGAGGAGCTTATATTCGTGGGATCAACAGTGCGGGAGAGACCGAGGTGCGCAGTAAAAACGGCGAAATCACCGATGAGGATGTCAGTCGAGCGGTCACAGCGGCAACTTCCGCGGACTTGAGTGATGATTACCAGATCATTCATATCCTCACGCGCGACTTCAACGTGGATGGACATGCGGGTGTGGTCAACCCACTGGGAATGAACGGCAAGCATTTGTCGGTCGCGCTGCACCTGGTGCTCAACGCCTCGGCGGTGGTGCAGAACATCGTCACTGCCATCAATAAGGCAGGGGTCCTGGTCAGCGGTGTGGTGATGCAGCAGTTGGCCTCCGCCGAAGCGGTTTTGAGTGCTGATGAAAAGGAACTGGGAACCGTTCTTGTCGATATAGGCGGGGGAACCACGGATCTCGCATTTTACAGTCAGGGCAGCATCTGGCACTCGGAGGTGATTCCGGCCGGGGGAAATCTCATTACCAAGGACATCGCTATTGGGATCAAGGCACCTCTGGAAGAAGCGGAGCAACTCAAACGGACCGCAGGCAGCGTCTTTCCCGAGAGCGTTCCTATCGAGGAATTCATCGAGGTGAGCGAATTCGGATCGGGTCAGCGCAGAACCGCGTCACGGCGACAACTGTGTCAGATAATCCAGGCCCGTTGTGATGAAATCCTCAAGGCGGTGGCCGAGGCTATCCAGCAGGTTGGGGTTCAGAGGGAGTTGATCATGGGGGTGGTGATCACCGGTGGAGGTTCGCTTCTGGATGGCATTGTCGACAGGGCCGAACAAATCTTGGGAATGCCCGTACGAGTCGGCTATCCCATCAACGTGGTTTCTCTCCAACATTCCGCCTTTCACCCGGCTTATTCAACTTCGCTGGGCTTGCTCAAGTACACCCAGAATGTACAGGGTCAGTTGGCTGTCGGTCAGGAACCTACCAGAGGTGTTGGTCCCTGGGACAGGGGAGAGAGAATGAAGAACTGGTTTATGGAAAGACTCGGATGAACCCTGAGATGTTTGGCGGGGATTGTCTGGATTGTGTATCGGCTACGCAGCGACGAAAGCGCCGGCCTGACAATGCGCGCGACGGGAGGACCCCGCAGGCGTACTCATGGAGTACGTTGAGGAGGCCGACCGAGTGCAACACCGTCAGGACGGATGATCTCGTCGCTGAAACCTGGAGGTAGTTATGGGGAACCTAAGAATCAAGATTGACGACAACAGCGAAGATATCAAACTGGTATTCGACGAAAGTCTGTTGGGAGCCTCTCTCAAGGTTGTCGGGATCGGTGGTGGAGGCTGCAATGCTGTCAATCGGATGATTGAGGCAGGTATCGAAGGAGTTGAATTTATTGCTGCCAACACCGATGTGCAGGCTCTCCGTCAGTCCCGAGCTCCGACCAAGTTGCAGCTGGGTAACAAGTTGACCAAGGGATTGGGTGCCGGTGCCAACCCCGAGATCGGCCGTCAGGCCGCCCTGGAGGATACCGAGAAAATCATCGAGCTGCTCGAAGGTGCCGACATGGTTTTTGTTACCGCCGGATTGGGAGGGGGTACGGGTGGGGGCAGCGCCCCCATTATTTCCAGTCTCGCTTCTGAACTGGGTGCTCTGACGGTAGCGGTGGTCACCAAACCCTTCAGCTTTGAAGGGAAAAAGCGCATGAACCAGGCCGAGCAGGCCCTTGTCGATTTAAAGGATTGCGCCGATACCGTGATCACCATTCCCAACGAACGATTGCTTACGGCCGTTCCTCCTCAGATGGCCCTGGTCGATGCCTTTAAATTCGCGGATGATGTGCTCCGGCAGGCTGTACAGGGAATCAGCGATCTGATCACCGTTCCGGGTGTGATCAACCTCGACTTCGCTGACGTCAAGACGATTGTCACCGGAATGGGGATGGCGCTGATGGGAACAGGAATCGCCGAGGGAGATGGCAGGGCCGAGACGGCGGCCAGAAAGGCCATCAACAGTCCCCTTCTTGAAGACACCACCATACAAGGAGCTCGAGGGGTTCTGATCAATATCACCGGAAGCGACTTGACCCTGCATGAGGTCAGCGAGGCGAGCCGTATCGTACAGGAGGCAGCTCACGCCGATGCCAACATCATTTTCGGTTCGGTCTTCGATGAGGCGATGGGCAACAAAATGAAAATCACCGTGATCGCCACCGGTTTCGATGAGGACAGGGGTCAGGAAGAAGAAGCTTCACCAGGAAGTTCACTGCGGCCCCACCTGGCCAGCATGAGGCAACCTCAACAAGATCCTGAGGTCCCGGCTTTCCTGCGACAAAAGGCGATAGAGTAAATCCGGATGATTTTTCACTGAACCTCATCCAGGCTTTTGATCGCTGCTTCGATCAGTTCGGCTAACTCCACCCAGTTTCTGCTGTAGAAACCAGCATCCTCCTGAAGAGTTGTGTATTTTTGGACGATCTTGTCAAAGTGTTCAGCCTTTGTTGTCAGGGTTTTCAACTCTTCTTCGTTCATAGCAGACGAGACTATAATCCCAAGCGGGCAATCAAGCAACGTTCGAGTGAGTTTTTTGGTAGGAGGGTATCTGTAGTCAGTCAGGATCATGTGCTGTCGGAGAGATTAAGTCGTCCGGGCCTTGTGGAATTTGGTTGAACTCTTCCTGCTAAATATAATGGGCCATGTAATGGATTTGAAAAATGACAATTGAGGAACAGATAGCCTATCTGGTGAAAGGTGCTACCGAGGTTATTAGTGAGGAGGAACTCCGTCAGAAGCTTAAAAGGTCCCAGGAGACGGGACAGGAACTGACCGTCAAGGTGGGCTTCGACCCGACGGCCCCCGATCTGCACGTGGGTCACACGGTGTTGATTCGCAAGATGAAACACTTCCAGGACCTGGGTCACCGCGTCATTTTTCTTATCGGAGATTTTACTGGCCGCATCGGCGACCCCAGCGGACGCAACAAGACTCGACCCCCTCTGACTCAAGAAGAGGTGCTCGAAAATGCAGAAACTTACAAGGAGCAGGTTTTCAAGATTCTTGATCCGGAGAAAACGGTCATCGACTTCAACAACCGCTGGTTGGGTGCTCTGTCCTCGGAGGAATGGATCCATTTGTGTGGAAAATATACGGTGGCCCGGATGCTGGAACGTGATGATTTTGAAAAACGGCTCTCGGCCCAACAGCCCATCTCCATACACGAGCTGCTGTATCCATTGGCCCAGGCTTATGACAGTGTTTTCCTGAAGGCAGACGTTGAGCTAGGGGGCACCGACCAGAAATTCAATCTTCTGGTGGGACGTGACATTCAACGGGAATTCGGACAGCAGCCCCAGATCCTGCTGATGACTCCATTACTGGAAGGACTTGATGGGGTGGATAAGATGAGCAAGTCGCTGGGAAACCACATCGGAATCAATGAACCTCCTCAGGAAATCTATGGCAAGGCCATGTCGATGAGTGATCAGCAAATGTGGCATTACTACGAGCTTCTGACCGATTTGTCCGGGGACCAGGTTCAAAGGCTGAAATCAGACGTGGAGTCAGGATCACTTCATCCCATGCAGGCGAAGGCGGACCTGGCTTTTGGCATGGTGAGCGACTTTTATTCTGAGGCCGCCGCACGCGAGGCGCGGGAACATTTCGCCCGGGTGGTCCAGCAGGGAGAGGAACCTCAAGAGATGCCGACCTTTCCGGTTCGATGTTCCGGGAAGCCCGTCGTGTTGGTGGACCTTATCTCTCAGGTTGATCTTGCGCCATCCAAGTCGGAGGCAAGACGCCTGATCCGTCAGGGTGCCGTATCCATCGACGGGGAAAAGATCGAAGATCCCACCCATAAGGTGGACCCTTCAAAGAAAACGAGCTTTGTTTTGCGAGTGGGGCGGCGCCGGTTCGGGCGAATTCATCTGGAGTAAGGGCCCCTCACCACCGAGACACCGAATTTTCACCCCAGAGACACCGAGAAGAAAGTAACCACCAAGACACCGGGGAGGCTGACCCCTGACCCCGGCGGGCTGCGCCCGCCTGCTGACCGGCTGACCAGTAGGGGACCACGCTGGCCGCATGAAACAGGAGATTGGTAAGGTGAAAGGCGCCCGGATTCAAACCGGAAAGTTGATAGTCCAGCATGAAAGAGACCCAGGTGGCCGGGTTCCAGACGCCTTTCCTGAAGGTGCTGAGCACCCATCCCAAATTGTCCCAGGTCACGCCCTGTTTGATTCGGGAGTTGTCCCGAACGTACAGATCGTCGTCAAGATCGATGAACTCTTAATGACTCACGGGAGCGTAGACGATCAGGACGATCCCTGCCAGAAGCAGGGCGATGAGGATCTTCTGGTCCCGAAGCCGGATGAGTAGATCATTCATGGCAGCCTTATTCCTCGGTTAAGGCCGTCAAGTGCTGTTGAGCTTCCCCATGGGCAGGATCCAACTGCAAGACCTGCCGGAAGTGAGAAGTCGCTTCCTGAATGTTCCCCTGATCGCCCCTCACCAACCCGAGGTGGAAATAGGCATCGGCTAGACCCGGCTGGATCGCGATGGCCTTGGCAAAATAGGCGGCCGCTTCATCCAGATTTCCTAAATCCAGGTAGGTTTTTCCCATATTGTTATAGGTAAGAACCGAGGACGGAGACAACTCCAGTGCACGCTGGTAGTAGATGAGCGCTTCTGCGGATTTCCCCTGAAGATCCATGGCCGCCCCCAAGTTATTGTAGGTTCTAGCCTTATACGGGTTGAGCTCCAGGGACTTCAAGAGATGAACCAGGGCCTCATCAGCAAGGCCCTGGGAGA